>JAGCNI010000023.1 GCA_017646015.1 Lentisphaeria bacterium
CAGGGAAGTTCCATGGTGGCAATGTAGGAGACGCCTTCCTGTTTGAGACTGATCCCCAGCCCGGAAGAAGCGGTCATGACACGTCTGCCGGCGGCAGAGGCACCGAGAACCATGTTGATTGAAGCGGTTTCACATTCTGCCTGCAGAAATGCACGTCCCAGTTTGGGGAAATATTCTGCAGCGGTCTGAGCGATTTCGCTGGCAGGGGTGATCGGATAACCGAAGAAACAGTCGCAGCCCGCAAGCAGCGAACCGAGAACGACCGCTTCATTTCCCTTCAGCAGAAGTTTGTTACTGTATTCCATTGTCTTTTGTCCTTGTGATTTTCAGTCTTCTGTGATCTCGTAAACTGTAATAGCTCCGGGTTCCGGACAGGTGTAGAAACATGCACCGCAACCGATGCAGCCTTCCCCGACATATTCGGCATAGGGAACCCCCATGAAATTCAGTTTCGATCCCATCTTCAGCAATTTCTTCGGACAGGCGCTGACACATCGTCCGCAGCCCTTGCACTCATCGGGTGCGGGAGACACACGATACTTCTTTTTGGCAATCTGAGTCATTTTACGTTACCTGAACCTTTTTTTCAGTTAAATGTTACGGAAAAATTATATTAATATACTGCTGTTCCTCCGGAATTACAAGAAAAAATGCGGATAACTTTATCTTTTTTATAATCCGGAGATTAACAGCAACTTGAACTCCTGTTTTTCCTCAGTTGGACGGCTCGTAGTAGTCCTTGTGTTTCGGTACGAACGACGGAGAGAGAAGAAGGAAGAAGAGACTGAACAGGATCATGCACAGACTCAAGCCGAATAATGTATTGTATTTGGTGAAATTCCCTCCCTGTAATGTCCACGAATCCGTAAGAATACATAACCCGAGAATCACAGAGGTTCCGATTCTGCCGATTGTGGTTCCGATATTCTGAAACGTCGTGACCATGGCAGATGCCATCAGCTTATTGGTCGGTCGTGCCAGTGCCAGCATTTCTGTGGAAGTCAGACACATCAGGAATGCCGCCGCAATTCCATGGACGTAGAACAATACAGCAAAACGGGCAAACAGGTAATTCCATTGCGGCTGAATCAAGAAGAGCGAGCCGAGGAAAAGAATGAAGATCCCATGCGTCAACAACTGGAAATTTCTTGTCCCGAGTTTCTTCATCAGTTTTCCGACAAGCGCATATCCTGAAATATAACCAAGCAATCCGATAGAGGTGATCGTCATGATCTGGGACGCATTGAAATCCAATGTTGTTTTCATATACAGGATCGCCAACGGAAGAGCCGCTGCAATAGACATGTTGACCATGCAGATGTAGAATGCAAAGCCCATCAATTCTGAATTCCGGATGGATATGGCAAGAGCTTTACGCAAGTCATACGCATTTTTTTCCGACGCCGGATTCACGGGCAGATTATCCATACAGATTTTTCTGCCCAACAGCATGATCCCCGGAAAAAGAACGATCAGCTGCATCACCCAGATCGGCGGTTTGGCTCCCATAAATTTCCCCGCAACAAAAATCAGAATCGCATTCAGTGTCATGTAGGTGAAACGCATGTTGCCGAAGAAACTGCCGCGTTCCGATTTCAACAGAAACGCATCGCACATCGGATACCATGTGGCACCGTACAGCGGACGGGAAAGACAATACAGAAAACATCCCAGCATGACAATATATTTGGCGATCTCTCCGAAAAAGGGAGCGGCTGCCATCAGAAAATAGGCAAACATCCCGAGATAGACCGCACTGCTGTACGAAATCCGCAAGCCGATCCTGTTCGCCACACCGGCACAAGGAATCACCAGCAGAACCGAAACAAGTGCCGAAATCGCACTGGAAAACATGGAAAAGGATTCGCTCCCCCCCAACATCACCAGATACAGAATAATCAGCGTGTTACTGTCAATAAACCACTCCGAAATACAACCCGTCAGAGCCGATCCTGTGGCAAGCATTCTGTACTTTTTCCGGATCTTGTCAGAGAAATTTTCCGCAAAAGTTTTTTTCGTTTCCATAATATTATTTCAACAGATCGTTAGCAGTTTTCAACATTACCGGACCGAGATTACGGTCTGCAACCGCTCTGTCCGGACTGGTTTCATAGCCTCCGTTGCCATAGTTGTGCGGCATTCCAACATAGCCGACTTCCCCCTGAGTCAGGGTCGCCACAAAGGTCATCGGATATTTGGAGGATTTCCGGATTTCGCGGGTGAACTCCACAAACGCTTCACAAGGCAAGGTCACAAATGCGATCTCATCTCCGAAAGAAATGGCTGCCATCTCTTCAAAACGTTTCCCCGGAATCGCTCTGTCCCGACATCCCATCAAGCGTTCAGCAAAGAATTTCAGCACATACGGGTGACATTTTGCAATGTCTTCAGAGGTGAAATCCCGACCTGCTTCCATCACAGCATCTTTATTGGCTTCATACGCTTTCTGCGCTTCGGCATATTCTTCATCCGTGACCTGCATATAAGGCATTTCAACTTCCGCATTGACAAATCGGATGTTATCACATTCCACTTTGTTCAATGCAAACAGCGAAGAGAGAACAACCTGTCCATAGGCTTTCCCGATCCGGCGTGCTTCTGCATAACTGGTCTGATCTGCAGCCGTGGCAACATTGAAGTGATTGATGTTCCCTTGAGGTGCAATAATGGTCATGACCGGAACTCCGCAATCCAGTTCATGCTGGATCTCCGCTTCCATGGCAGACGGCCAGTCGCCGGAAACAAAATCGCCTCCGATCGTGTCTGTATGATTGGAAATATTGGCCATGATCAAACGGTACTGTCCTTCCTGTTTGACAGCCAGCACGTAAATATCCGGATCGATTTCATCTTCCGGTCTGACAATATCCGGATTGAGCTTGCCGGGATTGGTCAGAGTCTTGCCGTTCTTCATGATATAACGACGGCAGAATGCCAGAGAATGACAAGTTGTTTTTGTATTGTAAAGTTCCGCCGGAGAAAGACATGCACATGCGTTTTTCAGCGCGTTGACTGTTTTTGCCACCAGTTCATCAATATATTCCGGAGATATATTGTCTTCTTTTTCAAAATCAACCTTTTCCACATAAGGACCTGTATGAGTGTGAGTTGTGGAATAAATCACCTTGCCGGCACAGGGCAGTCCCGCTTTTTCAACCCCTTCCTGAAAGCGTTTGACAAGATTGCGGACAATATAGCACAAGTCAAATGAAACAATCCCGACACATTCCTTTTCAGTACGGAATACCGCAGCTTTTACACTCAAACGGTCATAAGCTCCTCTGTTGGGTCTCGGATTGAAATATCCGAGAAGAGCCACTCCATAATTCGGGGTAATATCTTCCTGGGCAAAACCAAATTCAAACATTTTTTCTTCTCCTTGTAAGAATATAAAAATTATAATCTGTTTGTACTGCAATAATCTATCATCTTTTTATGAAAATGCAATCATGGAATCTATAAGAAGTTCCAAACAAAAAATAAAAATATTTTTTCACGAAACTTGATTGAGATCCGGATTTTGTGATTATAATTACAATTACGATTACGATTATGATTACGATTATGATTATGATTACGATTATGATTACGATTATGATTACGATTATGATTACGATTATGATTATGATTACGGGTATAAATCCGGACATTATGGATTTGTCAAGCAAATTCAACTTGATTTTTAAAAAATTTTTGTTATATTACCTTTTTGTCAGTTGTTGGTGGCAGAACAACTGACAAAAAGATTTTTTATTTCTTGAAAAAATTTTTGAACAGACTTGCAATTTCAAAAATTTGAATTATATTCCCTTTCTTGTCAGCCATTGTAGCAGGAATGGCTGACAAGAAAAAAATTTTTCTTTTCTTTTTTTTGTTAGGATTATGTATCGTCCATAATTCCCCTGACAAACGAGCCGGAGGCGGGGTTCGTCCCCGTCATCCGCTCACACTTCAATGCGAAAAAAATCCTCCCTTTCCGTTGTGGATCGGGAGGATTTTTCTATTGGGGGGACAGAATTTTATTTTCCGGAGAGAGTACCGTTTTTCAAATCTGTCCAAAGTGTACCGGGTCCGGCATAAATGACCTTGATCTCCAATTTTGGATTGAGGGAATCGACCAGGCGCAGATCCGACATGATCCCCAGCTTACCGAGAGCCTCTGCCCGGAGTTTGGCTCCATTGGCAAGTTCATTATCCTGAATGAATCCGGCTTTCACATCGGTTTCACCGATCAGCTGTTCGCGTTTTGCTTCGATTTCAGAACGTTTCAGCTGGATTTTTGCGACCTCAAGATCTGTTTGAGCGTTGATCATACGAACCGCTTTTTCCTGATTTGCGCGGATTTCAGCAACGATTTTTTTGGTTTCCTGTTCCACTTCTTTGCGTTTCTGTTCGATCATACCGACCTGAGCATTGAGTTCTGCTTCGATACGTGCAGTTGCCTGCAGGGAGAAGTTGGTCTGATTCTGTTCTTTGGCAAGGCTTGCTTCCTGGATCGGCTGCAGAATGTTTTTGGGGATATCCACATTGCGGATGATTGCATTATGGATCATGATACTTTTTTCTTTCAGAGAAGTGACCAGCTCTTCCCGCAGAGAATTCTGGAATGTTTCTCTGCCGTCACCCATGATAAAATCCTGTGCCCGGTAAGAAGAACCTTTCAGACGGGATACCGAAAGGATCTGAGGCAGAATGATTTTTTCCACGACCTGCGGCAGATCACCATAAAGCATATAGATCCGGGAAACATTTTCCGGCAGCAGTTCAAATTCAACAGTCATATCCATCAGGATTTTGAAACCGTCACGGGAGGGGAATTCCACAAAACGGTTGATGGAATAGACCACTTCCGGAGATTTTGCAGCTGCCGGTTGAGAGGATATTTCGATTCTTTTTTTCATTTTGCGGACACCATTTGATGGTGCAGAATCGATCCTGAGTCTGGCTTCAGCAGCCGGAGCGGATTTCAAACGTTGCTGCAACTGATTGTTTAACGTATTGTTTGAGATTTCCCGCAATGCACTGCTGGCGGAATCAATACTGTTCCGCAATTCGATCACACTGCCCTGTTGCCCGGTCATGCTGACCTGATTCATCCCGATCTCAATCACATTGACCTGATATGCCCGCGGATTGATGTAATACAATCCCGGTTGAAGAATATCTTTCAATACTCCTTTTGTGCCGATCGATGCAAATTCTCCGGCTGGAGCTGCTTTCCCTGTCTGGGAAGTTACTACGCCGACATAACCGATGGGAATATTGATCACATCCACGATTTCGATGGAATATCCCTGCGGATTCAAACGGTGCAATCCGGGACCGAGAACATCCCGCCAGACACCCTGATATGTTTTATCCGGGGCTACGATCTCGCCCGGAGGCAGAGGGGTTCCCACTTTGGACGTGACGATCCCCACTTTTCCCAACGGAATGGAGATTGCTTTGACAATCGCCACATCGTACATTACAGGATCCAGAAAATGCCGTCCTTCTGTAAGAACTTCGCGCCAGATCCCTTTTTCGCCTTTTTCCACCAAAATCGTTCCCGGTTTCGGCTGAGAACCTGTTTTTGCTGTTACCACCGCCATATAACCGGCAGGGACATAGAAACGGCAGAAACACCAGAAATAGATCACCAATCCCGCCAGGAGCAGGATGAGCACCGAGGAAACAGTAATGATAATATTCTTTTTCATATTCATTTTCCCCCTTTCATCATGTTGGTATCCGCAGGATGAGCACCGAAGATGGGCAATCCGAAAGCGGGCCCTTCCGTGCCGCGGATCATGATGGAACGGATATTGGGACCGAGTTTATTGTAGAGCAAAGCTTTTACATAAGCCTCTCCGCTGCCGTATGCTTCCACATTGCGTTTCAGAATGAGAACTTCGGATTCATTCCGGGATGCAATGACTTTCCGTTTGGCTTCTGCAAGCATCAATTTCGCTTTGGCATTGGCTTCAGCCGCCTGATACTGTACCGATGCTGCTTCCAGATCCGTATTGGCTGCGATCAAACGTTGTGTCTGCTGCTGTTTTGCAGCGATCTCAGCTGTGATCCGGGCGGTTTCCGCCTGGACTTTGATCTTGCGCTGATTGGCAAGCATACGCTGCTGTTCCAATTCAGAGGCACTCTTGGCCTGTTCGATCTGTTGTTTGAATTTCTTGGCTTCCTGCGCCGCAAGTTCACGGTTCCGGATGATTTCTGCAATCTGCTGCGGCGGAACCACATCCCGGATCAGAACCGAATTGATCGAAATTCCCCACGGTGCACAATTTTTCCGCAGATAGGCTTCCAATTTATTTTGGAAGATCTGACGGCTTTCACCGACAATAAATTCCGTGGCACTCTTTTTGCTTCCCTCAATACGGGCAAATCCACTGACAGACGGCAGGATCAATTTCTTCATGATATCTTCCATATCTCCCACTTCGTGAGTCAGACGCGGCGCAGATTCATTGGAAATATTGAATTCCACTGTCCCTTCCAAAGAAATCGGAAAACCGTCCAGCGTGATAAAAACGATCGCTTCTTTTCCGCTGAATTCATAACGCTGACTCTGAATATTGACAATCGCCACGCTCTGAATGAACGGATTGATACGGTGTGTACCCTCTTTGAGAACTGTTTTCAAGATTCCTTTCCGGGAGGGATCAACCAGGAAACCGCGGGCATTGGAAAGGTCATTGGTTTTTTTTGAAAAAAGATCGCTTCCGGCAAGATTGGTCACGACCCCGATATTTCCGGGCATGATCCGGATATCATCGTATGTATAAACATCATAAGCAAAAGGATTGATCCGGTGTTTTCCGGTTCCGAGGACCTCCCGCACGATCCCTTTGTATTCAGGACCGGGAGCAATGATCTGACCTTCGGGGAGATCTTTTCCGTATTTGCGGACCAGAACACCGAATTTTCCGGCGGGAATATCTGTAATGGGAACGATTTTCCAATCCCAGACATAAGGATTCCGGAAGTAACGCCCTTCCCCGAGTACATCCGGCTGGATCCCTTTATATTCCGGGGAGAGGGCAAGGATCGCATCCGGGGGCAGATCTTTTCCGGTCTTCCGGATCATAACCGCGATCTCGCCATTTCCGGGTTCAATCCGGCAGCCGAACCAGATCGTGATCAGGATGACTGCCAGAAAAATCAAAATGACAGGCAGGAGAAAAACTCCTGCTGTGTTCTTTTTAGCCATCACAAAAAGTTCCTCTCTTGCTTCAAATTGAATGTTGTTTATTCCAGATCAGACACGGATCTCATCATTGGAAGCCGGTCCCGTCTTGGCTGAAAGTTCTGCAATCAACGGGCGGACTGTATTATTCAGATAATCCTCGACCTGCTGCGGAGCTCTGCCGATGAACAGTTTTGGATCAAGGATATCTTTGAACATCGGAGCCACTTTCGCAAAAAGCGGATCTTTGGCAAGACGTTCGATCAAATCATTGGGCTTGCCTTCTGTCTTGACCACTTTGCCCGCTTCCATGGAGTGAGAACGGATCGCTTCATGGAGATCCTGACGGTCGCCACCGGCACGGACAGCTTCCATCAGAATATTTTCAGTCGCCATGAACGGAAGTTCCGCCATGATGTGAGCTTCGATGACTTTCGGCCAGACCTGAATACCATCTGCGATATTGGCGATCAGAGACAAAATCACGTCTGCGGTCAGGAAGGCTTCTCCCAGAACGATACGGCGGTTGGCAGAATCGTCCAGAGTACGTTCAAACCACTGGGTCGCATGGGTCATTGCACTGTTGACAGGAAGACTCATCAGGTAACGTGCAAGAGAACAGACACGTTCAGAACGCATGGGGTTTCGTTTGTATGCCATGGCACTGGAGCCGACCTGAGATTTACCGAACGGTTCTTCCACTTCTTTCAGATTGGCAAGCAGACGGATATCACCCGCCATTTTATAAGCACTCTGGGCAATTCCGGAAAGAACGCTCAAAACAAAGAAATCCACTTTGCGGGTATAGGTCTGACCGCTCAGTGCGATCGAAGAATCAAAACCCATTTTTTGGGAAACAAGCTGATCCAGCTTACGGACTTTTTCATGATCTCCGTTGAAAAGCTCCATGAAACTTGCCTGTGTTCCGGTGGTTCCTTTTACTCCGCGGAAGGGAACTTTTTCGATTTCTTCTGTCACACGCTGCATGTCCATGACAAAATCCTGGAGATACAGAGAAAAACGTTTTCCGAGAGTTGTCAGCTGTGCCGGCTGATAATGGGTAAATCCGAGTGTGGGAAGATCTTTGTATTTCTCTGCGATCCCGGCAAGGATTTCAATGACTTTCAAGAGTTTTGCCTGAATCAGTTTCAAACCGTCACGCATCTGGATCAATTCAGTGTTGTCGGTCACGAAACAACTGGTTGCACCGAGGTGGATGATCGGACGGGCTTCCGGGCAGAGAGCTCCGAAAACATGGATATGACTCATCACGTCATGGCGCAGTTCAGCTTCTTTTTTTGCCGCAGCTTCAAAATCAATATCATCCAGATGAGCACGCATCTGTTCCAACTGCGTATCTGTGATCGGCAGTCCGAGCTCTTTTTCAGATTCCGCAAGGGCAAGCCACAAACGGCGCCATGTGGAATGTTTCCGCTGGGGAGACCAGTTATAGCTCATCTCTTTACTGGCGTAACGCCCGGTCAACGGGTTCTGGTAAGAAAAATTCATCTCATTATCCATTGTTAGTTCCTCCTGAAACAATAGTTATTTTTCCGGTTTTCATACTCATATAGGAAATATAATTCCTTATTGCAAAATGTAAAGTCCGCAGAGGTATAAAAAGGAACTTTTTAAGATAAAAAAAGCCGGACAGGACATTTTGCAGTCCCTCCGCCTGGAAAGAATATTCCTGAACAGAGAAATACCTGATGTTTTCAAGAGTTTTTCTTTCACTTCCATTCCGTATGGGATTTTTCTGAAACGGAAACAACACTGCCGATAAAAGGTGCGGCAAGACAATTTACTTCACGCTTTTTCAATACATGGAATTTATAAGGATTTGTCATTGCCCAATGAATCAGCATCGGAGCAATAAAACATTCCGCACCGGAAAACAGTCTGTTGTAAACAGTCTTGCAAAAAAACAAAAAACCCCGGGATCGACCGGGGTTCATTCTCATCAAAATGATGGAGCAAAAATCAGGCTTTGCCGACTTTGCATTTCAGCTTGTCATAATCAGCCTTGGAGATAAACTTCGTCAGGTTGGTTCCATCATCATCCTTGGCTCTGATTGCATAACGTTCCTGAATGGTACCGTTTTTGGTTTCTTTTTTGTAGATGACCTTGGTGCACTTGGAATCGTCGATACTGACCATTTCTCTCTTTTTGACGTTGTAGATCTTCTGCATTTTTACGCTCCCTTCTATATTGTTCTGGATACACCTGTATCCTTTAGCTATGAAAAACTATCATGCTTGAAATAGATTTTCAAATGAAAAAAATAAAAAAAAACGATTTTTTTGAGTTTATTTCAGGTTTTTGCCCTGTTTTTCATCAAAAAAATCGCTTTTGCAAGGAAAAAATCAACATGTTATGTCAATTTGTTCCACTTGATTTTGAAAAATTTATTCCCCTTCAAGAGTGTCAAAAAACTCTTTTACAGGATAAATTCTGGTTGTGGCATCCACGTTGCAGCCAACCATGTAAAGACCGTTTTCCACATCACCTTCCCATGTTGCCAGCAGAGCGCGGGCAATACAGAAAAGTGATTTTGCCGGATTACAGGAGCGCAGACAACGGTAAGGACAGGAGAATTTTTCGCGGTTTCCGCTCAGGACACGCTGCACCAGAGGAGTCTTCAAAACGCGGACAGGCAGCCCGACGGGGCTCTTGATCACCACGATGTCTTCTTTTTTGGCATCCACAAAAACCTGTTTGCTCCGGCGGTCGATTCCGGCTTCTTCTGTTGTGATGAAATAGGTTCCGACCTGAACGCCGTCAAAGCCCATTTTGATGAATTTTTCAACATCCGCACGGCAGCAGACCTCTTCTGCAGCCAGCACAGGGATATCAATATCATAACGGCCCATCACCTCTTTGACATCTTTCAACAAGATGTCAAGGGAACAGGTTTCCGGGTGTTCGATCATATCCATGGTGAAACCGAGGTGTCCCCCACATTTCGGACCTTCAATGATCACAGCATCCGGTTTGCGGTTGTATTTCCGCAACCATGTTTTTACAACAACTTCAAAAGCTCTTCCGCTGGAAATCACCGGAATCAGAGCCACATCCGCATCTCCGACATATTCCGGCAGTACCAACGGCAGACCCGCCCCGGAAATGATGTAGTCAACACCGCCTGCAATCGCAGTACGGACGATTTCTTCGTAATTGGAAATCGCGACCATAACGTTGACACCCAGGTTCTTTCTGCCTTCAAGCAGTGCATGGGCTTTTTTCAATTCATTGGCAAATTTCTCATTACATTCTTCAACAAAATGGGTTTTCCCGCGTTCAACATCACCCATACCAACACTGGCAATTGTTCCAAAACCTCCGCATTTGACGACTGCCGATGCGAGCTCAGCCACGCCGATACGAACACCCATTCCAGCCTGGATCACAGGGAATTTTGCTTCCAGATTTCTGATTTTTAAAGACGGCAGTTTCATATTAGGGTTTTATTCCGTTTTTTAACATTTTCTTCCGGCAGAATCAAACAAGAACCGTCTTGCAGGACAAACCGGACTTTTTTATATCAAACATAATAGCATGAAAAGCAGATTATTCAAGAGAAAAAAGTGTTTTTTCACAAGCTTTTCAATAAAAATTTAAAACAAATATATCCGCCGGAACGATCTGCCCCGACGGATACGTTTTGAACAAAATGTTGAAAGTTCGGGACTTATGCCTGAGCTTTGTTCATTTTACCGACCAAGAGAGCCATACGGGATTTCTTGCGGTCAGCTTTGTTCTTGTGGAAAGTACCACTCTTGACAGCTTTATCAAGGACGGAGAACTGCTTGTTCAGCAGGTCTTTTGCCAAAGCGCTGTCATTCGCTTCAACAGCAGCACGGAGTTTCTTTTCCATGGTGAAGATTTTGTTTCTGCAGGATTTATGACGGACACGTGCCTGTTCACTCTGACGGAACGATTTGGCAGCGGATCTGCTCTGCGATTTCTTTGTGGTTTTTTCAGCCATTCTAAAAATCCTTTCTTATAAAGTAATATTTTTGAAAATCAATAACTGTTCATTCTCAAATCTATAATATACCACACAAGTGGGGGGTTTTTCAAGTCCAAATTGAATTTTTTATCAAAAAAAGCCGTTTTTGATGCATGAAAACCCGAAAAACGGGGGACAAAGAGTGTCCCCCCATGGAAAAATTGCCCTTACCGGCTTCTTATTTCACCGCAGCGGTCAGCTCCTTGAGACGCTTTTCATAAGCACGTGAAACAATATAAGCATGTCCGAGATTTGTCACCACGCTGATGGTTTTCTCTCCGGGAATGTTGTTGTAAGCCGCATAAACAGAAGTCGGCACGCAAACTTTGTCAACCAGTCCGACGGTCAGATGAGCTTCACCCTTGATGTATTTGGCAAAGTTGGCAACATCGTAATAAGGAGCGGTTTTGACAATCGCCGGGTTGACGGGTTTTCCTTTTTTGACTTTGATCAGACGGGGCCAGCCGGATTCGCGTCCGACAAGGATACCACCATGGTCAGACAATGCCGGAATACCAGCATAAATCAAAGTCACCTGAGGATCCAGTCCGCCGGCGACCAATGCCTGTGCACCACCCTGACTGCCGCCGTAGACGATCAGATTTTTGCCGTCCCACTCCGGCAGAGTCTTGACATAATCCAATGCGCGCTGGACACGCAGGAACATATTGCGGAAGTAGAATTTATCGCGGTTATCTGCATTTTTGTGGGGATATTTTGCGAGAAGTGTTTTGCTGAGTTTCTGATAATAATCCCGTTTCTGTCCATTGAGAATACCGTGTGCATTGACATCAAACTCGATCAGTTTGTTGTTATTACAGGGCGGATTGGAGGTATAGACACCGGCTCCGTGGAAATACACTCTGGCAGGCAGGGATTTTGGTTTTGCATTTTTCGGAATGGAAAGACATCCGGAAACAGGAACGCCGCCGATGCAGTCAACTTTTACATCCCATGCATTGAATTTTCCGGAATGTTTCTTCGGCAGTGCGATTTTTTCCAGTTTGGCTTTTACCGGAATTTTGGCAAGTTCCGCTTTGGCGTCATCCCAGAATTTTTTGAAATCCGCAGGTTCAGGCAAGCCTTGACGGATCTGTTCCGGAGAAGCGATCACACCGTTTTTGGTAACAATACGTTTTGTGGCTTTTCCCTGTTGATAAGTCATGATCTTGCCATCCGCAGTCACCGCAGCCGCTTCGACCATTACAGAACCGGGTTTCTCCAATTTGAATTGAAATTCATTGGATGCCGCAGTGGTGAAAATCTGCATTTTTGTCTTGTTGCCCGGCATATCCAGAGAATAGCCTGCACGCTGTCCGGCAAAATTTTTCCCGTCTTTCTTGAAAGTGATTTTGAATTTGACAGTGTCTCCAACTTTGTAGATCCCGGTGGAATTGTCAAATTGAATACGGATCTCATAAGGAGCGGGGGCTTTTACTTTTGCTTTCGCTTTCGCTTTTGTTTGTGCCTGCTTCTTTTCCGGAACCTTTCCGGTTGTACTGCATGCAGAAATCCCGACAGCCATAGCTGCCGCCAACAATACATTTGCAATTTTCATGGTTGCCTCTTTCGTTTTGTTGTTCATATATCTTTCTGGTATTTTCCATCCTTTCTACCAAAAAATAACACAGCAGAAAATTTTTTCAATCCCACATTCAGGAAAATGAAAACTTTTTCTGCTGTAATTTTCAAAATCAGAACGGAAAATCTCAATAACTGTATGGAATAAACAATATACTGCCGTTGACTTTTCCATCTTTGACTTCACGCATCCACAGTTTCCAGAGGAAAGAAATGCGACTGTCTTTTCCATCTTTCTGCACCGAGATGAACGGGAAGATCAACTCTTCTGATTTATCTCCCTGACTCCGGTAACGGTAGAAGAAATGCAGAATATGTTTTTCTTCCAGAGATCCCTCTTTTCTGCCGCCAGCCAATCCAAGAAAAACGCGCCAGCTCATATTGCCGTTGGCGCAGATCTCTTTACGGAAAAAGATGCCATTGCCATATTCTTCAAATGTACGCAGTTCTATATATTTTGTGACCATCTCCTCCAGGATCCGTTTTACAGAGTCTGCCGAATCAAGATCTTTTTCACTCACTGTAAGCTGAAGTTGTTTCATCTGATTCGAGAAGTTTTTGAAATCCGTGTTGTATTTCAGTTTCCGTTGATCCAGTTTTTCCTGTTCGATCCGGATTTCTTCCTCGCGGATCAGATTCCGGTAATATTCGATCTTGTTTGCCGGTTTCGGACGGGCGGCAAACTGTTTCTTATCCCGGTCAATATCTTTCTGACGGGAGCTGATGGATTTTTTTTCAGATCTCAATTTCCATATCGTTGAACGCAATCCATTCAAGTGTTCTGCCTGACAGCCCTCCCGGACGATCTGGAAAACATGTCTGCCGTGGTAATACAATCCCAATGCGGCAAAATCACGTTCCAGTTCCACGGTATCTGCATTTCTGGAAACATATTTGTTGCGCGGGAAAATCGAACTCTCTCCCCGTTTTCTGTAATTCGTTTCAGAATGCCAGCCGAACGGAAACAGGATCGCTGTAAGATCTTTTTCTCCGGATCGGCTCACATGACTCAACAGCGGAATACTCAGAAAATCACTGGAATCGTTCTTCTGTTTATAGAATGTCAGCAACGGCAGACAGAACATTTCGTTCAGATTTTCCCCCTTTGTGATCGCTGTCAGCAGCGGCAGAGAGAAAAAAGTCCCTTTCTTATTGCTATTTTTGTATTCATATCCGGAGAGCAGGGCAAGGCTCAGCCAGAAAGTTTTATTCTTTTTGAATTCATACATGAACAACGGCAGAAAACCTCCGGTATATTCATGATAAACCGGCAGATTTTTATATTTTCCCGCCAGATCTTCCACATAGCAGCGCAGTGCATCCGGACTCTGTACTTCCGGCGGCAGCTGCAAGGCAGGATCGACTTTCTGCAACATCCATGCCGCCCGTTCTCTGAATGCCTCCGGTTTCAGACCATTCAATTGATAGGTATTGGAAAGATTCCGTAATGCTTTGACCTTTTCGTTGTTTTCGTAATAACTCTTTTTGGAAAATTTGGAAAGCAGCATCGCAGAGAAAAAAGTTTTTTCCGCCGGAGAATAGCTCAACGCATTTCCAAGTGGTTTTTCCTCATAATTCATTCCGAGCGTATTCAGAAAACCAATGTGGAAACGATCGGAATTTTTCCATTTCTCCACCTCAAAAAGCGGACCGATAAAATTGAAGAATATTTGATCTGCTGTCTCACCGGTATGAAACAACGGGAAAAATCCGTATTTCTGATCGTTCACAACAGGAGAACTTTCAATCAGTTTTTTCTGAAGTTCCCGTAACTCTTTCTGATTGGCGGGCGTCGGAAGATTTTCCCGTTTGGCAAGATAAGCAATACGGCTTTTCGTGTTGTTATAACCATACATCCTGGCAAGATCGCGGTATTTTTCCGGAACATCTCTCCGTTCAACAGTGGAATTGTAGAAGAGCAGAAATTCAAGGAAACGTTCATTCTGCCGGAAATTATACTGATTCAATGGATCATATTTATCCCGTGTATAAATGTAGAGCGGTGTGAAAAAAGCACGGGTCTTCTCTGCGGTGCGGACATAATGTCCCAGCGGAATGAAACTGAAAGAATTTTTATCCCAGACGGTGTTCAACAGCCAGCCGTCACCATTGACCGGATTCCATGCACATAACGGAAACAGAATGGAATACTCATCCCCCTCCTGATTGAAAAATGGACGGATGGCAAATCCATACGGGTCACTGTCGATCATCGGCCACAGAATGGAGGTGTATTGTCCGGAACGGAAGAAGAAAGGCCAGATGTTCACAAGATTTTTGTGAAATATCAGCTTCTCCTTATTATAACGGTTTTCAGCTGATTGGGCTTTGATCTTATGAAATTTTACAGAACGGATCCGGGAATCTTCCGGCGCAGAATATTTGCTGAAGACTCCGCCGGACATCCGTGTCATGCGTTCCGAAGAGGCACAGCCGCTGAACAGTAATAAACTCAGAACAACTCCCGGAATCAGTTTGTACGATGAATGATCTTTACGTTTCATAATTCATTTTCCTCTCTTTTTCATTCTTCTCTGGAATCAGAAAAATCATTTCATGTCTTTCGTATTTTTATTACTGTAACATCAAATAGTTTAATTTTCAACTGTTAAAATAAAAAATTCTGTATTTTTTCTGATTTTTGAGTTCAAAAAATTTTGATTCCCGGTCCGGAAACAGTGCTTTTTCCAAATGCCTGCGGCTCCACTTTGATCTGCACCGGCAAACGGTCACTCAAGGCGGAAACGTGAGAAATGATCCCGATCATCTTTCCCTCATTCCGCAATGTTGCAAGCATTTCAAGCACATTCTCCAGAGTGTCGGCATCCAAAGTACCGAACCCTTCATCCAGGAACAATGTATCGATCCGGAAAGAACGGGATGCCATGGAAGAGAGCCCGAAAGAAAGAGCAAGACTGACCAGAAAACTTTCTCCGCCGGAAAGGTTTTTGGCTGGACGGATCGTTCCACCCTGATAATTATCGCACACCCAGAACTCAAGCAGTTTTTCCGGATTGTGGTACAACATATAACGGTCGGACATCTTCGCAAGGATCCGGTTGGCATGAGCAATCAGTTTTTCAAACATCAAACCCTGCACAAAATTCCGGTAATTTCTGCCGTCTGCGGTTCCGATCAAATCATGCAATTCATTCCAGCGATTAAATTCAACTCTCTGTTTTTCAAGAAGTTCCGCTTTTTCTTTCTGACGGTTCAACAGCTCTTCATTATTCTGAAGTTGAGTCCGGAGTCCGCCCATTTTTTCACGCAGAGAAGATTGATATTGATCCATTTCAACAAGGATCTGACGCAAGTTTTCCACAGAATCAGAGGAGAGTTGTTTTGCCTGTTCCGCACGCAAATTGTTTTCAAGATCACGCAAACGTGTTTCAAATCCGGCACTGGTCTGATCCAACTGATCCCGCTGCTCACGGAGTCGATCCCGTTCGGATTTGGGCAACAAGGCTTTACAGAATGATTCTTCGGAAGAGAATCCGGCAGACTCACGGTCAAGCACAAACTGTTTTTCCAGCGGCGCAAGAAGATCACGGGATTCTTTCAAGACCTTTTCGAGAGAAACACAAAGTGCTTTGGCGATCTTCAATTTCTCCTGATGTGCATTCAAATCCGCAACAGCCTGTCGTGCCGCATCGGTAAGTTTCCGGGTCATTCCGGCAAATTCCTGTTCCGCCTGATCCGCATTCTGAATGCCGAAAAGATTTTCCCGTTCGATCCGGAGCAGATCGATTTTCTTTTCCTGTTCCGCAACCGCATGGAGTTTTTCTGTTTTCAACGCTGCACAACGGGAAAGATTTTCTTCCAATCCACCCAGACGGACTTCACATGCGGCAAGATCCTGTCGCGCCCGCTGCAAGGTATCCCGGCAAGTCTGATATTGAATGCTCCGTCTGCTGATTTCAACGAGTGCTTCATCATAATGCAATTCCTCCGGGATCTGCAGCGAAGAAAGGCATGTATCGAGTTTCCCGGAGACACTCCGGAAAAGTTCATCTTTTTCCTGAAACTGTTTCCGGCGTTCTGCCAACATAGTTTCCGCCATTTGAACAGACTGATGCTGAAGTTGAACTTCATTCTTTGCCGCCGTTGCACTTTCTCCTGCCTGTCGGGCGGCATCTTCATATTTACGGCAACGTTCTTCATGATCCCGCAACTGATTGATCTTACGGGTCAGTACCTGAAGTTTTTGCGATAACGTATCCAATTCCGGCAGAGTGTGGTTCAGATCGGCAAAGGGATGATGTTCTGAACCGCAAAGAGGACACGGTTTCCCCTCCTCCAGTGCCGCACGGGCTGATTCCAGACTGACGATCTGTTTCACGTAATTCAATTCCGTAATACGGTTTTCCCGTTCCGTCTCATACTCACGCAACAGCTTGCCGTCCAACATTACCGCAAATTCAGAACGGGCTTTCTTCAAAACTTCTTCCGCTGCAGACCGTGCACCGGAAACCTGTTCCAATTTCTGTTCCAATTCCCGGTACTTGTTTTGTTCAACAGACAAATCCCGTGCTGCCTTGTTACACTTGTCCTTTGCATCCCGGAGATCAGGATCAAGGGCACATAATTGATCGTAATATCCTTTCAGCAGAACACTCTGACTTTCCAGTGCCGCATCTTTTTCATGATCTTTCAGATATTGTTCTGCTGTTTCAATGCCATGCTTACATTTCTGAAATTCTGCCTGAACACGGATTTTTTCAGTGGAATATTTACGGATCTCATTTTCGTATGCCGCCGCCTCCTGACGGAAAATTCCGGCAGTTTTCTGTTCAGAATCCCGTTGCAGATCGAAACGGCGGACTGTTTTGAGTGTCTCATCGAAAACGATTTTTTCTTTTTCCCGTGCGGACAATGCACTTTCTGCAGCGGCAACGTTCTGTTCAAATCCGTCACTTGCATTTTCCAGATTTTCCACACTTTTTTTCTGTTCCGTCAAATGCCCGGAATCATCTGTGATCCGCTTGCGTAACAGATTGATCTGCTGAAATTCACCCTCAAATTCTTCCGCTTTCAGTGCAGTTTCCAAACGGAGTCTGTCTGATTGAAAATCCCGCAAAACATTCTCATGAAGCAAACGGGAATCCCGGACTTTCTGTAATTCATCTCCCAGTTGAATGATCTTTTCGCACCATTGCAGTTCCGAACGTTTCTTCTCCAACTGTACGGAATAATTCTGTTCTTCCTGAATCACTCCGGCAAGTTCTGATTGAAGGGCAGCAACCATTTCCGGTTCCAATGGAATGATCGAACCGAATTCAGCCTGTAATGCCAACAGCTTTTCATTCTCTGTTTTCCGCTGTGCCGCAACAGTACGGGCAATATCGGTATAGATTTCTGTTCCAGTCAACTGTTCAAGGATCACTGCACGTTCCGATTCCTGAGCGGTCAGAAACACATTGAAATTCCCCTGCGCCAGAAGAACTGTCCGGGTGAAACGTTTGAAGTCAAGGGAAGTCAGTTCCTCGATCTTTGTACGGAAAGAATTGATCTGATTGGCAAGGATTTCTCCCGTCTCGCAAACGGAAAGTTCCACTTTGATATTCTGCAAAGCACCATCCGCTTTATTCCGGGAACGGTGTTGTTCCCAGAACGCACGGTATTTTTTGCCGTTGACCTCAAATTCGACTTCAGCCATACAATTCCCTGTGCCGCGGGACATGATTTCATTTTCTCCACCGCACCGCCCCAGCCGGGGAGTTTCACCGTACAACGCCAGACAAACTGCATCCAACAGGGTGCTCTTTCCTGCCCCTGTCGGTCCGGTGATCGCAAAAATCCCGTTGTCACGATAATCGGAACTTGTCAGATCGATCAGAAATTCTCCGTACAGCGAATTCAAATTCTGAAAACGGATCGTCAAAATTTTCATTCCGCACCTCCGTCTGTTTCATGCATCATGACCACTGCCTCACGATACGTCGAACGCAACGTATCAATACGATCTTCAGCCACTTTTCGCTCTTCCAGAAAACGGTCAAATACTTTATAGACATTCTCTTCATCTTCCGTCAGTTCCGCCTCCAGCATATCTGCCTGCAAGCCGCGTCCGGATGATGCCGAAAGTGAAGTTCGCAAAATCAACAGATTCAACTTGGTTCCCTCCAATGCCGCCGTGATCTTTTCATTCAAACCAGGTTCATATCGTTCCGCAGAACAGGTAATCTCCAAATCCATTTCCTGTTCCTGTGATTTCAGTTCATGGATCGCGGCAAGGATCATTTCAAGATTTCCGGAAATACGTTGCAGAATACGGAATTGCGGTACTTTACAAGGCTCGATCACTGTTTTGCCATCCGGAAAACTGACAAGAGTCACGCTTTTTTCATGATTCGCCTCTCCGAATCCGAGAGCCAGCGGGGAACCGGAATAACGGATCTTTTCGATCCCGTCAACCGATTGCGGAACATGCAGATGGCCCAGAGCGGCATAATCAACATACTCCGGGAAAATCTCACGGTCGATCCGCAACAGTGTCCCGATATAAAGTTCGCGGACTCCATCCCCCTCCTGAAGCATACTTCCGGAAAGATAAAGATGACCCATCGCAACCAACGGGATCTTCCCCCCGGATTCCCACTGCAATTTGCGCCCATATTCACAAACCGAACGGTAATGATCCCGCAACCCTTGCAACTGATTTTTATTTTTCTCTTCCGCAGATTCTCCCGCCGATGAGATCCGCAGAACCCGGTCAGGCAGATAAGGAACCGCACAAACCACAAGCTCAGGATCCCCTTTTTCATCTTTGAGCAGAAGAACCTCGTCCGCAGGGGCATCAGAAACATTCCCGATCACATGGATATTCATCGGACGCAAAAGAAGCCCAGGCGCATCCAACAGAGACGCAGAGTCATGATTTCCTGCGGTAACAACAATATGGCGACAGCCGGCACTGCGGGCATTGACCAGAAATTCATAATACAACTCCTGCGCCCGGCTCGATGGCGTGGTATTGTCGAAAACATCCCCCGACAACAACAGGTGTGTCACCTCTTTCTCCCGGATCAACCCGATCAGCCACGATAAAAATGCGGCAAATTCATCATAACGCCGCCGTCCTCCGAGAGTTTTCCCCAAATGCCAGTCCGAGGTATGCAGTATTTTCATGATCTCTCCCTTCTTCCTCTGCTTCTTTCATTCCTTTTTGGTTCAATATAACATCACGTATCAGTCTGTCAAGTTGAAATCGATCCGGAACACTCCGGAGAACAGAAAAATTACTCTTTTCTCTCTGTTTCACCCTTTCTTCTGCTATCTATGCTTCTCTAAAACACTTCTTTCATGAAAAATCATAGAGATTCACGAACTTTTTTCACTTTCAGAATTGCTATTTCTTCATAGCAGCGTTATATTTCCATTATGAAAAAATATGGAGTTTTTTACTATGATTACTTTGGAAAAAGATGAACTGTATCCGTTGTTGTTTGAGCCCGCATACAAACAAGTCATGTGGGGCGGACACAAATTGGCGGAAAAATTCGGTCGTCCCCTTCCCGAAGACGGTGTACCGGTGGGGGAAGCATGGGAAATCTGTGACAGAACAGAATATGACAGTCCGGTGATCAACGGCCCTTACAAAGGAGTCACTCTGCACCAGTTCGTGCAGACATTCGGTCAGGATTTTGTCGGAAAAAACTTTACAGGATCACGTTTCCCACTTCTGGTCAAACTGCTGGATGCCGAAAAACGTCTCTCCCTTCAGGTGCACCCCAATGAAGCCGCCTGCCGCAAACTCGGAAACGGTGCTGAACCCAAAACGGAAATGTGGTATATCATTGATGCCGCTAAAAATGCAAAAATCATTGCCGGTCTCAATCCGCGTTCTTCAAAAATGAAATTTGTCAGTGCCCTCCAGTCTCCTGATGTGGAATCCCATCTTCAGGTCTTTGATTCCAAACCCGGCGATGCTTATTTCATCAATGCCGGAAGAGTTCATGCGATCGGAGCCGGAAATCTGATCCTCGAAGTTCAACAGAACAGCGATACAACATACCGGATCAGTGATTGGGGAAGACTCGATGCCAATGGACAACCCAGAACTCTCCACATCGAACAGGCTCTCGAAAGTATTGATTTCATGGATCGTACCGTTTGCAGGATCGTCGGACCCAGTGATAAAGTCGATTACAACCGGAAGTTCCCCGTGATCAACAGATGCCCCTTCTTCTGTGTCGATGAACTCCTCCTCACTTCTGAATGGAATGATAATACTGCAACCACTTCCAGTTTCCATCTCCTTACAGCGATCAATTCGCCTTTCACTGTCGGAAAAGATGAGAAAATCACGGAAGTCCCACTCGGAATGACCTGTCTGATCCCCGCATGTTTCGGTCGCTACACAATCACCATTCCCGAAGGTTCTCATACCACGATTATCCGGACAACACTCTAAATCGCAAGGATTTTTATTACTATGAACTTGAAATGTATTCAAAATCTTCAGGCTGCACTGATGGACGCATTCCCCGGCGCAGTTCTCCCCGAAAACTGGCAGATCGCAGTCGAACAGTGCCCTCCCGGAATGGAAGGGGATATCACGATCAACTGTTTCCGTTTCGCAAAACTTTTCAAAAATGCCCCCGATAAAGTGGCTGATAAAGTTTGCGAATTGCTCGCAGCAGATCCCGATGTCAAAAAAGCTGAAAAAGTCAAAGCATTTGTCAATGTCACTTTGAACGCCGCTGCTCTCTTCCGGGATACAGTCGGAAATGTTCCCGCCATCATGCAGGAAGGTATCCTCCCTGAAAAAGATCAGCGCCGCATCCTTATCGAATATTCCGCTCCCAATACCAACAAACCGCAGCACCTCGGACACGTCCGCAACAATACTCTCGGTATGAGTACATGCAAACTCCTCTCCAGAGTCGGACACGATGTGATCCCGGTCAATCTCATCAATGACCGCGGGATCCATATCTGCAAATCCATGCTCGCTTACCAGCGGTTCGGAAACGGGGATACCCCCGAAAAAGCAGGAGTCAAAGGCGACCATTTCGTCGGCAACTACTATGTCCGTTACAATGATGAACTGAAAAAACAGATCACCGCTCTCCGGGCTGAAAAACCGGAACTGGCGGATAAAGATGATGATGAACTCTTCCTCATGACTGAAATCGGAGAAGCCGCTCAGGCTATGCTCCGGAAATGGGAAAATTCCGATCCCGAAACTGTCGCTCTCTGGAAACTCATGAATTCATGGGTCATCAATGGATTCAATGAAACTTATACCCGGATGGGGGTCGAATTCAAAAAAACATTCCTCGAAAGCGAAACCTATCTCCTCGGAAAAGATAACGTCAACAAAGGTCTCGAACAGGGAATCTTTGCCAAACGGGATGACGGTGCTGTCATTGCTGATTTGGGTAAACTCGGAACAAAAGTTCTGCTCCGTTCCGATGGAACCAGCGTTTACATCACACAGGATATCGGTACAACTCTGCTCAAATACAGAGAATTTCAGCCCGATGCACAAGTCTGGGTCGTCGGGGATGAACAGATCCACCATTTCCAGATGCTTTTCCAGATCCTCAAATCCATGGGGAATGAATGGGCTGCAAATCTCAAACATCTCGCATACGGAATGGTCAACCTGCCTACAGGTAAAATGAAAAGCCGCGAAGGTACCGTGGTCGATGCAGATGATCTCTTTGATGAAATGCACGAACTGGCAAAGAAAGCAACTCTCGAACGGATCCCTGAAGGTGAACAGCCACCTGCCGATTTGGAAGAACGTTCCGAAATCATCGGTATGGGCGCACTCAAATTCATGCTCCTCCGTTTCAATGCCACCACTACAATGATGTTCGATCCGCAGGCATCCCTCAAATTTGAAGGCGATACCGGCCCTTACGTCCAATATGTATGTGCACGTATCAACTCCATCGCAAGAAAAGCCGCAGAACGCGGTATCGTACGCGGAGCACAGACTCCTGACTGGGGTCTCCTGGATTCCGATGAAGAACGGGCTCTGGCTGTGACTGCCGCTCTCTATCCGGAAATGCTCAAAGCAGCAGCTGAAAAAATGGATTGTTCCGGTTTGGTCAATTACTTGCTGAACCTCGCAAAAGCATTCAACCGCTTCTATCGCGAAAAACAGGTCCTCAATGCAGAAGATCCGGCTCTGGTCAATACCCGTCTGGAACTCTGCTTCGCCGTGAAAGACATCCTGACCGATGGTCTGGCTACCCTCACGATCGGCGTGCCGCAGGCTATGTGATCTCAAAATTCTGAAATAAAAATCCGGCAGTCTGAATTCATAAACAGACTGCCGGATTTTTTTGATTTTGATTTTCTGAAAGCTCAGATCACCAGAGTTTCCACCACGGACGCGGTGCCGGTCTTTTCGGCGGCGGGGGC
>JAGCNI010000024.1 GCA_017646015.1 Lentisphaeria bacterium
CTACTCACTGCCGGACGGGGTCCACATCAATCTCAAAGGAAATTATCTGGTTGCCGAAACAGCTTTGCAGCATTTGGCAAAATAATTTCCGCAACAAAAAAAATCCTGAAAAACAGCCTCATGTCAAAATCCGTCATGAGGCTGTTTTCATTTTGAAACAGATACCAGCGTGGGAATACAATCGGCACGGGAAACAGTCGTTTCCACCAATTCATTTTCCGGGAAACAAAATTCACTGTCTTCCACATGATCGATCAGATACCTCGCCGCCAGTTGCCCCTGACGGACTGCATTCTGATCGACAGAGGCGATCCTCAACCCTGTAATATTTCCGAATCCTGTCAAGGCAATATCTCCGGGACATTTTATTCCATGTTCACGGGCAACAATATTGATCTGTTCCGCTCCGATATCGGAATCAGTACAAATCACAGTTGTTTCCGGATACCGCCGGAGTATCTCCCGAAAAGATTCCCGTGCATCCGCAAGAGATTCTGATTTTCCATGAAAAATCCGTTTTGCACAATCCGTGATCCCCGCTTGTTTCATAGCATCAAACATTCCACGCAAGCGAGGAGCGATTTTGAACGGTGTCGGCGAGGCTGAACGGGATTTGAAAACATGCGACAAACTGAATACAACAATGTCACGATGATTCCGGCGGAGCACTTCTTCCATGATCTGACGCCCGCCAGCATAGTTGTCACTATTGATAAAATGAACATGCGCAGTCGGTGTCTGCAACGCTGCCGGACAATCCAGACAATACATCTCAACGCCATCCGGCGGAGCATGAACACCGTATCCGACAGATATGATCCCGGCAGCATTTCTTTTATGAAGCATCTGCAAACAGGATTGCAGATGCTCCACCCGCGGAGAAAGTACAATAGTAAAATAGCCGTACAGCATACATTCCGCCTGAATACCATACAGCAGTTCTGTTGAAAATTGATTCAAATTCCCTACAAAAGCAATATATCCTTTGGGTTTGAAAACCCGGGGTGAAACACGGGTCCCCGCACCACGGTTTCCTCTTGTAAGATACCCCTGTTCCGCAAGAAGTGAGGCAATTTTATTGATTGTGATGCGGGTCGTTCCAAACTCATCCGCCAACAGAGAATCAGAGGGGAATTTACTGCCGACGGGATAATAATCACTGTTCAAACGATTCAGTAATTCCTGATAAATCTGATCTGATCTTTTGGCCATTAGTACACTCCTCTTGTTGATTCCTTTACTCTTCTATACAGAAATATATCACACAAATTAGATAAGTCAAGTTTTTTGTAAAAAAACCTGAAATTTTATTGAAAAGTTTATTTTTATGTATTATATTCACCCAAAGAAGAACCGAAAATTAGCTTATTCATTCTATAAAAAACAAGGATTGAAAGGAGTATTTTCATACAAAAAAAACTTTTGTAAAGTTCTCTCTGACTTCGCATAATATTGATTATGTAATCCGGAGAGCAGTGTGATCAAACAGAAAAAACATGATTTTCAAAAAGAAAGGTAAATGCTTTATGAAGAAAAATGAACTCAAACAGAAAAACATAATCAATATTATGCGACACAACTTTACTCTGATCGAGCTCCTTGTAGTGATTGCGATCATTGCGATCCTCGCCGGAATGCTGCTGCCGGCGTTGAATGCAGCCAGAGCAAGAGCACGCGGGATCGCCTGTGTAAACAATCTGAAACAGACTTTCCTCTCTATTGCTATGTACCAGTCAGATTACAATGATTTTTTCTTCTCACCCAAAACCAAAAGTGCAACACCGGCTTCCTCCATCTGGTCTCACAACCTCTGGAAACAGGGTTATATCAATTCTTACACACAGATCCGTTGTGTCCGTGACAATCGTTCCACCATGTATCACCTGATGGACCAGAATGCTGCCATGGAACAGACCTACGGGGCTCCGACTTTTGATCTCACCGGTGCCAAAAAAATTGCCAACAATACGACTTATACCGCAGTTTCTCCGAATGTAAAAGTATCGCTCAGCAATATCATTCTGGTAGGAGATTCCAGATATGATCAGGATTACATTTCCCGCGACCAGTATTACCGCTTCCTGTTGGCACAACAGAATGCTGTCGGTGCGGCAGGACTCTACCTCTGTCACAATCTGAAAGCCAATGCAACCATGGCGGACGGTCATGTGGAGTCTCTCGGCAAAGGCGAACTGGCACGGAAAGAATATTATTTCCCGAAAGATCATGATGATGGCTATGGTGTCGGTGAACTCGGAGTAGTCAACAATGCCCTTCTCCCCGGTCTTTATGAAAGATTAAAATTCTGATCTGACAGATAGTGAGAAATGAAAAGGATTTCAGAATGAAAACGATTTTGACACTGTTTATTGTCTTCCTTGCAAATTTTCTTGTCTTCGCAGACATTCAATTTTTGCAGAATGGAAAAACAGACTATGTGATTGTATCTCCGGATAAGCCCAATGAGCATGAAACCAATGCGATTGCGGATATGCGGGATATTCTCAAAGAATCATCCGGAGCTGATTTCCGGATCATCAAACCGGCAGAAGCCGGAAAATATACAAAACGTATTTTCATCGGTGAATCTGCGTCTGCCCGCAAGCTGACTCCCGACCGGAAAAAAGCCGCCAATGAAGAACGGATCTATTTCAATAAAGGAAATGATATCTTCATTTACGGCGGTGGTTACTGCGGAACCACTCTCGCGATCTATCAATTCCTGATGGATAAAATCGGTTTCCGTTCTCTCCATTTCTGGGGAGACGCAGTGATCCCGAAACATAAAACCCTTACATTCAAATCTCTTTCATACGCAAAAGAACCGGCATACATCTACCGTGAACTGTTGGAATACAGTTGGAAACTTTCCGGTTGTCCGACACGTTACAAAGCATTCCGCAGAATGATGATGCACGGTCCCGGATTCTATTCCGTCAGAACCATTACAGGATGCCACAGTTTCTCATCTTTCATTCCCTCCGGCAAGATCTATCCCGGCGACAGCCAGCCTTATGCGCCATTCAAAGGGAAAGCGTATTTCAAAACCAATCCGGAATATTTCAGCATGGATGTCTCCGGAAAACGGACTGACAAACAGCATTTGTGTTTCTCCAATCCAGGTTTGCGTAAGACCTTTACGGAAAACGTGGAAATCTATCTGAAATCCAGAAAGATGGAAAATACGGATGTGATGATCGACTTCGGTCAGAGCGACCGCGGCGGCAAATTCTGCTATTGTCCGCAATGTCTCGAATTTGAAAAAAAATATGAATGCGGCGGCGGTGCTTTCTACAATTATCTGATTGAAGAAGCCTCCCCGTACTTCGCAAAGAAATATCCGAAAATGAAGATCCGCGTTCTCTCCTACGGAGGACGTGACGGAACCAATTATCCGCCGCCGAAACATCTTCTGCCCAATGGCAAGCTGCCCATCAATATCGTGCCGTTCCTCTGTGCATTGGGTCAGGACTATTCCAAACCCTGCAATCATCCGGTCAATAATGAAGATTATCAGTCTCTCCTGCGTTGGAGCAAAATCTCGCAGAATGCTTTTGTGTATTACTACTTCACGACATTTGCCAGACCGCTGGTGAGCGTTCACATGTTCGGCAATGTTCTGCGTGCTGCTCAGGATTATGTGGAATGTGCCAAACAGAATATCCGTTATGCCTACAATGATTTTGAAGTTGAATTCTTCGCATTGAATGCAGGATTCTACGGTTTGCAGTACTACCTCATGGCACGTCTGAGCAATGATCCGGCAATTCCATTTGATACTCTGATCAGAGAATATACCGACAACATTTACGGAAAAGCCGCTGCATCCATGCGGAAATATTTCTATGAACTGGAAAAACTCAATGCAGCAGATGACGGCAAGCTGATCTGGAATCCCGACCCCCGTTTTGCGGAATATCTCACCCCCGGAAATCTGGTTCGCTGGCAGAAGAATTACGATGCCATGGAAAAAATGGTTGCGGATCAACCCAATGCCTTGAATCATCTGCGTTGTTCCCGGATCAATCTGGATCTGATGACCCTCCTGCTCTGGAATGAAATCCGTATCTCCGGTGTAAAACATTCCATGAATGCGGAAACCATTTACAAACGTGCAGTCGCAGCCATCAATCTGGCACACAGCAAATATTTCCATGAACTGCCCAAAAATGATCCCAACTACACAGCAAACAAGGGATATACAAAAGCCATCAAGGAAAGAATCAATGCAACTGCAAAATTCTTCTACCAGATCGCAAAAGGCGCAAAACCGCTCCCGCCGGAATTCAAAAATATCCCGGAAAACAATATCCGTCAGGTCGTGCCGATCGCAAACAAAGACATCATCAGCTTTGAAGAAGATGGTGCTTTCGGTGTGACCCTCCCCGGAGTCGTCCCGGCATCCAATGTGGTGCATTACACATTCGCCGATCCAAACAACAAACTGCCCCGTATTCAGAAACAGATCAAAGCGGATCCCGGAAAACCTTACAAGTTCCACTTCCTCTGCAGAACTCCTCTCACACGGGCGGCATGGGTCGTTGTTCCGCCGCATAAATACCGTACAAAACAGTATTTGGGCGGCATGAACGGACATGCAGTTGCTCACATCGGACACTATTTCGATAAGAAAGCTCCGAATCAGCAGTGGGATATCTATGTTTCCAACCGTTTCGACAACAAACAGCAGGTTTATACAGACCGGATCGTCTTGATCAAAGTCACCGATCCAGCCCAAAAACCTCTGCTTGCGCCGGATATCCCGGTAAAATCCAATATTTCCGCAAACCTGACCGCTGTCAGCGATGATGCTCCTGTCGATTGGAAGAAAATCCCCTCCATCGGAAAATGGGCAAACGCTCTTCTCGGAAATCCGGACGGCAGAAATATTGAAATGAAAGCGGCATACAGCAAAAAAAATCTGTATCTGCATTTCACAGAACATCAATACAAACAGGGTGCCAAAGGCAGTTTCTGGGATGATTGCGTCGAAATCCAATGCTACGGGGAAACGATCTATCCCATGATCCAGATCGGAATCAATGCACAGGGAAAAACCAATGCGAACCGTTACAGATTGCAGACTTCTATGGGAGACGATGGAAATCAGATCATCCGTGAACCGGAAAAAGTCCCCGGGCAATTCACCTCCTCACTCAAAAATGGAGTCTGGACCTGGCAGGCAGTCATCCCCCTGAAAGCCATGCCGCAAGACAAGAGCGGAGTGATGAATATCAACTTCTTCCGCACATACGGCGATGGCAGACCTTCTCTTGCATGGAGCCCTGTCTATGCAACCAATTACCGCAGCAATCCCGGTCTTTTCGGTCGTTTCTTCACCCATACAACGATCTTTGAGGGTAATCAGATCATTGCGCCAAACCGCACAAAAGACGGGATTGCATATTGTGATGGCAACAAGGGCTGGAGCCTGTATGTGAATCTTCCTGCCGGAATAGATAAAAATGCAAAATACCTCCTCGGTGCGGAACTGCGTTGTGATGCTGAGATCCCACAGGAAAAATTCACCTCTCGATTCGGACTCTATGATGCAACAGCACGCAAGATCCTTGTGCACCGGACTCTGGATGTAAAGTCGATCAAAGGCGGAAAATTCATTCCGTTCCAATGTGCAACTGCGGTGAAACTGCCTCAAAAAGGGATCATCTACCTCGGCGGATTTGTTCCTTCCGGGAAATATAAGGGCAATGTCTATGTCCGCAGATTTACGCTGACAAAGGTTGACTGAATCAAAGGAGTTTTCTCATGTCTCAAGAAGATTTATCCTTAAAAAATATCCGCACTCAACTGGATAAAGCATGGCAGAATGTCTGGGAGCATTTCTATCTGCCGTCAACAAGCCTGATTTATGACTTTGTCTTCAGTCAGGAGCATGAACACAGATTTGATTGTCTCCCCACTGCGGAAGAAGTCCGGAATCAGCTTCCCAATCCCTGCGGCTGGGGAACCGGAATGGAAGATTCCACGATCAACAACGGTGCCATGCTGGCACTGATCTGTGACCGTTATCTTGTGACCGGAGAAAAGGAGATGTTTGAAGCGGCGGAAAAGATGTACCGCGGCCTCAAAGCATGCGGAACAGTCCACGGTGTCCCCGGATTCGTCGCCCGCAGCATCTGTCCGGAAGATGGCAAGTCAGTTTATAACAACAGTTCCCGGGATCAGTACACCCATTATGTCCATGGGCTGTGGAAATTTTACCGTTCCCAATTATCCACACCGGAAATAAAAGAAGAGATCCGCCAGCTCCTCAGCGATGTGGCATATTTCATGGATAAATCAGTCTCGCCGGAAAATGATTACTGCATTCTCATGGCAAACGGAAAACCGGGCGTAGTAGCCTGCCACATGTGGAGCGAGGAAAAAGAGACCGCCATCCACAGGTTATCCCGTCTGCCCATGTGTTATGCCGGAGCATACGCAGTGACCGGAGACCGTTATTTCTACGATCAATGCATGAAGTATCTTCCCTCCGCATTGGAACCGCAACGCCAGATGTGGATGCGTCCTTATGTTGCCTACACTCTCTTCCAGACAGTCTGTGCGCTGGAAGTTCTGTTGGAAACCATGACAGAGGAAAGTGAGTGCTGTGCAAAAATCCGTAAAGTGATGGAAGATTGCTCCGAACGCAGTCTTTATAATAATATGCAGGCATTTCTCAATGCAGAACGCGCCTCTTTCAGTGAACCGGAAGGATACAAAGACTGGCGGGTGTTGAAGTGGTTGGATGAGGGCGGTTATATGGTTCCCCAGCAGGAACGGTCGGTCTGGAACAATGCTCAATTTGAACGGGAATGCGGTGAAGCGATCCTGGTTCAGTTGATGACGCCCGGATATCGGCTGACAGAACTGCAGAAACATCTTTTCAAAGAGATGGTCGTAAAACGCTCTTCGATCCCGTATTATTCGGAAAACTCACACGGAAAGATCACATTGATGGCGGCATTCTGGAAATTACTGCTGCATAATCAATTCTGAAATACGCTGATTTTTCACGGAAAAATTCAACCTCATGTTCCCTCCAAAAGCATGAGGTTGTTTTTTTGCGTATTCTATGAAAAATAACGCCTCTGCAATGCGGAAAACATAACAATTCACACCATAAATTCTTTTTCAAAAAAACATCAAAAAATTTTTTTATCAGCCTGAAATATGGCAAAACATAAAAAAATTTCAAAAAAATATTGTCTCGTGACAATTTTTTGCTTGCAATTTACTCTGTCATTTATTATATTTTACCAAAGATAGAAAAATATAATACCAGAAAGACAAGATAATGACAAAGAGTCAAACAGCATATCAGGAGTTGAAACGGCGGCTGAATCAAGGGATTTATCTCCCTATGACAAAGCTGCCCGGAGAAGTTGTGTTGGCAAAAGAACTCGGCATCTCAAGAGTCACTCTCAGAACCGCCTTGAAACAACTGATCAAGGAAGGATTCATTGTTGCTTCCGGCAGAAGCGGGAACTATGTAAGCGAAAAAGTAAGCGGGAAGAAATATCTGATCCTGGTCAGTGGTTACGCTGAAGATTTGAATATTCCGGAACAGTATATTATCTCCGCACTCCGTTTGAATCTCAGCCACGCAGGACACTCTCTGGAAGTTTTCACACTCAAAAATCTGGAAGAACTCTCTCTGGAGGAATGGAACCGCACCCTGATCAATAATCGCATCTCCGGTGTCTTCCTGCTCGGAGATTATGCCCCGCATGAAAAAACGGAAATTGAAAAACTGAATAAAACAGCAGTTCCCATGGTCAAATTGTTGTCCAATCTGAATCGGGACATGTACCATATTCCGGCGGTGATCATTGATGAACGTCAATGTTTTCTGGATGGGGTAAGACATCTCGCGATGCAGGGACATAAGCGGATCGCCACGATTTTTGCAATCCGTCACGACGGCATCTTCCGGCGAGGACTGGAATTGGAGGAGTACAAGGAATTTCTCCGCTGCAATGGTCTGTGCGATGATGACAGTCTGATACTGCATACTCATTATAATGAAACAAAAGCAGCTGTCAAAAAACTGCTTCTGGGAATAGAACCACCGACTGCATTCATGTGTTTCTGCGACACCAGGGCATTGCAGGTTTATGCAGCGGCAAAAGATTTGAAATTGAGGATCCCGCATCAACTCTCTGTCATGGGAATGTGCGGTTATTCCGAACGTCTTTTTGCATTGCCGAAGTTGAGTGTTGTCAATTTCCATTATGACAGGATCTGCGGGGAAGCAGTCAAACTGATCCTTCACTCGCAGGAATGGTTCGACACACCGGATCAGAATGATCTGACGATCCTGATACCGCATACGGTGGAAGACAGCGACAGCACAACGGTTCCGTTCGGAATGAAAAAAGTTTCCAATCCGGCAGCTGTAAAAAATATCAATTCGTCAAAGTATTTCTCTTGAAGATAAAAAAATAAAATAAAAAAAGGAGGAATTTTTACAAAGAAAGCGGAAAGGGTGTTTTAGTAAGAACAGAACTTTCTGTTTCTGGCTGTGCTTTTGAAATAAGCGTCAGCTGTTTTTAAGAAAGACTCGGGCAAAAAGAATCCTGAGTGGAGAGAGAGTAAAAAAATGAGAATAAGAAAGGAAGTTTTTTATGAAGAAAAATGAATCAAAAGAGCTGAATGTCTTTCATAGAATGTCTCACTGTTTCACACTGATTGAACTCCTCGTTGTAATTGCGATCATTGCAATTCTTGCCGGGATGTTGCTTCCGGCATTGCAGTCAGCTATGAATCAGGCAAAAACCACGGCATGCATCAACAATGAAAAACAGCTCGGACTCGGTTTCATCAACTATCGCAGTGATTTTTCCGATCATCTTGTTGGAAACTTTGAAGTGTACAGTACAAATGATGGATTCACAGGGGCACAGCAAATGGAATGGAGTGAACTCTACTGCAACACAGGACATATCAATTACAAATGGGCAAAGAATGGGAAAGCAAGCGGCATGTTTGCCTGTCCTGCAAGTGATCATGAGATCGAAAACGGTTGGGGAAATGTAAGTTACGGTTTTTCCGGTCTTCTTGTGAATAATCAGACAAAGATTCAGGCAAACTTCGGCTTTTCCAAATTTCTCAAACAGACAAAACCTTCCGAAGTCCTCTACATCATCGACGCCAACGTGAAAAAAGCAAACCATGTCCAGGTCTATCAAAATAACGGCAGCCTTGCACCTCCGGCACGTCATAAAATGAAAGACAATGCCCTCTTCCTGGATTTCCATGTCGAAACGACCAGAACTTTCCCTTATGGTGTGTATAACTACGGATACTGGAAAGCATCCTATCTCAACTGATTCATAAAATTGAAAATAAGGAAGAAATATGAAAAAAACGATCTCATCCTTGTTTTTGACTTCTTTTGCTGCCATAAGTCTCATGGGTGCAACAGAATATAAACAAGTATCAACAAAAGCGAAAATACAGGAGCCGGGATTGCTCTTTGTTGCAACATTTGACGGACACCGTACCAATGCGGATATGGCAAAAGGCAATCCGGAATCCTCCCATCCCGATGCCTCTCTGCTTCTGCGCGGTCAACTGGGATTTGACGGCAGACAGGCATACCGCCCGACTGCGGATGAACAACCCACTTTTGACCTTATCAAAAACCTGAATCCGAATCGGGGATCCATGAGCATGTGGTTCCGCTGTGACGATTTTGAACCGACAGACAAAACCGTAAAAAATGCGGGGATCTTCGAGTTCTCCATCCGCAATGGCTTCCGTGAGATCCGAAACTTTGCTTATATCTATGCGGGAACTCTCTGCATGAATGTTTTTCCTTTTAATAACGGCAAACACAGCCGTGGCGGCGGTGCCGTTGAAACCTCTCTGAAAGGATTTAAAAAAGGCGAATGGATCCAGCTCTGCGTCACATGGGATAAACATAACTACACCTATTTTGTCAATGGCAAACAGATCGGTAACCCTGTCGCAGCTCCTTATGTCAATGCTCCCGAACCCGGTTCCTACCTCGCATTCAGCTGTGAAGTTTGGAATGTCCAGAGAAAAAAAATCTTCTCGCTGGATGATATCAAAATCTTTGACTATACCATGAGCCCCGGACAGGTCAAGGCCCGTTATCAGGGGCTTCTTGCGAATCCCGGCGAAATCAAACAGGAACTCCAGATCAATTATTCCGGTATCGATAACGGAACCGGAAAGGTTCCGACCCTTGTCCTGGAACTCGATGCTCGCGAAGTCATCACCGATGTTACCAATGCACAATGGAAAATTTCCGGAGCAATCAATAAAAAAGGCTCAACTCCCCTGAAATACGGTGTGGCTGAAATCCAACTGGAAGCTCCCCTCAAAGGTGGAAAATGCACCGTCGATCTCCAAGTCGGAAAATTCAAAAAAACAAGCGTGATCACGATCCCTGATTTCTCTTTCATCAAAGAAGATAACAGCGATCTGAACGTAGTCGTTTCCCCCTGGACTGAACCGGTACTGCATAATGACCGCTCCATCACTGTCTGGAACCGAAAATATAAATTCGGCGAAGGACCTTTCCCGACACAGGCATGGTCCGGAAAAACAAAATTGCTGACAGCTCCGCCTGCCCTGACACTGAATGGAAAACCCATCGTCTGGAAAGCCGGAAGTACTGAAAAAACCGATAAACTCGGAATCGATCTGACCGGTTCCGGAACCTGCGGACAATTCAAAATCAACTACCGCACCCGTGTCGAATTTGACGGCATGGTCCGCTGTAATTTCACCCTGAGCGGAAAAGGAGAAGTCAAAGAATTTCTGCTGAACTGGCAGGCTTCTGAACCGATCCGTCAGTTCCTGATGATCCCCACCTATGTTCATAATAATAAAAAATTAACCATGGGATATAGAGGGAAAGGCTACATGGTCTGGCAGGTTTCTGAAAAGAAAGCCGGGTTCTTCTGGATGCCGGAATCCGATGCAAACTGCGTTTTTGCCAATCCCGGACAAGCCATTCAGGTTGATGTCCCCACAGGAAAGTGCCGTGTGGAACTGATCTCCAAAAAAGTTCAGATCAACGGGGATTATCCCTATACCATGTATTTTGCCGCCACCCCGACCCGTCCAGTCTGGGAAAAACATCCGACTCGCTTCACAAGCACGATCTGCACAGTGGAACGCAATGGCCTCGATGGTTCTCCGCTGAAACCCATCGAACCGATGATGGAAAAATATTGCAAACCCTACCCGAAAGCCTCTCTGATCCCGTACAGTATGGGACACGGGCTGGATGTCAGCAGTCCCGTCGCAAATTATCTGCGGAAAAGCTGGTCTATCCCGGGAATGCACGTTTACAACATGCGGAACGTCCCGATCTATGATGAAAGCAAACAGGAATATACCTATAAAAAACTCAATCCCAGCATCCCGATCTGTCCGGCAAATTCCAATTACACTGCATACAGAGTTTCCAATATCCGTAAACTCCTGAATCATAAATATGCAGACCGTTTGCAAATGCTCTATTTCGACCTCTCCAGTGTGATTTACTGTCAGAATGAACACCACGGATGCGGATACACCGATAAATTCGGTCGCAAGGTCGGAACACGCAACCTTATGGCAATGCGGGAAATGTACCGTCAGATCATCACATTGGCTCATCAACACAATGTCCCGGTCATGCTCCATGCTCAGGCAAGCTTCACTCCGGTCTCTGACGGTCTGGCTGATATCTGGTTCCCCGGTGAACAATTTGAATCCATCAACGGCAGAAAACCCGCCACCGGAATCATGGCTGTTCCCTTCCAGCTCTTCCGTACCGAAATCAATCGCGATATCCTCGGATGCAATGTCCAGTACACTCCGGTCGTTCCCGGACATCTCCTCAAAAAATCGCAGTTCAAACACGGTGCAGAAGCCGTGTTGGCGATCACCATGCTCCACGACATCAATATCGACCGTATGAACACTCAGATGGAAGTGGTTGAACGCTATTACGGGATCATGGAACACTATGGACTGTATAAACCGGGCGTCAAAGTACACAAATATTTTGAACCCGATCACCCGGTCACAATGTCCAATAAAAAACTGTTCGCAACCTTGTACAGTTTCCCGGATAATTACAAACTGCTTGTGATCGTCAACCGTGAAAACAAATCCCTCACAACCGATGTGGATATTACCGGAACCGGTGTCAAAACTTCCTCCGTACTGGAAGAATACACCAATATCTCCTATCCGGTGAAAAACAACAAATTCCAGATCACAGTCAAACCCTGCAATTTTGTATTGGTCGCTCTGCCACCGAAACCCTGGTATCCTTTCAAGGATGAATTCAACCGTCCGTGGATGCTGTATCAGTATGAACAGATCATGCACGGCAACACTCTGATGATGCGTGATGCCGATCACGATCAGGGTGTATTCCGCAGTGCTCCGACCTCCATGGCGATCCGGATCCGCCCGAAATACTTTGTGGCATTTGCAGATTATCTGATGCCCAAAGAATGGAAACTGAGCAATATCCGCATCATCCCGGTCACAGCCGGAAAAACATACGAAGCGGAAATCTGGTGTAAAACAGCCAAACTTCCTCCGAAAGCGAAAGTACGCTTCAATGTCCGGATCGTCGATGGAAGCTTGAACACAATCACCAGAAACACATCCGTCAGCCACACCCGCCCGAACTCTGATTGGGAACGGATGACTGTCAGTTGGAAAGTTCCTGCAAACGGAAAATTTGTCAAGCTCGAACTGGAAGCCCCCGGAGCACAAGATGCTTTGGTTTGTTTTGATGATTTAACCATCAAGGAGAAATAATAATGATGATGAAGAAAATGTTGTTCGTCGGAGCTGTGATGCTTGCATCCTGCTTTGCATCCGCAGATGTTCCTTATGCTGGCTTCGGAAAAAGTTCCGGAGCCCAGATCAAGGGTGAATGGAAACGCACTCATGCCGTAATGGAAGTTCTTCCGGGCAATCCTCCCGGACGTTCCGGCTGGTTCTGCTACTTTACAAATCGCTGGTACAAACCCGGCACAAAAATCACGATTTCCATGAAAGTCAAAGCGGAAAATGTCAAAGATTTCAAAGCCAGAGTCAACCTCAGTGTCCAGGCTTTCGGTGAAAAATTGAAATATCTCAATTCAAAATCTTTCGGTATTTCACATCCCGCCGCCGAATTCGCCGGAGAAGGGAAAGTCCTTACTTTCGATTTCATAATGCCGGATCCGGCAAAAACTCAGAATTGGGCTGAAGGAAAAATGCTCGGAATTACATTCGGAGCAAAATCAACCAGCGGTAAATTCACTTTCACCGATTATAAAGAAAAAATCGAAGAAGTCAAAGACTCCGCAGACAAGGCAGCAAAATAACCCTCTCTTATAAAGGTTATCATTTCTGAAAAGTCTATCCGGAAGATAGCGACTGAACAGCAAAAGTTGCAGTCTGCTTCCGGATAGGATATTGTTTTTAGTAAATCACACCTGATTTTTTCAGGATCAAAACCAAAAAAGGTCATAAAAAATGAGTTTGATCGATTGGATCATTTTGATTGTCCCCATGGCTTTTGTGATGTTTATGGGGCTTTATTCCCGTAAATATATCAAAGGAGTATCAGATTATTTGGCAGCAGGTCGTGTTGCCGGACGGTATGTGCTGACCGTTGGAGATTTGGCACAGGGCTTGGC
>JAGCNI010000025.1 GCA_017646015.1 Lentisphaeria bacterium
CAAACCGGAAAATGTGCAAGTCGGTGAATACGGCGAAGTGCTTGTGCTGGATTGGGGATTGGCGAAAAAGATCCATCCGAATTCTGGCGGGAGCCAGGTGACAACGAAAACACGCAAGATCAAACGTCTTGAAAGAGATTCTGCGGATGACTCTGTCAAAGGAACTCCCGGTTATATGGCTCCGGAACAGATCCATTCTTCCGGACTGGGGTGTTCCTGTCAGACCGATATTTATTCTCTCGGGGCGATCCTGTATGCGATCGTGACGTATCAGAATCCGATCCGCAGTGCGGATGTCGATCAGATGCTGCAAGATACTGTAAGCGGAAATTTTGAACGTCCCTCTCAGCGTGAGCCGGAGCGTGAGATCCCTTATGGGATCGAAGCCGTGATTATGAAAGCGATGAGTCTTGATCCGCGGGACCGTTATGCTTCTGTGAAAGAATTGCGAGATGAAGTATCCAGTTTTATTGATGGATTTGATACCAAGGCAGAGAAGGCGGGGATCCTGAAAAAAACAGTGCTTTTTATCCGGCGTCATAAACTTTCCTGTATTTCCGGTATTGTGATCCTGTGGCTCTGTTTGTTACTTGGACTGTTTTTCCTGCGGGATGCCCACAGAACAAGAAGTCACTGGATCCCTGGCTGTACTATTGATTTTCTGCAACAGAATCAGACATTGGAACCGTTTACGTTCCGTGATTTTTCTTTCAGCACATTGTCTTCTTCCTGGGGAACCCGGAGTATTCACGGGTATCAGGCTGCACAACGGCAGTGGATGTTTTTTCCTCCACAAGCTTCCCAGAGTGTGAAAGTGAAAGTTGCTCTTGCCATGGCTGAGCGTCATCAGGGGGAATTTGAGATGATTTTTGCGATTCCGACTGGAGCCCGGAAAGAGTTGACAAAAGCGACACCGATTTATTCTTTTCTTCTTTCCCGTACTGGAAATGAATATTATGCGGCATTGATGAAAATGGATTCCGTTTATTCTCCGGCTGTTTTGACATCCCGGACTTTCCCTGTCGGAAAGAAGATCGAATTGATTGAAGCTGAACTGGAAAACGGTTCATTTGTTTTGCAGATCAACGGGGAAATCATTTTGAAGACCGACCGGGAGTTGGAAAATGATCATAATCTGATTTATGCCGGGATCCGTTCCGGTTTTGAAAACTGTTATATCCGGGAATTGGGAATATACCGTCTGGCTCTGCCATTGAATTCTTCGCCTCTGCTTGCAGGTGATACTCTGTTGCAGGAGGGGCTTTACGTGAATGCTGTCCAGCGTTACCTGATGGTTGCCAAAAACCGTCCCCGTTCCCGGCTGGCGGAGCCTGCTTTGAAAGCAGCCTATCTTACCGCGAGAACCTATCTGCCGGAATATGAGGCATTGCCATATCTGTTGGAGATCAAAAAGATCATCGCATCTTCGCATCCACATTTTGCTGTTTCTGCATTGGTTGAAGCGGATGCCTGTGCGGCATGGAAGAAAGCGGATTATCCACTGGCATTGAGTTTGATCCGGAAATCTTTTGAGCTTGATCCAGGAACACGGATCGTTTCAAAGATCCTTCAGCTGCCGCATAAAAAATTGCCGGGGGAAGTGGTATTTCCGCTTTTCAATCTGATTCGTCGTTCCCGTCATATCAAAGCATTGGATCTTTCCGGTTTCGGATTGACATCTCTGCATGGTATTGCCGGAATGCCGTTGCGTTCTCTGGATTGTTCCGGAAATCATTTGACATCATTGGAGTCTTTGGCGGGAATGCCATTGGAATCGCTGAACTGTTCCGGAAACCGTTTGACTTCTCTTAAAGGAATTGAAAAGATGCCGTTGCGTTCTCTGGATTGTTCCGATAATGAACTTACGGCTCTGGACGAGTTGAAACAATTACCTTTGAGAAGCCTGAAAGCATCCGGGAATCCGGCTTCATCCCTCTCAGTACTGTTGGATATGAAAGGAATTCTGTTCAGCGAATTCTGATTTTCAACCACTCTTTTTTTCTGTTTTGTACCTCCCTGCTGCGATATGCCGGGAGGTTTTTTATTTGACGCTTTCTCCTCTGTAAAAACGGCATGGATCGATTGCTGTTGATTACAGAAAGGAGGTTTTTATGTGGCTTGTTTTCAAAAAAATTGCGCCAACTGCACTGCCGGCATTGTGCTGCGTACGAGAGATCCTGATCCGGCTTCTTTTTACTTGAACTACCAACAATGAATTTTTAGAGATGGAGTTTTTTTATGGCACGTCAATTCGGTATTATTTCCGCAGCATCCGGAGTCGCCGGAATTATCATTACCTCTTTCAACCGGAGCAGTTCTTCCGAAGTCGCTGAAGCACGGAATGAACAGGGGAAAATCATTGATCTTAAAGCATACAGCAAAGGGGAAAAGATTCAGATCAACGGTCTGCTTGATACCGCTGATTTTACTTTTTCCGCAGGGGATATTCTGACGATCGGAGAGAAACAATATTTGATCGAATCGGCAGAAATCACCGAAAGCAATACCGGTTTCGCCGGAGTATCTGTTTCCGCACGGACTGCTGACAATACAGAGATTTCTGTTTACAGCGCCGCAGAATAACCTTTTTTTACCGGAACAGAACAGTTGGATCGCAGCTTGACTGTTCCGGTTTTCAACACTGATTGCAAGCAGGATTTTTATGATGAAATGTAAATTTACCCCTGAAGAATACAGACTCCTTGCCGGAAAAGAATTTCATGATGTACTGGAACTCGATCCGGAGTTGAAACTCCTTGAACAACAGAAAATTGATAAAACACTTGAATCGCGTGTCCTCCTGGAAGTGACCGGAACGGGACATCACCGGATCGGCAGAATTCGTGTTTATCCTCTGACTCTTGCAAAATGGTCTTTCCTGTGGATCCTTGAGAATCCTTTTGTCTGCGGGGGAGAGATTTATAAAGAAGATCTGGATATGATGTTATATCTTTTGAGTCTTGAGGAACTGGAAGATGTTCCGGAAAATCTCCATGAATTGCCCGGATCGGCTTCCGGATATTGTGATGCCAGCGGGCTGGATCCTGAGGAGATCCTTTTGGAGATCAAAAATATGATCCGGGTGGCATTTCATCCGTTGGAGATGCTGCCGGAAAATCAGAATGATCCTGATGAAAACTCTTTTCCTGATGCAGTCTGGCTGACTCTGATCGGCGGAATTGCAGCCCGGGAGTCCGGGATGACATTGGAATATTGTCTGCATAGAATGAGCCTTTCTGCCGTGTGTTCTTTGTATGTCAATTTCCGGAAACGGGAATGTACAGATTCTGCTCAGATTTACCGCAGACCTTCTGCTGATGTCGCAAAAAAGATCGCAGAAAGAATTTCTTTTCTCGGAGAAGAGTTTCTCAAGTCAAAAAAATTTAATTGACAAAAGCTTTTTGCTTTAAAGATATTGGGATATTATATAACGATTTATAGTATCCTCTACGAATATAATATAAGCCCGGAATAAAAAGGTTGTCAAGTCATATGTATAAAAATCGTAAACATTTGGTCACTGGTGGAAATCAGAACGAAAAGGGAAAGTTCATTGTTACAGAGAAAATAGAAAGTCAGAATGGAGAAATCCGGCATGATCCGTATTGGAAAAAAATGATTGATCCCATTGCCGGTATTGTAAAGAGAATGGAGAATTTGCGAAACAGCGCAATGAATATCCTTGAATCTTTCAGTTCTGTTGCTTCAATATCATCCATTACAAAAGAAATTGAGTCCTTTGCCAAAAAGATTACCGTTTTTTATGATCGCAGGATAAGTGATCATAAGAATGACGGGGTTGATCAGAATATGATAAAAGCACGGAATCATCAAGCGGAAATGATTAACGAACCGGAGTTCGTAAGAAAGAGCCCGGCATCCTCTCTGAAAGAGCCGCTTGATACAAAACCTCTGAAATATATGTCTCTGCCGGATCAATACTGTTTCGATGCGGAAATGGTCAAAGGCGGAAAACTCTCTGAAAAGGAGAGGGAACTTGTGGAGAAATTATCGGCTTTGCAATATCATATTTCAGCTGAAAAAACATTGCTCCCGGGGAATCTTTCGATCCGCAGCAACGCTTTGACTGCGCGCGGCGGTGGCGGACGAATCGTTCTTCCCAATGAGAAAAATCTGAATCAGATCCTTGAGAATCAGATGAAAAACAATGGCAGGATCATTTCAGAAATCAAATCAGCACTGGATAAAATTTATATCGTTGTGAAAGGAGAAACAACCACATGAAAACATTTTATAAGGGACATAGTTTTGAACGGAACCGGAATGGGCGGACAGAGCTCCGGACTTATGTTGGAAGTTATCAGGAGGTGATGGATTATGCGGAAAGTCTCTCGCTTTCGGAAGAGCAGGGCGGGAATCACATCAGTACGATCCGCGTCAGCCAGGAAGAAGGGAATATCTGGAAATGCGAAGTGACGTATTCCGATGAATCCGATAACGGTTCGTTCTCCAGTTCGCCGAACAATAAACCGTATGGCGAAAAAACTTGCACACTCTCCTGCGGAATGATCTCCTGTCCGCTCGAAACACATCCGTTATACCGGATGCACTGGAATCATTACCTGATCGGATGCGATATCGTTTCGATCACGTCCGACGGCAAGGCGACAACATTGAATGAGGTCGATGGAACACCTGAATTCTGGGAGAATGCAACGTATGAATCCACCTGACCACAGAACAGTCCTATCGTTACCGCTGGATCAAAGATCTTTCCGAGCTGCCGCAGAATGTTGCAAATCAGAAACTCTGGCGCGTGCTGTATTCCCCGACGAAACCGGGCGTGACTTCGTATGATATGGCAACGTATCAGATCACCGAAAGCGCAAAACATTCTTCGGCAAAGTCCGCAGGGAATTATGTGTGTAACCGTCTGAACCGGATCGCGGAACCGATGGAACGTTTCAATATCAAAGAGGGCAACTGGAAAGTGGACAGTGCTTCGATCTCATTTTCCGGGAAATACTGGCTCAGTCAGTTGACCTATACACGCAGTACCGATCAAAAAGGTTGGGACAAGGAGTTGTATTCATGAGAACACCCGAAGAAATTCCGCACGGACTGAATTTCAAAGATGCACTGTTGAATAAAGTCAATGAGATCTGCCGTTATCTTCATGCGTCCCGTGTGCGTGGCGATAATCAGACCGTTTTTTCTCATGAGACACCTTCCGGGATCCTCTTCAGTGCAAAATCAAGACCTTCTCTTTCCGCAGATGGTGCCGGTTCTGAAAATGTCGCACTGCATGAATTTATGAGCCGTCTGGTTCAAAATAAAGAAACAGGGAAGTGGGCAGTTGAGATTTACAACGGGTTCGATATGGAATCCGAGACAGCCGGGTATCTTTACTACCACAGTAACCCGGTCAAAGCGTGTCCACGTGCGATCGTGCAAATTCCTGATCCTCTTCCGGATCAGAAAGATCCGATCGTTGCAGGATTGTATATGATCATCAGTTTGAAAAATCCTTCTGAGCCATTTCCTTCCATCCATGATTTCTGGGATTACGGGACATATCCGGAAAATTTCAGTGTGGAGTATCGTTTCCTTTCAGCCGCGGAGTCGGTCGTTCCCGGCTATGTTCGTGTGTCGGATCACACAACATTGTATCAGCTTGCGACGGTGTATATCCATCCCGACGGAAGTGTCCGGCTGTATGATTGGACGGCTGACGGAGTGAAACGTGAATTTTCCAGAACTTTCCTCCGGAGCACTTTCGAGTTGTATGTCACCCGTGATCCGGATGATCCCTCGAAAGGGATTCTCAAACTGACCGGCGGTGAGCTTGATGGAGTGCAAGTACCGGACACAATGATTCCGGTCACAACGGATTCAGACCTTGATCTTGGTGTGGTGATCCAGTTCGATGAACACGGAAACGGTACGGCAAAGGTCATTACAAAATCATTTTCTGTAAAAAGAAATTACATCGTTTATTCTCCCCAGTTTTACGGTGTCCGTTATTACAGGATCGGATATGTACGTTATGGCATTGCGTATCTTGACGCTTCTACTCCGGAGTCAAATGATTATGGAGCTCCGCCGCCTGCCACTGCGGAGTTCAGCACTTTGCTGATGTTTCATTACAGGGTAGATGAAACGGAGACCGAGTATAAAGTACAGGAGGATTTTTACGGCGTGCGGTTGCGTCAGGGATCTTGGAAAATATCGCTCGATAAAAAACTTGTTTTTCCGGAAACTGTTTTCAGTTTTGAAAATCTTGCAGCGGGTGAAGCCGATTCCGTTTATTGTGCCGTGGCGTATCATGAAAATGGACAGCTTCAAGAGGTTTATCCGGATGATTGGGACGGAAAAAGATATGGATATTCGGCAATCATCACAAACAATGCAGATGACTTTACAAAACTGGGTCGCTATTATGAACAAATCTGGTTTTATGCGAACCGGATGGAGGACGGTATTTATAACGTCTCATGTTCATCCGATTTTGAATATTCGATTCCGGGACGGTGGATCTGATGGCAGTGACAAAGATCAAATCCTGGGCTGAGGCCGGCTTCCCGTATATCGGTCTTTCTGAGTTCCCCGCTGTGTGGCATGCAGCGATCACAGGTATCGACTTTTATCTCGGAAGAGATCGGAGAGATTATAGGGAAGGGTGGTATTATTATGATGCGGAACAAAACTTTCATCCGCAGTACACAGACCTCTATCTGGAGAACCTTCTGCTGGATCTCCTTGATGAGTTGGATCAGTGTGCTGCTTTGAATTTTCACCCGTGGCACTTGTGGGATCATCCGGATGCAAACAATGATGACTGGCGAAAGAGTGATGAACTGCTCGCACCGTACAGAATATATATCCCGGATCTGTTCAGTCCGGCTGTAAAGGCTTTATATGGGGAGGATTCCAGACATTATTTACATTTCCGTCCATATCATGACAGTGCTGTTCCGTTGAGTGTTTATCAGCTGATCCACAATGCCCCGATCTACCGGAGGATCAGAGGATTCCGAACACATCACCGCAGAGTTTATTTTTCAGATAACAGTGATCTTACCTATGAGATGGATCAACACAGCCAATTCGAGATCGAATCCAATCATTGTCTCTATCCGGAAAAAATCGTATTGGATCACAATTGGGAAATTCCCAAAGAGTCGGAGATTTATTTCAAACGGGCAAAGGTCTGGTATCACTTTGAGAAAGATTTTCCGGAATTCGGAATCAGTCAGGGATGGTTTTCTGTGGAACAGGATTTGAACGGCTCGAATGAAATCACACTGCCATTCAGTGCCTCTGGAGCAGGTGAATATAATTCATACGATATAGAACCCATTGTTCTCGTTCAGCTCGGAACCCGTAAAAAAGAGTGGATGACGGGCGGGGAATAAAAAAATAAAAATCTCAAAAAAGGAGATGGTACATGATTACGATTTATTACAACATGGAACGTCATTTGCTTTGTGATGCAGAAGGCAATCCAATTTCCGATCTTCCGGAAATCACATTTGCTCAGAAAACAACCTGGGAGATCGTTTTGCTCAATAACAATGGCGAAGCATTTATCAATGAAGAGATCCGCGCGTACCGTGCAGCGGTCGGCTTTGATTTTTCCTCGGAAACTCCGGTCGAGATCCGCACAAATGGCGATCAGATCCGTTTCTCTCATAACAGAATCATTGTTCCGCTCAACGCAAATACAAATCTTTTCCTTGATGCCGTCAATGGAAAAGAAAAATCAATCGCTCACTTTGAACTTTCCGGACTCGATAAAGACGGTGCCCGGATCGATTCGGTTTCCTTCCGCATCAACGCCCGGATGAGTGTAGATCCCTCGCTTGATGAATCGATCCCCGAAGAGGTCATCAGCCAGTATCTTGAACGGTCCGACGTTGTGGCATTGGTCAACGATTCTGTGATCAATGCTGTTGCTCAATACAAACCGGCGATCAATACAGAGACCGGTACCTGGTTCGTGGGCGATCGTGATACAGGTGTCAAGGCGCAAGGTCCCAAAGGTCCGAAAGGCGATCCGGGCGATCCCGGAAAAAATGGTGTTTCTCCTGAGATCACTGCGGAGATCACGGATACAGGACTGGTGCTGAATATTACGGATGTCAACGGGACTCAGAATTTCACACTCGAAGGATTCTATCCGCGCGCCGGAGTGATCGGAGTTGATGATAACGGTGAGAGCGTTGTGAATATCCTCGGATTTGAAACGGGCACAACGAATTCTTTTGTCGATGGAACAGAACCGATCACAACGGCATATACTTTCAATGCGCCGGACGTTGTCGTGGATGATGACCCCGATATTGTGTTCCGTCTTCCGTTGAAGTCAACGGCAAATCCGACACTCGGTTCGAGCGTCAGCCATACCGATTTCATTTTTGAATCATACAACGGGAAAACATGCGCCCGTTTCGATGGTTCTCAGTACGGACAATACAAAACAACAAGAGTTCACTCTCAGGGACATTATACTCTTTTCATGAATCTCGCCGTTCAATCCATCGACAGCACCACACCAGCATATCTGGAAAATCTGGCAGTCCTGCGTAATGGATCCAAATACGCTCATGAAAATGATACACAAGCCTCCGCACAGTCTGTCAAAATCGGAGTCATGCGTGAAGCAGAAAGTGGTAATCTTTATCTCCGGGCAACGAATGGAGCAGGAAATCTTGACGGTTCTGATGCCGATACACTTCTGGAACAAAATCAGTTCTATAATGTTGCGATGATGTTTGACGGAACTCAAACAAAATGGTTCCTCAACGGATCGCTCCTCGGCAGCGAAGAAAACGGTCTCGGTCGGGATGCCGACGGCTCTTTCAATCTCTGTTGTCTGCCTGAAAAATATTTCGGGTGGAGTGCCGATTTCGGAATGACATTCTACATCAACAATATCGTTGAGTACGCCGTCGCTCTGAGCGATGAACGTATCGGCGAACTCGCAGCTCAATATCTGAAC
>JAGCNI010000026.1 GCA_017646015.1 Lentisphaeria bacterium
GGCACTGCTTAAACGGAGTTCCAGCTCTTTGGCATCGGCCCGTTTCGGAAGAACTCCTTCTATAAAACCGACAGCTTTTCCGCCGAACGCTTCAGGGTCATCAATGACGGTGATCATCTTATCTTCAGTGAGAACCGGCCATGCACAATCAGCAATCACTTTTTTTGATTCAAAACCCTTCAGTGCGGGAACATTTGCTGAAATGCTCTGACAGTAAACTTCCATCTCATCCAGACTGCGTTTTTGCTTGGATGCGACAGTATAACGTTTTACTGCCATCTTGAAGTTTTTGTGCAGGCGGTTCATGACTTTGATGGGATCCGGCACAAGGTCCTTTGCGAGACTTGCACGTTTATCCAGCAACGCCATATCAATGGAGATCCGTTCCCGTCCGATGCGTTCAAGAATGATGGGATCACCGGCGACGGCTTTTTCTGCTTCATCGAACCATTTCAGAACTTTCCGGAAGAAATCATCGTTTAAATCACTTCTGCGGTTCAACGGAAGATCACAGAGTGAACCGTTCAATGCAGTGTTACCTTCCTGAAGCAGATCATGATACTTCCGCATGAAAGGTGCTGCTTTCCCAAAATATGCCGCCATAAAACGGTCGATTTCTTTCTGTTCGTCAAGATCAAGATTATTCAGCAGACGCAACCCCAGCCACACACGAAGTTGGTGCAAACTGGTATATTCCGGGTGTTCACTTTCTGCAAAAATAAATTCTACTCCGAGCTTCTTGTAGAAACGCAGATTTTCGGCAATATTGAGCGCATTGGTTGCAGGATATTTCCAACGTTCAGCGTAAAGAATCCAGTAATCCCAAATACCAAGACTCGTGATCTTGCTCCAACCTTCCAAAAGCTCTTTCTGTTCTTTGTTACAGGGGTGATTATAGGAACGATGGGTCTGGCGTTTTTCTCCGGAATATTCCCCGCCGAGAAGCGCGATCTCAACCATGACATTGGGTTCTGGCTTAATGCCGACAGGAGGTTGTTTTGTATTCAAATGTCCGGTCGTCATGATCTTTATCCAGGGATAATCTTTCTGGATGTTCCGGGCAATCCCGTTGATAAAATAAATCAGAGCTCCCGCATAACCGTTATATTTTTTGACCAAGTCAAGACATCCGGCACACTGACAATCTGCATTATTGTCGTTCGGCATGATACAGTAGATTTCCGGACGGCGTCCTACCGGATGAGTTTTTGCATCATGGGCAATAAACTCTTTCAGTTTTGCAGTAAAGAGTTCAACTGTTTTTGGGTTGCTGTAACAAACCTGTCCGGGACCGGAGGCATTCTTTGCCCGGATTCTTTTTCCGGCGGTTGCAGACCATGAGAAGCACTCTTCTTCTGCTTTGCCCCAATCCTTTGTATAATAGTAATAAGTATGACATGCACGGGGATATCCGGTTGCGGAGTTTACGCCGCGATCGAATGCGGGTCCATTGAAGACCATGCGGTCATGGAAATGATTCATTCTGTTACGCGCCATGTGTTTGAAATAAAGGTCTTTTGGCGCACCGAAATAAGTGTGAACGCTGCGGTACGGGAAAGAGGGTTCCCCTTTCCGGTTCAGATTTGCAGTCCACTTGATCTCTTTATGTTTCGGAACATGAACGCTCCATTCATCCATCCAAATCACTCCCAGATCAGTTTCCAGAAATTCATAAGCAGCATAAATGACTCCGCGAGGTTCTCCACCTGTAATGGCA
>JAGCNI010000027.1 GCA_017646015.1 Lentisphaeria bacterium
ACACCAATAACTGGTATCTGCAGAACCGACTTCTCCGCGGCATCCGGCAGGCTTGTTCTCAGCATGATTACGATATCATCGTTTATCCGTCGGATAACCTGGCGGACGAAACCTACAATCTGCAAACGTCCCACGTTACCCATCTGGATGGCATTATCACGATTCCGATACTGGAAAATGATCAAACCAATCAGACGGCTTATGAAGCATTGGCGAAACGGGGAATCCCGGTCGTTCAACTGCTGGTGGATTTCTGGCGGCAATTTCCGGTTTTCAGCCGGGATTATATCCGCGTCGGTTATGAAGCAGTCCGTACGCTGTACAATTACGGACACCGGAATATCGGTTTGATTGTATTCGATAATTACACCGATCCCAAGCATGGCCCCGGGAGTTGGGGAATTGTGAAAGGCAGCCGCATGGCATCGGAAGACTTCGGTGTGAATTTGAAACTGTATCCGATGAACTCCATCTGTGAACGGGAACTTTACATTCAATCAGCGGAAAGCATTACCGATTCCATTCTCCGTTCGGAAGATTGCCCGACGGCATTGATTGCCACATCCTGTTACATTGCATACGGAGCCTATTCCGCCATCAATAAACACGGCATTTCCATTCCCGGTGACATGAGCCTGATTTCCTGCGGGGATGATGCAGAACCCTTTGGTCAATTCGTTCCCAATTTTGCAATTTTCCCGGCATCGCTGGAAGAATTGGGCAGACAGAGTGCGGAATACTGCCTTCTGGAACCGGAAAAACGTACCGTACTGCGTCAGCTGATTTACAGCGATCTGATCCCCGGTGATACCATCGGTCCGGTTTCAGTCAAGAAAAGAAAATAAGTTTCACAATAACATATAAAAAACAAACATGAGAAAGGATGAAATCATGAAAAAAACAAAAATGATTCAGGCACTGGCAGTTATGGCTGGCTTGCTTGTTCCGGGAATCGTATCGGCGGATACGACACTGGTCCGGGACGGCAAACCGGTATCTGTCATCGTTCTGGAAGCAAAACCGACCAGAAGTGCTCAGATGGGTGCTTTTGAATTGCAGCACCATGTCAAACTCATCACAGGTGCAACCCTGCCCATTCTGAATAAGAAACCGGCAGAAAAAGTGGAAACCGTCATTTACATCGGCGGCAGAAACAAAGGCCTCAAAGAAGAAACAAGCATCATCCAGTTCAAGCCGGGCGAAATTCTTCTGACCGGCGGTGATACGCTGGATTACGGCAAAGTGGATTACAAGAAAGAAGGTACTTTCCCCCCGATTGATTATCATTGGAAAGGTTCCCTGTTTGCCGTTTACGATTTCCTGGAATATTATTGCGGTGTCGGCTTCTACGGTATACATGAAATCGACACGACTTACAAAAAACGCGCTACATTGACCGTCAAAGAAAAAAATCGCAATTACACATCCCCCATGGATGGCTTCCGCGATGCTTATGACGATCTGCGTGCAAGTCATCTGATCAAAGTGACGAACCGTAATCATGCACTCTGGAAATTGCGCTGGCGTTTCAGCATCACTTACGGTAAAGTAAATCACAATACATACAGTATCTATTTTGCTCACTGGAACAAAGCAAAAGATCCCAAGATGGCAAAAGCATTCATCAGCCGCCGTCCGGAAATGTTTGCAAAAGGCTATGAACAGAAAGGTGCATCCGTCGGCTACTTCCTGGAAAAACAGTATCCCGGCGATTTGAGCCTGCCGCCCCAGTTGTGCTATACAAACCCGGCAACCGTGGAATATTATGCACGGGAAGCCATCACTTATTCCAAAGGCAAAAACGTCATCGGCGGATGGCGCAATCTTGTCGGCAGCGTCCCGACCGATGTGGCACTGCTCCCCCGCTTCCCCGGCAAGCCCTATTATTATCCTTATGAAGGTAACGACTGCGACGATTTCTGCTTGTGCAAAAACTGCCAGGTCATCGTAAAACGCGGCAATGTTACCGACCAGAAACTGTACTCCATCACCAACATGATCAAAAAAGCAGCCGAACTGGATCCCAAAGGTAAAGTCGGTTTCGCCACACTGGCATACGGTGACACCCTGCAATATCCGGAAGTCACTCCGATTCCCGAAAACCTCGGCATGGAATTGTGCCTGACCAATTACGCCTGGTGGCACCCTGTTATCTACAAGAGAAACATGGAAAACTATAAGAAATGGGTCAACGGCATGAAAGGCAAAGGGATGCTTTCCCTCTGGCTCTATATTTACGGCCCGATCCATGACTCCAGTGTTCATTACGGCAAATTCAAAATCTTCCCCCAGTTCTATCCGTGGCAGATGGCGAAACAGATGAAAATGTTTGCGAAGGACGGTGTCAAAGGTGTATTCCTTGAATGTAAAATGACAACCAATGCTTTGGAAACTTACGTCGCCTCTAAATTGATGTATGATCCCACTCTCAATGCTGACAAATTGATCGACCAGTATTTCAATGACTCCTACGGTGCCGCCGGCCCGACGATGAAGCAGATTTACAGAGAAATCGAAAATGCCCACTGGAACAATAAAAACTTTGTTCCCAAAGAATGGCTGGCAAATCCCAATGTGATCCGCGGTCCCAACAACCGTCTTGTCAGTGCCTGGTGGTCAACCTGTCTCTGGTCCAGAGAAGTCAATTACAGACTCGGCTCCAAAGAAATGTTCGCCAAGCTGGATAAACTGCTGAAAAAAGCACAGAAACAAGTCAAAACTCCGGAAGAAAAAGCACGTCTGAACCTCTTCATGAAACAGCAC
>JAGCNI010000028.1 GCA_017646015.1 Lentisphaeria bacterium
AAAGCGGCAGGACTCCTGAAGAACTTTTTGAAAAATTTTAATTAAGCACATCATATCACGAAGAAAAGGGATCACGATGTGTTGAAAATAACCTTCCTGATCCAAATGCAAACATCCTGTTTGGTGTCTGCCGGTCTTCTGAGAGGTGGTTTTTGCAATGGCGTATGGCAATCAAAACTGCAGGGACAGAGTGGAATATGCGTAAATTTATTCTTGAATCAGACTGGTGGAGTGACTGTGATGACGCAGTGGCTGTGCGTCTGCTCTGTAATGCACACCGGAAAAAAGAGGTGGAACTTCTGGGGATCAATCTGAATGCCTGTATGGAATTTTCCATTCCCTCCCTTGATGTTTTTACCCGTGATTGCGGAGTGAATGTCCCTCTTGGTATTGCGCATGACGCAGTGGATTTTACAGAAATACCTTCCTATCAGGAACATCTTGCCCGCTCAGGAACAGTGCTGCGCCGGAATCAGGATGTATTGGAAAGTATTGATTTCTACCGTCAAATACTGGGGCAGGCAGAGGATCACTCCATAGAGATCCTTTCCATCGGCTTTCCCCAGGAGCTTGCCAGACTTCTTGAAAAGCGGGAGATGAAAACGCTGGTTTTGAATAAGGTCAGCCATCTCTGGATCATGGCAGGTAAATGGGATGAACAGGGGGGGAGGGAATATAATTTCTGTAAAAATCCCATGACATGCCGCAGCGGTGCTCAATTATGCCGTTCCTGGCCGACTCCTGTCACATTTCTCGGGTGGGAAGTCGGGGCCAGTGTCATCAGTGCGGATCAATTACCGGATGGTGATCTGCTCAAACAGGTTATGACTGATCACGGTTCTGTGAACGGTCGATCTTCCTGGGATCCCATGCTGGTTCTGCTGGCAGTCATCGGAGACCCGGAACGGGCAGGGTACCGCTGTGTTTACGGAAGGGCACATGTGGATGAAAAGGATGGAAGAAACTTTTTTACAGAAGAAAAAAACGGACCGCACCGTTATACGCTCAAAGTAAAAGAGGACTCCTTTTATGCGGATGCAGTCAATCAAAGATTGTCCTTGCAGTGACCCGGTGATCCGGAGAGTCCGGGCAATCAGAATTTTAAGGGATCAGGAAATATGAAAGTTATAAATTTCGGTTCATTGAATATTGATCTTGTTTACCGTGTGCGGTCGATCGTGCGTCCGGGCGAAACGGTATCCTCTTACTCCTGTGAACGGTTTCCCGGCGGGAAGGGATTGAACCAGTCTGTTGCTCTTGCCCGGGCGGGAGCCAATGTATGTCACTGCGGGATCATCGGCAAAGACGGTCTTTTTTTGCGGGATCTGCTGCTGAAAGAAAATGTGGATTGTTCCCTGCTTGAAATTGCAGAAGATCTTTCTACCGGAACAGCCTTCATCCAGGTGGCGGAAGATGGAGAAAACAGTATTGTTCTCTCCGGCGGAGCCAATCAGGCAGTTGATGAGAAATACATCCGGAAAGTTTTCAGCAGTACGGCACAGGGGGATATTCTTCTGATACAGAATGAGATCTCCAATCTTGATTTAATCATCCGATATGCTTCAGCACAACACATGAAAGTCTTTTTCAATCCGGCTCCGATGACCCCGGATATTGCTGCACTTCCGCTGGAACAGATCAATACTTTGATCCTGAACGATTCTGAATTGGAAAGTCTGAAGACCTGTTCTGTAAAGCTGCCTTCCAATATCAATCTTCTGTTGACACATGGTGCCGACGGTGCTTCATATTTCCCTGCCGGCGGTAAAGTTCCCATCCATATTCCGGCTGTTCAAGCAGAAAAGGTTGTGGATACAACTGCAGCCGGGGATACATTCATCGGGTATTTTATTGCAGGTCTGTTGCAGAATCCTGATATTTTTCATGCTCTGCAGCGTGCGGCACAGGCTGCTTCCATATGTGTTACCCGTGCAGGAGCAAGTCCTTCCATTCCTTTTGCAGAAGAAATAAGAGGTTTTCAGCAGTGATTTTTTTATAACTGTAACGATCTTCACAACCGGATCAAGTGGTTTTTCAGAAATCAAATTATTTGAAAGGACAGGTCGATCCTGTAATTGATTTTTTATCTGAAGCCTTATTGTTTTTTATATACCGCCACTTATTCCTGTAATATTTGTAAAATATTGTTTGAAGCAGAGGGAGTTGACTTGAAAGCGATCTCTGAAAGCGAAAGTCAGGAACAGCATTTTGTCAAAACTATCCTGATCCATCACGAAGGATGTCTCTTTAAATCCTGTGAAAATGATTACGATGAGGGTGATGAAGAAGCTCAACGAATGCGTTTTGATGGCGGTGGTGAATTCGACGGAGTTGATACAGAATGGTTTGCATTTAAGTCACAGACTGTCACGGAAAATGATCTTGCATCCGGAATTGCAGAACTTGCTGGAAAGGCAGGCGGGGCTGTTTGTGATTACGTTATCCGGGTCTGAATTTTTGAGGGTAATTTTTTAGATAAATATGGGAACAGATAGAAAACAGACTCATTTTTCACATCTGTTCCCATGTTTTGAAGGGTGTCAAATTATTTTTTCCTCAAGAGTTTACAAAAGAAACTTTGATTCCCCTCCTTTGGAGAAAAACTCGGAAAAGAGACTGATTTCAACCCCTGTATGGTTTTTGTGCCGGCTTCAAAAAACAGGCTCTTTGATCTCCACGATCCGTTTTTCGGAAACAGCTTTTTCAGCGGCTTCAGCTACTGCCACTGCATAGTATCCGTCAACGGTTCGCATTTCGGTGTTTTCCCTGCCTGTTTCCAGGCAGCTGATGACATATTCCAACATCAGATTGTCTGCTCCTCCGTGGTTTCCGGAAGCCGGGGGAATGTTGATTTCCTCGGTTTGTGCGGAATCCAGGTAGGGATCGTTGGGATAAAAGCGGATCCGTCGCCCGGTCATTTCCGCCCAGATCTGACCATCCCATCCATTGATAACAAACTGGCGTCCGCTGGTGGCTTTGACGGAACTGGTGAAACACTCCGCCAGCACTGCACGGCAGGAATTGGCATACTCGATAGTGATGAGATGATTGTCGAAAGTGTCCTTTTCTGTGTTGAACACGCAAAGATCCATCCGCTGACCGCCGTTGACGATGACCGCGTCTATGCCGGTTTCCTTTTTTGTGAGCTCCCCGGCCTTGTCCATATCCATATAGAACGGGCAGGAGTCCTTTTTGGCACACTTGAAACAGTAGTCCGCCGCATCTTTGTCCGGCAGAAAGCGGTCAAGCCCGCCGAAGGCGGAGACCCGGACCGGAACGCTTCCTGCGTAGCGGTTGATCTGGTCAATGCTGTGACATCCTTTTTCAACAGCCAGACCACCGGAATTGGCTGCAAAACGGTGCCAGCGCCGGAAATAGGTGAAACCGCCGGAATAATAATCCGTGCAAACGATCTGCTGGATTTTACCGACACGTCCTTCCTCAATCATCTCTGCGATCTTGCCGCATACCGGATGATGGCGCAGATTGAAACCCATGAAGACCCGTTTCCCGTTTCGCTTTTCTGCATCCATGATCGCCTGACATTCGGCAGCGGTCCGTGCCATTGGTTTTTCCAGAAATACTTCCAGTCCGGCATCCAGGGCTGCAATGGCATTTTCCGCATGAGCGAACTGCGGCGTTGTCACCATGACCAAATCCAATCCGCTCTGCAGAAAAGAATCGCGGTCGGAAAAAATTTTCAAGTTGTCGTTTTGGATCGTTTCCCGGGCAAATTGATGTTTCAATTCATCCTTGTCATATATAGCGGTGATTTCCACCCGCTCGCGGAACTGTTCTGACAAAAGGGGCAGAATAAGAGAATAGGCCCGGTTGCCCATTCCGATGAAACCGATTCGGATCTTTTTCATTTTAGAGATCTTGCTCCGTTTTATTTTTTGAGTTTGTATATATTTTTTCAATCCAGCTGGTAAAGCCGTACATTGTCGATCCATACCGGTTCATCCTTTTCAAATTTCTGGCACCAGAACTGGAGACGGAAATATTCCGCCTGCAGTCCGTCCCTGTTTCCATGGAGATGAATGGTATTGGAAAGCGTCTGCCATCCTTTGTTCAGTTTGATTTTGGAAAGCAGGATATAATTGCAATTCCGGTTTTCCCGTGTTATGGGATTGGTCAGAAGGAATGCTTCGCCTTCAGCACTTTCCTTTTCCGCATACACATCTACCAGGAGCATGTATTTTTTTCCGTAGGTCAGACCGGTTTTCTGCGTCATCCGTATCAGGGGATTGATGCCATAGACCGCCCATTTCCCATCGGAAACGTGTGTGCCGTCCAATTTTCCCCTTTTGTAAAAATTCCAGGACAGATCCGCAGTATTCTCAAAGGATCCGTTGTCCATCCGGTTCCGGAATTTGATCCCTGACATGATTTTAGCCTGTGCCCGGATCTCAATGGGGATCTCCGGATTATTCATGAGTTTCCCAAGTTCCTTCGTTACAGCTGGATCTTTCAGAAAGTCGGAAATGGAGCTGAAGTTGCAGATGCCGGTTTTGAGGGGCTTCAGCATGTAGGAATTGACCTCCGGCAGGGTGATAAGGGGTTCCTTCTCCAGATATGCCAACGCCTTGACCGCTTCGGGAACGGAGCGGAGCAGAGCCGCAGCATCGGCAGCATTGGCAACGGCTCCGTTGGGCTGAATATATTCCGAATAAAGGCATTTTGCCGCATTTTCGCTGATTTTGAAGAGTCGCATGAAATGTTTTGCACGTTTTTTCTCCATCGGGGTCCTGGCCTTTTCAATGACCGTTTTCAGCAGTTTATGCAGCTGAGCCAGTTCCCCTTTCCGGATGGCATAGGTATAACTGCCGGATTCGCCCAGAGTCATATAGATGTTGGAGGCACTGTAAAACCATTTCGTTTTCCGGATTTCCGGACGTTTCCAATACTGTTCCCAGAAACGGTAGTACTGTTCCAGATAAGGGGCTGCCTCCGGTCCGACTGCATGACGGCACCATTCTTTCAGTAGTGTGTTGATATCGGCGTTGATATTCCACATCAGCTTGGCCATCAGATAGAATTTGGGTCCTTCCATACCGATCCGGTCCTGCCCCTCGCAGTAGATGCCGCGAACTTTGTATTTATATGCCATTCGCATCATTTCCGCCTGGAGATCGAAATAGATGCGGGGAAAGACATAATACTTGGAACCGTAAGCATAATCCCAGAGGAAAACCGTTTTGGCACGGTCCGCCCAGTCGATGAAGAGCTGTTCCGTGTTTTTCTTTTCCTCCGGAGAAACAGCGGGTCCAGCCAGTTCCCGGGCGATCTGCGGAATCACATTCGGATGCAGTTTGAACGAAGGCGGCATGGTGACTTCACGGTAGGCAAGACAGTTGAATTTGATGTCCGGGTATTTTTTGCACACGATTCCGGCAACATTATTCACCCATTTCCAGTAGAGTTCGGAATAGTTGAGACCTCCGATTTTGCCGTATTTCCCCTTGACCGCCGCCCGGCATTTGTCACATTCGCAGCATCCTCCGTTGTCGCTCATATCCATGTTGATATTGTATCTTTTCTGTCTGTAATGATCAATGGGCTGCTTTTCCAGCAATTCAATGATATTGGCAGCGGCGATCGTCACGGTTTCCGGATTGCTCCAACAGGGCTGCCAGTAAACCATGTATGGGAGATAACGTTCCACATTCATGTAATAGGCATTATTCTTTTTTTTCGGATCTGCCGGTTTCAGCTTCGGCATGACATAGCGTTTCCCGTTGATGATCGGAAGAATGGATTTGGGCCAGCTGTTGTCTGCGGCATATTTGCTGGCTGGGAATACCTGACGCGCCATTGCATGCATACCGGGATAGGCGGGGCGGACACGCCATTCCTTGTAAATATCCCCGGAAAAATACCGTTTGCAGAAGAAGGAGGCGCCGTCCGAGAATTTTTCCATTGTGATGGAAACATTTTTCTTTTCCGGATAAATGTATTCCATATCCTTATCGTATCCCTTGGGACGTTTCAGCCAGTGCGGGTAGTGCATCAGGAATACAACACCGAAATTTTTTTCCAGGATTTGATCGAAGGCAAATTTGATGCTGCTGGATGTGGCGATGATCCGCATGGTTCTGGAATCCGGGAAATCCCAGGAAAACTGATCCATCTGATCCGGTTCTTTTTCCACATAATGGAAGATGATCCGGTTTTGTCCGGGGAGGGCCTTTTCTACGACAGGCAGCTGCGTTCCTGTGCAGAGGGCAGTCTGTCTGGAAAAGGCAGAGATGTGACCTTTGAAGTGATCTTGTGCCGCTTTTTCAGCCAGGTCCTTCGGAGTTGTGAATTGGTATTGTTCGATGACTGCCGCCGGCTTTCCGTTCCGGAAAAGTTGGAATTCTGCTGCTGAGGTGGTAAATGCAAGCAGCAGAGCGAGGAGTGAAAACATTTTCCGTTTCATCAGAGTTCCTTTCCTGTTATTATTTCAATGAAAAATCCATGCAAAAGATTCCGTTTTATTTCTGTGTCAACCGCAATCCGTGCAGAAGACTGGTTTCCGGAGAGAGTTTCCATGAATTTGTACTTGCTCAAAGTGCAAACTCAATATTTACCTTGAACTTCTGTTTCTGCACCGCCTTGTGTAATTCTACTCGGTCATCCGGCATAATGCAAATTGTTGATACCATAATTTTGTAACAAAGAACAGTATTTTTTTTATGTCCTGTTCTGACTTGAAAAATGATAATGTCATGATAAATTAAATGAGAAAGGAAAAAATGATGCAGAATATTCATCATTACATCATGGCCTCTCCGTATCATTCAACGGATTTTTTTGTCCGGGGAACAGGTCATTTTATCATTCAGTTGCCGGAGCCGGAAAAGAAGGCTCATTTTGCGGAGATATTCTGGTGTATCAACGGCAGCGGCATTTTTTATCTGGATGGGGAAAAATACCGTTTAAAACCCAAAAGCATATTCTATTATCCACCGGGTTCCCAACAATGCTTCCTGCCGGAAAATCAATTTTTTGACTACCGCTGGCTCTCCATTGATGGTCCCAATGCGGGGATGCTCTTCAAATCTCTGGGGTATAAAAAAGGACTTCTTTCTGCCGGGGACTGTCCGGAGGATTTATTCCTGCGCCTGGAAAGATACCTGGAAAATGACATCAAAGAATTTCAATTGAAGGCTCTGAATGTGGCATTTGAAATTCTGACCTCGGCTCTTGTTCCGAAAGGAAATACACGTCCGGTTGTTGAGCAGGTTCGTGAATTTATGGATGAAAATTACCATGATCCCGGAGTACACATCAATATGTTGGCGGAAGCCTTTCACATCCACCGGGTGAGTCTGAACAGATTATTCCAGCAGAAATACGGGATTTCTCCCATTCAGTATCTGACTTCAGTCCGGATCCGACAAGGAATCCGCCTGTTATGTTCAACGGAAGAAACTGTCAAAGAAATTGCTTTCCGTTGCGGCTATAATTCAGCAGATTATTTTTCAAAATGTATCTTCAAACAAAGTGGAATGCTTCCGGAAACTCTGCGTAAAAAGGTTTTTCCTGCATTTCCACCGTCCCGTATCCGGACAGCGGAAGTCCCGGAGGGTTGCGAAGGATTGATCCGTCGGTCAGAGAACGACCTTGCAGGGACGGATCCAACACTGCCGCCTTTATTGTTGAATTTGAACAAAAGTGAAGTTACGTTCTCTTCCGCTTCAATGCGTCTTATTAATGAAAACGAGTCTGATTTTTAAACAGATCCTTGTATTCAAACAGGTGTGTTCAATATCCGTTGGTTAATATACTATCTGTGATGAAGTATTGCAAACCGGAACTCTCATTTTTCATTTTTACATCATATGAGCGAAGCGAATGCTTCATATTTGGAGTGAAACGGAAAATGCTTCATAACGAAGTTGCTTCATCTGAAAAGGCTTCATTTTTATGAAGCACGCCTTTCGGCGTATGAAGCATTTTGCGGCAGTGCCGCAAAATATGAAGCACCGCAGATGCGGTATGAAGCAAAGCCTTTCAGGCTTCATGTTTTTTTGCCTTGAAATCAAG
>JAGCNI010000029.1 GCA_017646015.1 Lentisphaeria bacterium
AGAATCCATGACCAGTTGTGCGATTGCAGAGAGTTCCGGCTGTTCGATCAGTCCCGGCGGGATCACTCCGTCTCCATTGGTCAGTCCGGCTGCGATGATTTTTTTCCGATCCCGGATTTCTGTAAGAGAAATTTCGTTAGCGTCCGCTTTCCCTGTATTGAAGAGAGCAAGTTTTGCGGACGCAAGAATTTTGACAGCTTCCGGATTTTCTTCATTCAAAGCATCAAAACAGAGAATGTCGCTTCCTTTTTCTGCGTTATCAAAATTTTTCAGTCGTTCCAACATCCATGAGATAGCTGTTTTGACTTCATCCACACGGACTTTGCAGTTTTCATCATAGTCGATGAAAGTCAGAAATTCCGGATCGATTGCAACTGCATCGGTGGAAATACTGGTAATGGTCCACAGTGCGGGCGGAAGCTTCAAGAGTTTTTTCAGATCTTCCGCAGTATGTACAATCGGCTGATAGGAGCCGCCGACTTTTTCAAATTTAATATTGTTACTCATTTCTTTTCCTCAGTAATAAGTTTTCCGGAATATTGCAATATTGTCATCAGCAACAGAATGACAACACCTTGAATCAAAAGAACAAAACAGGATCTTTCATCTCCCCAGAGCAGAGGCAGTGCGCCCAAGCCGAAAATCAGACACAACAGATGCACCAGAAGAACAGAACGTTTCCGGGTCATCCCCATGTGCATGAATCTGTGAGAGATGTGATTGTGATCCCCGATATAAATCGGTTTTTTGTTCAACAGCCGGATTACCACCACTGCAAAAGTGTCAAAAATCGGAACTGCCAGAATGAAGAGCGGAATGAGAATTGTCAGTTTCGAGGCTGAAACAGCCGGATTGTAATAAGTGACCTTGGCACTGATGACAGCCAACAGGTATGCCAGAAAATGACTGCCGCCGTCTCCCATGAAAATGGATGCCGGAGAGTGATTGAAAAACCAGAATCCGATTGCCGCTCCCGCCGAACAGGCTCCGAGACAGGCTACAAAATATTGCTGATTTACAATGGCTGCCGCCGTAAAGAAACAGAATGCGATCGCGGAGATCCCGCAGGCAAGACCATCCATATTGTCGCAGAAGTTGATCGCATTGAACAGGAATACGATCCAGAATGCGGAAATTGCCCAGGAGATCAAGGGTATATCTATAAAGAGAGATAAACGCACACCACCGAAAATGACCGTGACCAGAGCAATCAGGATCTGTCCGATCAATTTTGTCCGCGCGGATAACGCAAATTTATCATCCCATGTTCCCATAATGACAGCTGCACAGGCACAGAGAATGATGGAGACAAGCTGCCAGACTACATTGGAAATCCCGCTGATTTCATCTGCCATGGATTGAAGAAAAGATTCCCCCGGGAACAGAGCCAGAGCACAGAAACATGCGCTCAAGGTCAGGACCCATGCGGAAAACATGGCTGCACCGCCCAGCAGCGGTGTGGCTCCTGCATGGAGTTTATGCTGTTCATTTTTAGGAATATCCAGAAATCCTTTTTTTCTGGCAATTTTCTGACATACCGGAGTCAGTCCGAGAGCCAGAAAAAGAGCCATGATAAAAACCGCTCCATATACCTGTATCCAGTTCAAAATAATTTTCTCCTCATTTTTTATTCTTTATCAGTAGAATCTGCACAGGAATGCAGTATATTAATATACATCATAAATAATCTCTATGCAAAGGTTTTTTCGGAATATTATGAATCAAATCAAGACAAAATGTGTTTTCGGTCCGATTCCGTCCCGTCGATTGGGGCGTTCGCTGGGGATCGATCTGCTGCCTTATAAGACTTGTTCCATGGATTGCGTGTACTGTGAATGCGGTGCAACCACAGTGCTGACATCTGAACGGAAAGAGTATTTTCCCACCTCCGCTGTCCTTGCTGAATTGGATGCTGTTCTTGCAAAAGACCATGAAATTGATTTTGTTACTTTTTCCGGAGTCGGAGAACCTACTTTGCATTCCGGGATCGGTGAAATCATCCGTCATATCCGTTTGCATTATCCGGAACTGAAAATTTGCATGTTGACCAATTCTACATTGTTGGATCAGGAGAGCGTTTTGGAGGATTTGGACGGGATCGACGTGATCATTCCGTCTTTGGATGGTTCCAATGAAGAAGAATTTTTGAAAGTCAACCGTCAGGAGCCGGGAATCACATTGGCATCTGTTGTATCCGGGCTGCTGAAATTCCGTGCCCGTTATCCGGAAGTTCCCATGTGGTTGGAAATCTTTATCCTGCCGGGAGTCAATGATTCCGTTGAATCGGCGGAACGTTTCCGGCAGTTGATGGAAAAGATCGCTCCGGAAAAAGTTCAGTTGAACTCACTTGACCGTCCGGGTGTAGAGGAGTGGGTCTTGCCGGAACCTTTTGAAATTCTGGAAAAGATCGCTGCTGTGATTGGAAAAACTGTCAACGTCGAAATTGTAAGCCGTCATAAAGTTCAGGTCAAAACAGCGGATCGGGAAACTCCATCTGTTGATAAGTATAACGATTTGATACTGAAAACATTACGATCCCGCCCCTGTACTGCGGAAGATCTTTCTGTTACGATCGGGATCCCTGCAGAACGGATCACTCCGCATTTGCGGCGTATGGAACGGGCGGGACTTGTGATTTCTGAAGAGGGATCACGCGGGATCTTCTACCGCCCGCTGGAAAGATAAGATTTTAGATTCAGTCTGTTTTTTTTCCATAAAACGTTTTGCTGAGTTTGAATTCCGGTTCAGGGAGGGGATCTCCTGCCAGAAATTTCTGTGTCAGTCGAATCGCCGGTGCCGGATCTTCCGGAGGGAACCAGTAGATTTTGATTCCGTTCCGTTCCATATTGCGGAACCATGAATCCTGGCGTTTTGCGAATTGACGGATTTTGATCAGGAGAGAATCCCGCATTTCCTGCAGCGAGAGTTTTCCTTGCAGATGCAGTGCCATATAACGGTATTCCAAACCGAAAAATTCCAACCGTTCCCATGAGACACCCTGTTCATGCAGACGGATCGCTTCCTCCAGCATTCCCTGTTGGATTCTTTCATCGAGTCTTTTTTCGATTCTTGCATGAAGCTCGGTACGGGAACGGAGTGTTCCGATGACCAGGAATTCATAATCCGGATGCGGAGTATTGACTTCTTGCAGAAGAGGCGTATCCGGGATTTTTTCCAACATTTCCAAACGCCGTATGATACGGGTGCGGTTGGTCGGTTCTTTCCGGATGATTTCGCTGTCCGGCTCTTGTTCTTTCAACATGGCGAGGAGTTCTTCTGTGGAAAGAGCCTGTTTCTTTTTGCGGTCGATTGAATCCGGTGCACCGCCCTGCAAAGCATATCCCCGCAGAATTGCGTCAATATATAATGCGGATCCGCCAGAGATGACGGGAACTTTTTTTCTTTCCAGAATCTCGGCGATTGCTCTGTGACAGTCCCGCATGAATTCTGCCAGGTTGTAAGGATAGTCGGGGTCTGCAATATCCAGCAGATGTGTGGGAATCACAGTTCCATCGGGCAGCGTATATTCAGAAAGATCTTTTCCGCTGCCGATATCCATTCCGCGATAGACTTGCCGTGAGTCTGCACTGATGATCTCACCATTCAAGTGTCCGGCAAGTTTGACGGCGAACGATGTCTTTCCTGATGCCGTTGGTCCGGTCACAACAACGATTTTTTTGCTTCCCATGAGTCCTGAATCCTGTTTTTATATAATTTTTTACCTGAAACATGAAAATATTTTACAGTTTCACTGGTAATAATCCATGAATGGGGTTACATTACTATATAATAGTAAATTTTCAAATCAAAATTGAGGAAAATCCTTATGGAAATGCAAAATACAATTGGTCGTGATGTCTCTTACTGCGGCATTGCTCTTCACACCGGAGCCAGAGTCCATTTGACAATGAAGCCCGCACCTGTGGGTACCGGAATCGTTTTCAAACGTACAGATATGCCCGGATCTCCGGCTGTCCGCGCCCATGCCGCTTGCGTGGTCGATGTCCGCA
>JAGCNI010000030.1 GCA_017646015.1 Lentisphaeria bacterium
ATGCACTGGCGAAACTGTCGCTGCCGGACGGGGAAGGTTTTGACGGGACGTATCCAGTCAATTTTGAATATGTGAAAGATCATTTTTATAATATTCCGGAAGAGAACAGACGCTATGAATGTCTCTTCTATCCGGATGGTTACGGATTCTGTCATATCTCCACAAAACGACTCCGCGGACGTAAACTTTTTGTGTGGGGACAGTCTCAGGGAGGACGTCACTGGAACCGGAAGTTGTTGGGAGAAGGACTGGACAGTTACATTGAATTGCAGGGAGGTTTAGCCCGTTCCCAGCAGGAATGTCTGCCGATGCCACCGTGTACTGCATGGGAATGGCTGGAGGGGTATGGCGCATTGACCATGGAACCGGAACAGGTTTTCGGTGATTGGGATGCTGCTGTGTGTCATACAACAGAGGCATTGGATCGTCTTATTCCCGCTCAGAAACTGGAAGATTTGCTGCATGAGACCCGTGACAGTATAGCCATGCAGGTTGGAAAAGTGATTTGCCGCGGATCCGGTTGGGGTGCTTTGGAGGAACTCCGGCTCGGCAGAAAACTGACATCGCAACTGGATTTCGGTACGGTTTCTGAAGAAGAACAGTCTGCATGGCTGGAACTGTTGGAAAAAGGAACGATGAGCGATCAGGAACCCTGTTCATATCAGGTCTCTGACGAATGGTTTGAATTGCTGAAAAAAGCGGAGCCGACCGGATTGGTTCATTATCATCTTGCGCTGAATCATTATCGCCGGAATGATCTGGAACGGGCTGAAAAAGAGTTGTCCGCAGCCGGTGCATTGTATGAAAAACGGCATCTGTTGCATCTGCTTGCCAATATTCGCCGGAGACAGAACCGTCGGGATGAGGCGGCAGAACTGATTCTTGCGGCAGGGAAACTGGATCTGTCAGATGCTTCGTTCCTGAAAGAAGTTTTGAAGATGCTGCTGGAAATGGGGAAATATCATGCTCTGTACGAGTTGATCGAAGCCGCTCCTGCTGCTGTTGCCGGATTGCCTTTGATCCGTTTGATGCGGGCATTTGCACTTGCTTATACCGGAGATCTGGATGGTGCGGAAGAGATCCTTCTGGAAAATGGCGGATTGGATGTGCCGGATATCCGTGAGGGGGAAAATTCAGTGTCTCAGTTGTATCTGTATATTCAGGAACAGCGTGCATTGCAGACTGGAACTGCGTTTGATCCGGCGGCTGTGGAAGTTCCGTTTATTCTGGATCTCCGTATGTCCGGTTCATGATCGATTGCACGAGCTGAAATATTTTCAAAAAAACAGGATCAGGGGAAGTTCCCGCTGATCCTGTTTTTTGCTGGTGTATTATTGCTTATTCAAAAGCGATATTGACCATGGCATATCCCTCGAAAACCGGGAGATCGATGGTTGTATAATCACCTTCGGTAACGAAATCGACCGGAGTCATTGCCGGCGCCAGAGAGACGGCTTTGACTTTTCTGCCTGCGGTCAGGACGCTGAATTTACCATTGACCACAGCGATTGGATCTTCCACGACAAAGGCATTATTGCGTTTTTCGGGGACATAGGAAAGAATATGAGCGTTAAGACAGTTATCTTTTTCTGCGAGGATCAAACGGGCGAAGGAGGGGAGTTTTCCGACCTTGACCAAGGGTTTTTCCACGAGTTTTTCGATGATATTGCGGATGATATTGCGGAGATGGAGAGCACCGCGTTTTGCATATCCGCTGAAGATATCTCCGGCGCACCAGACACAGTTGTCTTTTGTGGTGATGAACGGCATTTCAGTTTCTTCCTGTGGAGGAGTGTAGAAGATCGCATGAGTTCCGATCCAGCCGGTGTTGTAATAGGGTTTGACCAGTCTGGATGCACCGGTTGCACCGGCGAGACGTGCGTTGGACGCATTGGCATACAGAGTGAGGTACATATCATCGAGACCGTTTTCATAATCACCGTTCATGCGGAAGAAGACCGGATCCATACCGGAGTCGCCGAGATATTCGATTCCGAGTTCTTTTCCGAATTTTTCAGCTGCATTTTTTCCGCATGCAAAGAATGCGCCGCCTTTTGCGATGAATTCACGGATGCGTTTTTCCATGTTTTCATTGATTTGGACGCCTTCGGGCAGGATGAGCAGTTTGTACTGATCCCATGATTTTTTGTAATCTGCAAAGACAATATCGAACTGCATTTTGAGTTCTTCGAGGACGCGGACAGCACAACGGACCGGAGTATTGGCGCGGAATGCAATATTATCCTGCGGAATTACGATTGCAATATCGGTGGGATTGACAGCGTCCACTGTCCACTTATCATATTTCTGGAGTTCCTGATAAACTTCCCGGATCCGGTCGAAAACAGCCTGATCCTTATCGCCGCGGGGATGGAAATGACCGCCGACATTGGGTCTCATTCCGTGAGCGGCTCCGTAGAAGAGGTCGAATTTCAAACTGTCGGCAGTACGCAGACCTCCGAAGTCGCCCCAATCATAGAAACGTCCGGTCATATTGAGGATCTGCGTACCGGGTTTGATATTCCGCATAAAGTGAGCCATTGTCGGGAGACATTCATATCCCCATCCGGCGGTGGGCAGACATTCGCAGTCGAAGAAAGTGTCGATTTCAGTTGCGGTACCGAAGAGGGGTCCATTGAAATAGAGCATCGGATCGGGTATGATCTCTTTGACAGCTTTGGCGATGTCAGAGCAATAACTGAGAGCACTCTGGCGTGTGAATTCAGTGACTTCAGCCAGGTTGTTCCAGTTCATGCCGAGTTCTTTCATCTTTTTGACGCAGCGCGGGCAGACGCAGGGATAAGCACCGACGCAGTCGATGAAGAAACCCTGAACCGGATAGTTCTGTGCGATTTCTTTGACCATTGCAATGATGTGATCACGGAACGGGGAGTTATAACACATGGTGATGGAGAAGGGATTGTTTTCCCAGAAGACACCATCTCCCGGCATTTTTATTGTCCGCCATTCGATATGATCCATGGATTCCATGGTACTGATCCCGCCGTTGAGATATGCGACCAGAGCGATATCTTTCTTTTTGCAGCAATCAGCCAGTTCACCGAAAAGATCGCGTTTGAGAGCCGGATGTTTTATGCCGATTTTGGTATTGTAGTATGCCATACCGGTATTGCAGCGTGCATGGAACGCAAGATAATCCACTCCGCATTTTTTGATTTCTCCGGTGAAATGTTCCGGATCAAAATCCTTGCCTACATCCGGATTTTCCATGTGGGTGTGGTTGTCATAAAACAATCCATATTTTACTTTATGCATTTTTTTCAACTCCTTGTTTGTTATGATTCTTATGTATAAAGTTTATGATTCAAAAGCAATGTTGATCAGAATATATCCTTTGAACACCGGCAGGGTGATCGTGGTATAATCTCCGTCTGTTGTGAACTCGACCGGGATCTGTTCCGGAACCTGTGTGACTGCTTTGACTTTTCTGCCGTTTGTGAGGACACTGAATTTTCCGTCGATGACAGCGATCGGGTCTTCGACAACAAATGAGTCACTGCGTTTTTCCGGGACGTAAGAGAGGATATGCGCGTTGAGAGCGTTATCTTTTTCTGCGAGGATCAAGCGGGAGAAAGAGGGGAGTGATTCCACTTTGATCAACGGTTTATCCAGGAGTTTTGCAATGATGTTGCGGATGATATTGCGGAGATGGAGTGCACCTCGTTTTGCATATCCGCTGAAGATGTCCCCGGCACTCCAGATACAGTTGTCTTTGACCGTGATGAACGGCATATCTGTTTCTTCCTGCGGCGGAGTGTAATAGATCGCATGAGTTCCGGTCCAACTCTGGTTATAATAAGGTTTAACCAGTCTGGATGCTCCGGTTGCTCCGGCGAGACGTGCTTTGGAGGCGTTTGCATAGAGTGTGAGATACATATCTTCCACATCCTTATTGAATTCGCCGTTCATCTGGAAATAGACCGGATTCATACCGCATTCGCCGAGATATTCGATTCCGAGTTCTTTTCCGAATTTTTCGGCGGCATTTTTCCCGCATGCAAAGAATGCACCGCCTTTTGCGATAAATTCACGAACCCGTTTTTCCATGCTTTCATTGATTTCGACCTCTTCCGGAAGAATCAGAAGTTTGTATTGATCCCATGATTTTTCATAATCTGCAAAGACGATATCGAACTGCATTTTGAGTTCTTCGAGGACACGGACAGCGGAACGGATTTGTTTGACATCCGGTTTTTTGAATTTACAGTCCACCGGATAGATGATTGCAATATCGGCGGGATTGACTGCATCCAGAGTCCATTTATCATATTTCTGAAGTTCCTGATAAACTTCCCGGATCCGGTCGAAAACAGCCTGATCCTTATCGCCGCGGGGATGGAAATGTCCACCGATATTGGGGCGCATTCCGTGTGCCGCTCCGTAGAGCAGGTCAAATTTTAAACTGTCGGCAGTACGCAGGCCACCGAAGTCACCCCACTCATAGAAACGTCCGGTCATATTGAGGATCTGATGTCCCTCTTTGAGGTTTCTCATATAATGAGCTGCCGTCGGGAGATATTCATATCCCCATCCGGATGTGGGCAGACATTCACAATCGAAATAGGTATCAAGGTCTCTGACATAGCCGAATGCGGGTCCATTGAAGTAAAGCACCGGATCGGGGAGGATCTCTTTGACCGCTTTTGCAATATCGCTGCAGAGTCTGCGGATGGAGAAAGTTGCAAATTCGGTAACTGCCTCTTTATCATTCCAGTCGATTCCGCGTTCTTTCATTTCTGCGACGCATGTTGGGCAGACGCAGGGATATTTTTCAAGACAATCGATGAAGACCCCTTCGACTTTATAGTTTGTAACGATCTCTTTGATCATTGCGATCAGGTGATTCCGGAAAGGGGAATTGTAACACATGGTGAGAGCGAAAGGAGTTATATGACCGTAATATCCGGTTCCCGGCATGTATTGGGTCTGCCATTCTCTGTGTGCGACCGCTTCCATGGTGCTGATCCCGCCGTTGAGATATGCGAGAAGAGCAATCTCTTTTTTCTGGCAGCATTCAGCGAGTTTTCCGAAGAGATCATACTGAAGAGCCGGATGGCGTGTGCCGATTTTTGTATTATAGTATGCCATGCCGGTATTACAGCGGGCATGAAAAGCCAGAAAATCCACGCCACATTTTTTGATTTCATCCGTGAAATGTTCCGGATCAAAATTTTTTCCTACATCCGGATTTTCCATGTGTGTGTGATTGTCATAAAACAATCCGTACTTTACTTTGTGCATGAGTCTATCCTCCGTGTTGTTGTCTGCATCAGTATTGTGGTTGGCAGAACAATATTTTTAAGTTTATCTTTTTTATTTTCAGATTTATTTTCCAATAATTGGATGAGCATTTCAGCTCCTTTTTCGCCCATTCCTTCAAAGTCCTGTACGATCGTGGAAAGAGGAAGTGCGGCATAACTTGCCAGCTGCATTCCGGAGAAGCCGCAGATCGAGAGTTCTTCAGGGATGCGGATCCCGTGTTTATATGCCTGCTGCAGCAAACGTGCCGCAAGATGATCGGAATAACAGAGCAGGGCAGTACAGCCTGACACAAGAATATTACGGATATCGATCCGATATTCTTCGCTGATTTGTATTTTGAAACAACTGGCTTCCAGTCCGCACTTCCGGATCCCGGCAAGATAACCTTTTTCGCGTTTCCTGGCATATTCCGCTTCTGTGTCCACTGTCTGATAGGAGATCTTGCGATGACCGAGCGCATAAAGGCGTCTGACCATTTCCTCCATCCCGCTGCTGTCATCACTGGCAACACCGATCCCGCTGACTCTGTTGGAGATATTGACTGTGCCGCATTGGATCCCATAGTTGGTGCATTGCCGGATCAGAGGATCGATCTGGTGATGTCCGAGATCTCCGGAAAGAAGAATGCCGCGAATCTTCTGAGCCTGCAGTTCCATGATAAGCTGTTCCGGTTTAAAATTGTTGTCATACAGAAAAAAACGGAGAGAATAATTCAGCTTTGTTGCTCCGGTCAATGCTCCTGCAAGAAGTCTGCCGGCATATTCCATTTGCAACCGGTTTCCTGCGATAAATCCCAAAACACGGCTTTTTCCGCTTGCCATGGTACGGGCGCAATCATCCCGGACATATCCCAATTCGGCGGCTGCCTCCCGGATCCGCTGTTCTGTTTCCTCCCGGATCCCGAAACGGCGGGCTTCTCCGCGGAGTACAACAGAGACTGTCGATACGCTTAATCCTGTTTTTTGTGCAATGTCTTTGATCGTAGGCATTCTGTTTTTCCGTTTTCTTCTGCTGCAATCAATAAAAAAACTATAACGTTATAGATTTTCTTCTTCGTAAGATAATCCGCTTTTTCAGGAAAACAAGCCTTTTTTCATAAAAAAATGTTTTTTTATTCTGATTTTTATTACGGATTCAAAAAAAATACCGGACGAACCTGATGGCTGTCCGGTATTATTTGAAATTTACTGTTCTTTATCCGATCAGTGAGTCATGACTTCAGTGAGGTCGATGATCTTTTCTTCCATGATGGATTTGTAAACCGCATCCCCGATAGAGATTGCGGAAAGACCGTCACGGGAGTCTGCAAGGATATCATATTTGCGATCGGGATCGACACCGAGGAAGACGTCTTCGAGGATGCAGGGGTCGCCGCCGCCATGACCGCCGACACCCGGTTTGATCCAGAGTCTTTCACGGGAACCGAAGATCGGATAGTAATCAACATAGTGTTCTGTTGCGCGGGGGCAGGGGAATGCTGTTGAACCCATTCCGCCCCATTCTTCTGCTTCGATACGGCCGTGAGTACCATTGATGGCGAGGCGGTATCCTTCATACGGAGTGGAGAAGTTTGCGGAGTAGTTCAGCAGGACACCATTGGCGTAACGGACGTTTGCAACGATGGTATCATGGATGTTGATTTCGGAATCGAAGATGCACATATCCGGACGGTAGATTTCGGGAGTATAGAGAACTCCGCGTGCTTCATCGAAAGATTCGAGATGGTCATCTTTGATCTTGATGGCAGAAGCACGTGTTTCCCAACGGGCTTTGTAAGCACATTTGCTGCGTTCAGTACATTCTCTGCAATGACGTCCATCTTTTTTGGAGGGATTGAACGGACCATTGGGACCGTAATGATTCAGGGCACCGAAAGCATGAACTGTTGTGGGAGCCGGGCTTCCGATCCACCAGTTGACAAGGTCGAAGTGGTGACTTGCTTTATGGATGGAAAGACTTCCGGAGTTTTCACGCATACGGTTCCAACGGTTGAAATAGCTGGAGCCGTGAGCAATATCAATGTACCATGTCAGGTCAACATGGGTGACTCTGCCGATTTTGCCATCCAGAACCAGTTCACGGATCTTGCGGTGCTGAGGATTGTAACGGTAATTGAAGGTGCAGATGACTTTCCCTTTGGATTTCTTTTCAGCTTCCCGGACACGGACTGCATCTTCCATATTGGTTGTCATCGGTTTTTCAGTAATGACATCCAAATCTTTTTCGAGGGATTTGATGATGTAATGAGCGTGGAAACTGTCGCGGCTGACAACGAAGACCGCATCCGGTTTGGTTTCTTCGATCATTTTGTCAAATTCATCCGGCATATAGGTCGGAACATTGGCAGTTCCAGGAAGATCCTTGTTACAGATTTTGAAGCGAAGGGGGTCAATATCAAGCATACCTACCAGTTCTGCATAATCAGAGAACTGTTCATAGATCGGCTTGAGCCACATGGTGATTGCTCTGCCGGAAACTCCGCAGACAACATAACGACGTTTGTTCATTGTTACATACTCCTCTTTCAATAAGTTATTTTATTGGAATATTTAATGATAGAACAGTCAGGATTCATACATATAATGGCATATCATATATAAGAAGACTGCATTTTAGGTAAGATAAGGTAATTATGGCTCTTTGTCAAGAAAAAATATGAAAATAAATCCGCATTTTTATGAAATCTTTTCCTGTTTTTCCGGAAAAGTCCTCAAACAGAGAAATTCTCCGTTTCATGAGGAATCTGATCATTGGGTGATTCAGGTCTGGGCGGATTGGATGTGGCAGCGCGTTTTTTTTCATCCCTGAGAAAAAAAGCTGTTGTCTGCAAAATCACAGACAACAGCTTTTCAAGTTTTCAGCTTCAGAGGAATATATCTCAATAAGGATCGGATTCCATATTGTCCAGATAGTTCAGAATATCCCCTGTTCCCTTGGCAACAGCCAGCAGCGGATCTTCTGCAACTCTTGCGAACAGTCCGGTCACTTCAGAAATACGTCTTGCCAAACCACGCAGGAGAGCACCACCACCGGCAAGAGTGATTCCATGACGAATCAAGTCAGATGCCAATTCCGGCGGACATTTTTCCAGTGTGCTGTGAACTGCAAGCAGGATTTCTGTAACAGAACTGTCCAAGGCATTATGGATCTCTTTGGAAGAAACAGTAATGGTTTTGGGCAGCCCTGTAATCAAGTCTCGACCACGGACTTCAGTAGTCATTTCTTCTGATTTTTCATCCAGATAGGCACTGCCGACAGCAATTTTGATCTCTTCCGCTGTGCGTTCACCGATCGCCAGATTGTAAAGACGTTTCATATGTTCAACGATCGCTTTATCCATAGTGTCACCGCCGACAGGAACACTTTTAGATTCCACGATACCGGAAAGAGAAATCACCGCGACCTCCGTTGTGCCTCCGCCGATATCCACGATCATACTTCCGGTCGGTTCGGCAACGGGCAGACCGACACCGACAGCAGCCGCCATTGGTTCATCGATCAAGCGTATTTCACGGGCTCCGGCTTTTTCAGCACAGTCCATGACAGCGCGTCTTTCCACTTCGGTAATTCCCGTGGGGACAGCGACCAGGATACGGGGCTTGATCAGGCGTCTGCGTGCGACGACCTTTGTTTTTGCTTTCTGGATAAAAGAACGGAGCATGAGTTCCGTGATTCTGATATCCGCGATCACACCGATTTTCATCGGGCGTTCGACTGTGAGTCCGATCGGAGTTCTTGCAGCCATTCTTTTGGCTTCTTCACCAACTGCGATCGGTTCTCCATTCTTGATTGCCACATAAGACGGTTCGGAAAGTACAATCCCCTGACCTTTGACAAAGACCAGACAGTTGGCTGTTCCCAAGTCAATGCCAATATCTGTCGAGAAAAATCTTGCAGCTTTTTGTAGAAGCATTTCGTACTTCTCCTTATTTTGTTACCGTTAAAATCAGACCGCCAATCAGTTTTTAAGACGTTCCGGAACTGTGGTGTGGCGGATCATATCATCAAATGTTTCCCGTTCGCGGATCAACTGGATATCGGAACCGTTGACCAGAACTTCAGCGGGACGGAGCCGTCCGTTGTACTGATAGCTCATACCGAAACCGTAAGCTCCGGCATTTTCGACCACGACCAGATCGCCTTCGGTAAGAGATGCCGGCAGTTCCCGTTCTTTGACCCAGAAGTCAGTATTTTCGCAAAGCTGACCGCAGAGACCGATGGTTTTACGCGGTTCATTTTCTTTTCCATCCACGAAGATATGGTGATAAGAACCATACATTGCGGGACGTGCGAGAGTATTCATACCGATATCAGTACCGGCGATTTTCTTGTAAGATTCCTTGATGGAGTGGACTTTTCCGATAATGTATCCGGCGTTACCGACAAAGTAACGTGCGGGTTCCATTTTGAGCTGCGGCGGTTTCATGCCGTATTCAGCACTTTTCTTGCGGAACATTTCAGCGGTGAGTTCTGCTGCTTTATCCAGATCCAGACCGGGTTCATCCGGACGGTAGGGGATACCGAGACCGCCACCGAGGTCGATGAATTCAAAGTCGATTCCGAGCGTCTGTGCGGTTTTGCCGATGATATCCATGAGCAGGCCGGTGACGAAGGGGAAATATTCTGCATCGGTGATGCAGGAACCTGTCATCATGTGAGCACCGAAACGTTTGATTCCTGCTTCTTTAGCCATACGGTAGGCATCCATGACTTTGTCCGGATGGATACCGAATTTTGCATTGGGTCCGGCGTTGGTGACATATTCGCCGACGTTGCTTTTGCCGTATCCGGGATTGACGCGGAAAGAGAGCATTTCGGGTTTTCCGAATTTGAGCAGACGGGGCAGGATGGAGATATCATCCAGGTTGAAGATAACGCCGCTGGCGAGCCCCTGTTTGATATCGTCATCCGAAAGGAAGTTTCCGCTGAACATCACATCTTCGCCGCCGAGACCGACGTGTTTTGCAAGGAGGATTTCATTCACGCTGGCAGCATCGACCCCTGCGCCTTCCTGACGGAGGATGTTGACAATGGCAGGGTTGTTGCAGGCTTTGACTGCATAGAACATTTTGAAATCCGGATAATGTTTGGAGAAAGCACTGTAAACGCGGCGGATGTTGCTGCGGATCTTGGCTTCATCATAGACATAGGTGGGGGTTCCGAACTGTGCTGCTATCTGTTCGACCGGAACATCTCCGATCGCGATTTTATCACCGATAAATTTCACGATAAATCTCCTTGTTTCATTGTTGTTGAAATTTCTACATAGGGTAATTTGCCACAAAAACAGGTGGTTTTCAAATATTTTTTATAAGAAAATCATAAGTTTTTCCAGTTTTTTTCGGTTTCTGCTGTTTTTTGAGAGAAAATCTGCTTTTCCGGTTGCATTTTTGCAAAAGTGAAGATAGGATTCCATTTATGAAAAAATAAAGGAGATCATGATTTTATGGAATATTACCGTTTGGATGTGTATGTGCCGGAGTCCCATGTGGAACCGGTCAAAGATGCCATGTTCTCTGCCGGAGCAGGGCGACTTGGGAAGTATGAAAATTGCTGTTTCCAATTCTGTGGTACAGGACAATTCCGTCCGGTGGCGGGTGCTGATCCCTTTATCGGGAAAGTTGGAGAAATCGAATATGTGCAGGAATGGAAACTTGAAATGATCTGTCCGGAGAATGTGCTGCGTCCGGTGATTGCTGCTTTGAAAACGGCGCATCCTTATGAGACTCCCGCATTTCAATTCTGGAAAGTGGCTCTGGATTTGTAACTTTCAAATACTATCAGGATTTTTCAGAGAGGATCAAAAAAACAGAACTCCGTTTGAAAAATCTGTTTTCCCGGGGTATAGTTCGGTCTTCATGAAAAGAAAATTTTTTGGAAAGTCAGACAAGGAGTGTATTTATGTCCGTTTTGAAACAAACCCCATTGCCGGGGAGACACCTTCTTTTTTATTGTGGTGATCTTGTTGAATTCCGTCTGGAAAGTGATCAGCCGATCGAGGGGGATGTTTTTTTACGGACAAATCTCGGGAATGCTGCTTATCACCGGAAAGAGATCATAGAACATGTGGAGTCCGGGATCAATCCCGGTTTTCAGGATTGGTGCAATCTGCCGATGAAACGGATCGACGAGTTTACTTTTACGATCCGTCTGATGTTGACTGAAGAGGGACATTTTGAGGGGAAATGTTTTGTCCGTCAGAAAGATGAGGAACCTGTCTGGGCGGAAGGTGAGAATGTTCATCTGAATGTGGAGCCAGCCACCTATTGCTGTTCCAACGGTGTGTATTGTGCTTTTGTCCGTCAATTCGGAGAGAATAAATACAAGGCGTTTTCGAGTCTGCCGGATGGCATTACCGATTCCCTGCTGACACATTTGGATGAGTTGGGTTATTCCGTGATCCCCGGTTCCGGGACATTCCGTGATCTGATCAAAGAACTGGATCATATTTTTGACCGTTTGAACTGCCGTATTCTGCATCTGCTTCCGGTGCATCCTGTTCCGACTGTTTATGGAAGAATGGGGCGTTACGGCAGTCCTTATGCCGCATTGGATTTTACGGCTGTCAATCCGGAATATGCAGAATTTGACCGGAAAGCGACACCGTTGGATCAATTTATGGAATTGGTCGATGCTGTCCACCGGAAAAAAGGAAAACTTTTTATTGATATTGCGATCAACCATACCGGCTGGGCGGCAAAACTGCATGAAACTCATCCGGAATGGCTTGTCCGGGAATCCGATGGAACAATTCATTCTCCCGGTGCCTGGGGGGTGACGTGGGGAGATCTGACAGAGCTGGATCATTCCAAACCGGAGTTGTGGAGTTATCTTGCCGGTGTGTTCCGCACATGGTGTCTGCGTGGGGTGGATGGTTTCCGCTGTGATGCCGGATACATGATCCCGGAACCTGCATGGGAATATATCATAGCCAAAGTCCGGGAGGAGTTTCCGGAAACTGTTTTTCTGTTGGAAGGACTTGGTGGTGATCCGGCTGTAACACGGCGTCTGTTGGATGTCGCCAACATGAATTGGGCATATTCTGAATTATTCCAGAATTATGACCGTCAGCAGGTGGAAGGTTATCTGCAATATGCTCATCTTCTCAGTGCCGGTGATGGTGTGATGATCCATTATGCTGAAACGCATGATAATTTGCGTCTGGCTGCCACCTCCCGGGAGTATGCCCGTATGCGGACAGCTCTTTCGGCAATGGCTTCTTTCAATGGAACATTCGGTTTTACCAATGGAGTGGAATGGTTCGCACAGGAAAAAATTGATGTTCATGAGGCTTCTGCATTGCATTGGTGTGCTGAATTGAATCAGGTGGATATGATCGGACGTTTGAACCGCATTCTTGCATTGCTGCCGTGTTTTCATAATGGTTCTGAGATCCATGTGATCGATTCCCATTGTCCAGATGCTGTAATGCTGGGCAGAACAGATCACAGCGGAACAAGCAAAGTGATCATTGCGGTGAATTTGAATACAGAGCATCATGCACAGATCCGTTGGAATTCCTATTCCGCTCCCATGGATGCCGGAGAGATGTATGATTTGATCTCCGGGAAAAAAATTTATCTGGCGGAGATGTCGGCGGGAGAACGTTCTCTGCTGCTTGCCGGGGGGGAAGTATTGTGCCTGACCTCTGACCGAAATGTATTGGAACAAATCGAAACGTGTATTACTGCGGCAGAACAATGTGTTTCTCCGCATCTTGCCACACAGTCAGCCCGTGCCCTTGTTGCCCGTATCCTTGCCGTGAAAAATGATTCTGTCGTGGCAGAAAATGAGGATCTTGATCTGTTGGCTGAACAACTCCGTGGATCTCCGGAACAGTTTTTCCATTCTCTTTACGGAGAAAAGAATGCTGCTCCGTTCACTATTTGGAATTATCCGGAAGATCTGCACCGTCAGGTAATGATCCCGCCGGGACATTTTCTTTTATTGAAATCGCCGGATCCATTCCGTGCGCTGCTTCAGAAACAGGGAAAAGTCCGTGCTTATGGAAACAGTCTGCTCGCAGCGGATGATTCTTATTTTCTGTTGATCCCACCGCAGGAGACACCGGAAACAATGGTTTGTGGGGAGCTGTTGATCCGTCTGCTTTCGGAAGAAAAACTGTTGCGTGTCAGTTCTCCTCTGTTGTATCTTCCGGAAAAGGTGAACACTTTGAAAACCTGTTTGAGCCGGAAAGAATTGCAGCGTGGTCGTTATCGTTTTATGTGCGGCAATGGCAGGGGCGGATTGATCTGGCAGCCTGTTGAACCCTGTGCATTATGGAGTCGTTATGATGCGTTGCTGTTGGCGAATCTGAATCCGGATTATCCTGAAAACCGCCATATCATGCTGCGGCGTTTCCGGATCTGGAGTCTGTACCATGCCAAGAGTCAGTTCTTCTCGGTGGATTGTCTGAAAAGTTTCCGTCAGGAACCGGATGGTGCCGGGATTTGGGAATTTGAATTGCCTGTCGGCAACGGCTTGTTTGCTGATGTTGCAATGAAGTTGGAGATCCTCCCCGGAGCCAATGCAGTCCGGATGATCCTGAAACGTCATACCTGCCGGGAAGAGAACCGGAAATTGTGTGATGCAGCCCCTGTTCGTTTTATTATCCGTCCGGATCTTGAGGATCGTTCTTTTCATAATTCTACGAAAGCCTCTGCCGGACCGGAACAACTCTGGAGCGGTTTGATCCGGGAAGAAGAAAAATCTTTCCGGTTTGCTCCTGCGGATGACCGGGTCCTTACCGTGGAGTCGGATCATGGCAGATTTATCCGTTCCGACGAATGGCAATATATGGTTCATCAGGAGGATGAAGCTGCCCGCGGTCTGGATCCGGATACCGATCTTTTCAGTCCCGGCTATTTTGAAATTGCTTTACATGGCGGCGAAACGGCATCGTTCACAGGTTCGATCCGGACTTCTCCGGATGAACAGCTTTCATTTTCTGCCGGACCCGATATTGCTGATGAGATTGAAAACTGCCGTGTGCCGGTTCAGGAAATATTGCATCAGTCTCTGGCACAATTTGTAGTAAAACGGGATGCTCTGAAAACCGTTATTGCGGGCTATCCGTGGTTTCTTGATTGGGGGCGTGATACGCTGATCGTTGCCCGTGGATTGATCGCTGATCCTCAATTCCGTCGGGATGCCGGAAAAATCCTGTTGCAGTTTGCTTCATTTGCCCGGAATGGAACGATCCCGAATATGATTTGCGGAAAGAATGCGGACAACCGGGATACTTCGGATGCTCCTTTGTGGTTGTTCACCGCCTGCCGGGATTATTGTAACGCAGAAAACAGCCGTAAAATTCTCTCTGAGATCCTGCCCGGAGGGAAGACATTACTGGAAACATTCCGTTCTCTTGCGGAGGGAATCCTGCAGGGAACTCCCAACGGGATCAAAGCCGATCCGGAAAGTATGCTTGTATTCAGTCCTGCCCATTTTACATGGATGGATTCCAATTATCCGGCAGGTACACCGCGGGAGGGGTATCCGGTGGAAATTCAGGCATTGTGGTTCGCTGCATTACGCTTCCTGAGCGAGGAGTTGTCTGCGGAAGAACAATTGGTTTGGAAACAGCGTGCTGAAAAATGTGCTGAGTCTCTCATAAAATATTTTGTTCTGCGGGATAAACCTTATCTTTCGGATTGTCTGCATTGTAAAGCCGGGGAAACTCCCGCACAGGCAACAGCGGATGATCATCTGCGTCCGAATCAACTGTATGCCATTACGTTGGGGGCGATCACAAATCCGCGGCTCTGCCGGACGATTCTTGAAAGTTGTTCATCTCTGCTGATCCCCGGAGCGATCCGTTCTCTTGCAGATCGTGATGTGCTCTATCCGCTGCCTGTCCGTGGAGGAGAGAATCATTTGCTGAATGATCCGTTGCATCCTTATTGCGGCAGATATGAGGGCGATGAAGATACCCGCCGCAAAGTTGCTTATCACAATGGAACAGCCTGGACCTGGCAGTTTCCCGCATATTGTGAAGCCTGTTATCTCGTTTATGGCGAATCCGGTCTGCCGATGGCTGGAGCTTTGCTGGATTCCATGGCATATCAGATGGATGCAGGATGTCTGGCTCATACACCGGAGATCCTCGATGGAGATTTTCCGCATCAACAAAGGGGATGTCATGCTCAGGCATGGGGTATTTCCGAATATTTCCGGGTGAGGACTCTTCTGTCCGGGAATTTTTCCCGGAAATGATGCAGGATAGTTTTGAAAAATGTTTGATATTCTGTGAATGTATGCTATGTTCCGGAAAATGATTGAAAGAGAATTCAGATTTTTGCAGAAAGGATATCTTGGGTATGGAACAGAAGATTACGACCAGCACTTGTGCGTTCGGAGTTGCCGGAACAGATGAAGATGGTTTCACGAAACATTTTGAGATGGCAATGGAGGCAGGTTTCAGCGGTTTTGAATTATGTTTCAATTATGCCGGTGAAACTCAACCCATGATTCGTGCTGCCCGTAAAACAGGATGCAAGGTTATTGCGGTTCATGGAATTCTGAATGGCGGAAGCTGTTCTCCTGATCCGGCTGTGCGCGATGCTTCTGTGGAACAGGCATATCGCTATCTTGCTGATTTTGCCGAATTCGCTCCGTGTCCGATCGTGGAACATTACTGGGATCGTTATCTGAATCCCGAAATCGGCAGATATTTCCATGATGCTGTGGGTAAACTTTTGGAGAAAACGGAGTCGCTCGGTTTTCTTTTCTGTATGGAAAATGCCCCTTACAAACCGGAACACAATGAACGTTTCCCGAATGTGGCAGAGGTTGCAGAGTTTGCACGTTCCTATGGCGAAAATCGTATGTTCATGACATTCGATGTGAACCATGCCAATTTGCATGAAGACCCTGTGAAAGTCTGTTCCGATTGCGCTGGATTGGTCCGCCATATCCACGTTTCAGACAATCATGGGATCCGGGAAGAACACCTGATCCCCGGAACCGGGATCATTGATTTTTCGGCTGTTCTCTCCGCATTGTACCGGAACGGTTATACCGGCCCCTGCAATCTGGAATTTTCTTTCCCGAAAGATGTGACACCCAATACTGCGGCCTACCGTAAAGTCTTTGACTTTATGAAAGCTATACAACTTGCTTGATCCGGTAAAAGATTTTTTTGGAAAATTATTATTCTAAAAAAATTGAAAAAAATAACTGAAAAACAATAACAAGTCCTTATAATAAAAATGGAGGACTTTATTTCTATCGTGTCAATCAGGAAAAAAGATTACGACTCCGGATTTATGTAGAACCCGGAGTCGTTTTTTTCTGGATATTTCTATGCGATAAGAAAATAGTTTGTAATTTTTTGAGAGAATCTCTTTAAAATATAAAGATTCTTTTGAAAAAATCAGATTTTTTTTGAAAAATAACTGAAAAAGATATTTTTTTCTTAATTTTTGGATTGCTTTTTTAAATATTTATGGTATAGTATATCTAAAATAAATAAATATCTTTAAAATAATATTGTAGCGTGTAACGGGACATGTATAAAATGCGAGGGATCAGAGAGGCATGAGACGGGACAAGATCATGAATACTCCGGCTATCCGGAGAATGCCGACTTACCTTCATAAACTGTTGAAAATGCAGTCTGAAGGAAAAGTCAGTGTCTCTTCTACTGAGCTTGCAGAATATATGAATATCGAAACTATTGTGGTTCGCAAAGATATTGCCTTGACCGGAATCAGCGGACAGCGTCGCGTCGGGTATGATATCGGTGAACTCATCCGTTATATCATTCAATTCCTTGGCTGGCAGGAGAACATTTCTGCAACTTTGATCGGAGCCGGTTCTCTGGGATCAGCATTACTTGGTTATGAGGATTTCAGTCATTACGGCTTCAAAATAGAAAGCGTTTTTGACAGTGATCCGGAGAAAATCGGTACAGTGATCCATCATCGTGAAGTGTATGATATCCGTACAATGGCGGAACGTTTTTCTGATTTTATCCCGGCGGTGGCTGTGATTTGTGTTTCCAATACCGCAGCTCAGACTGTTGCGGATCAGGTCGTTCAGTTGGGTGTCAAATATATTTGGAATTTTGCCAATGTCGCTTTACAGGTTCCCTCAGATGTTGTGATCCAGCGGGAAGTGATTGCCGGCGGATTGGCGTTGCTTGGTGTCCGGATGAAGATGGATCGCTTGAACAATATTGCAGATAAATAAAGGAAATCCTTGATATAGAACAACGTAATAAAATGGAGGAAAAGAAGAACAGGAGAAAAAAGCAAACATTAAAATGAATTAGAAAAAATGGCCATAAGGCTGTACGGTTTTTATATCAGTTAACTTAAAGCAAGGAAAAAGAAACCATGTGTTGCAACAAATTGTCGGAAGGAGCGGCTGAAAAGTTCGCTGAACTCGACGCTTTCATTGACGGTCTTGGTATCGACCGTAACGATGAACGTCGTCGCGGACGCCTGATCCAGGTCCTGCACAAAGCCCAGGATATTTTCGGTTATCTGCCGCGGGAAGTCCAGATCCATGTCGCCCAGAAACTCGTCCTCTCGGAAGCTCATGTCTCCGGGGTTGTCAGTTTCTACAACTATTTTACAACGGAACCCAAAGGCAAATATCGTGTCGATGTCTGCCTCGGTACAGCCTGCTATGTGAAAGGTGCTGAAAAAGTTCTTTCTGAAATCGAACGTGTTCTCGGTATCAAAGCCGATACCACTCCGACTCCGGACGGACTTTTCTCTGTTTCTGCTCTCCGTTGCGTCGGTGCCTGCGGTCTTGCCCCTGTGATGATGGTCAATGGCAAGGTTTACGGTAAAGTCACGCCCGCGAAGGCGGTTGAAATTATCAACGAATATAAGCAAAAAGGTTGATCCATGAATAAAATCTCTTCGCAGGAAGCGTTGCTTGCAGCATACAATGATTGCAAGAATAAACTGGCGCTTCGTTGTGTCTCTGAACACGATATTCATTCCGCAAAAAAAGAAATCCTCTGCTGCGGCGGTACAGGCTGCCATGCCTCCAATTCCAAAGAATTGATGGATAACCTCCGCAATCTTCTCAAAGAAAACGGACTCGAAAACGATGTGAAAGTCGTTCAGACAGGCTGCTTCGGTTTCTGTGCTCAGGGCCCGATCGTCAAGATCATGCCCGATAACGTCTTCTACGTCCAGGTCACTCCTGAAGATGCAAAAGAAATCGTCGAAAAACACATCATCGGCAAAGAACTGGTCGATCGCCTGCTCTTCGTCGAACCCCTCCTGAAAGAACGCATTCAGGACTATGCAAAAATGTCCTTCTACGCAAAACAGGAACGTATCGCTCTGCGTAACTGCGGTCTCCTCGATCCTGAAGAAATCAGCGAATATATCGCGAACGAAGGATATCAGGCTCTGGCAAAATGCTTGTTCAACATGACTCCTGAAACCGTTGTGCAGGAAGTCCTCAACTCCGGTATCTGCGGACGCGGTGGTGCCGGCTTCCCCACTGGTATGAAATGGAAAATCGCTGCCGGTGTCAAAGCAGATGAAAAATATATCGTCTGTAACGCTGACGAAGGTGACCCGGGTGCGTTCATGGACCGCTCCATCATGGAAGGTGACCCCCACTCTGTGATCGAAGCTATGGCGATCGGTGCTTATGCAATCGGCGCACAGCGCGGTCTGGTTTACATCCGTGCTGAATATCCGCTGGCTGTCAACCGCTTGAAAATTGCAATCGAAGAAGCCCGTCAGATCGGACTTCTCGGTGACAACATCATGGGAACCAACTTCTCCTTTGATATTGAAATCAAACTCGGTGCCGGTGCATTCGTCTGCGGTGAAGAAACTGCTCTGATCCACTCCATGGAAGGTCAGCGTGGTGAGCCCACAACGAAACCTCCGTTCCCTGCCAACATCGGCGGCGGTTACTGGGGCTGCTCCACCAACGTGAACAACGTGGAAACCTA
>JAGCNI010000031.1 GCA_017646015.1 Lentisphaeria bacterium
AGAAATCCGATCGTGACATTCATGGGACACGTTGACCACGGCAAAACATCTCTTCAGGAGACGATCCGCCAAACCCGCATTGCAGCCGGGGAAGCCGGAGGACTCACGCAGAATATCGGGGCTTCTGTTGCCTATTGCGGTAAACGCTCCATCACCTTTGTTGATACTCCCGGACACGAAGCGTTTACAGCCATGCGTGCCCGCGGTGCCAATGTGACCGATATCGTTGTGCTGGTCGTTGCTGCTGATGACGGCTTTATGCCGCAGACTGTGGAAGCTCTCAACCATGCAAAAGCTGCCGGAGTTCCAATCATTGTGGCAATGAACAAAATCGACCTGCCCAATGCAAATCCGGACAAAGTTCTGTTGAACATGCAGCAGAACGGTCTCACCTCGGAGGACTGGGGCGGAACCACTGGTGTGGTCAGAGTTTCTGCCAAAACCGGACAGGGGATCGATGAACTGCTCGAACGTATCCTGTTGGAAGCGGAAATGTTGGAACTGAAAGCCAATCCGAAACGGAAAGCTGCTGCGTATGTCCTTGAATCCCAGTTGGAACAGGGTTTCGGTCCCACTGCCAATATCATTGTGAAAAACGGAACACTCCATGTGGGCGATGCCGTGATTTGCGGTGAACATTACGGAAAAGTCAAAGGTTTGATCGACAGTCACGGACAGCGTGTCAAATCTGCCGGTCCCAGTACTCCGGTCAAGATCGTCGGTCTTACAGGTGTGCCGGACGCAGGTGTGAAACTGGTAGTCTGCGACTCCGAAAAAGAAGCCCGTGAAATTGCAGAAAACCGTACTGCCGACAAGCGTATGGAAACTCTTACCGGAAAAAGCGGCGGCATGAGTCTGGATGATTTGTTCACACAGATGGAAAGCGGACAGAAAAACACACTCAAAGTCATTGTCAAAGCGGATGTTTGCGGTTCTGTTGAAGCGATCGTGGAATCGCTGAAAAAGATTTCTACAGAAAAAATCAGTATCGAAGTGATCCATACCGGAATCGGAGCGATTACAGAAAACGACGTTCTGCTGGCATCCTCCTCCAATGCAATTGTGATCGGATTCCATGTCCGTGTCAATCCGGGAGTCAATGACCTTGCCAAGAAAGAAACAGTTGAGATCCGTCTTTACAGTATTATCTATGAATTGCTGGAAGATATCAAAGATGCTATGGCAGGCCGTCTGGAACCGGAAAAACGTGAAAAAGAACTCGGAGTTGCCAAGATCCTCAAGATTTTTGAACTTTCCAAAGGTCCGAAGATCTGCGGATGCACAGTGGAAAAAGGACTGGTCAAAGTCGGCAGCAAATCCCGTGTGTTCCGGAATGGCGAATTGATCTTCAACGGGGAAGTCCGCTCTCTGCGCAGATTCCAGGATGATCTCAAAGAAGTCCGTCAGGGAATGGAATGTGGTATCCGTCTGGACAACTTCCTTGACTTTGTGGAAGGTGACGTGATTCAGTTCTATGAAATCGAACTGAAAAAAGCGACCCTCTGATCAGGGATCGTGTCAAACTTTTATTTATGAAAACGGAGGTGCGTCATGGCACTGATGAATGACCGTATTGCACGGGTCAACGAAATACTCAAACGCGAAATAGCGGATGTAATTGAAAAATTTTCTCTGAGTGAAGGCGGATGTCTCATCTCGGTCACAAAGGTTCACGCTTCTGAATCGCTCCGGAATGCTACTGTATATATCAGTATTTTCGGAGCCAAAGAAGATAAAGCGGATGCCATTATGAAGAAACTTTACAAGCTGAGATCAGATATTCAGCATGAAGTTTCCAGACATGTGATCCTGAAATATACTCCGGTTCTGCAATTTGTGCGCGACAACAATATGGAACAGGGTGATCGTGTTCTTTCTCTTCTGCAGGAACTGGAAGACGGAGAAAAAAACGCTGATGAGTAAAATATTTACGCTCTCTGAATGTGCAGATTTTCTGAATCAGCAGCGTGAGGGACGTATTCTTCTTGCCGCTCATATCCGTCCGGACGGGGATGCGCTCGGATCATTATGCGGAATGCTTCTGCTGTTGAATGAAAACGCTTTTTCAGCCGATGCCATTCTGCCGGACAGCATTCCTGATTATTACCGTCCCATGCTGCCGGAAACAGGTTTGACCGGAGAACCATCCGCACAGGAACTTTCCCGGTATTCACTGATGATTGTGATGGACTCTGCCCGGAAAGACAGAGTTGCGGCTGAATTTTTTGCAAATGCAGAAACAAATTCTCTGCCCGTACTGAACATAGATCATCATCCTGATAATCCGGCTTACGCTGATTATAATCTGGTTCTTCCGGATGCGGCATCCGACACAGAGATCCTTACGATGCTGGCACAGGCGGCGACCTGGAATATTTCTCCTGCTGCGGCAGAACACCTGATGACCGGATTGGTTACAGATACCGGAGGATTCCGTTTCACCAACACGACCGCACGGACGATGCGTACAGCCGCCATGCTTCGGGAAGCAGGCTGCAATTATGAAAAGATCATGACCGCCTGTTTCTTTTCCAAAGCAGAAAATCTGGCACGTTTTGAAGCGGAATTATTGTTCCGTTACATGAAAAAGGCTCTTGACGGAAAAATGATCTATGCCTATCTTGCGCCGGAACTGCTGGAAAAATATGATATAGATTTACGGAATACGGAACAGGTCATTGAAATTCTGCGTGCGATAGACGGGCCCCTGATCGCTGCCACTATACGCAACGAACAAGATGGATTCAAATGTTCTCTGCGTTCCAAAGACCGTCGTTATTCTGTCGGCAGGATCGCACGGGCGATCGGTGGAGGCGGTCATGAAATGGCAGCTGGATGCACAATGCGGCTTTCTTCTTTTGAAGAAGCGGAAAAGATATTACTCAAAGAAGTGGAGAATGAACTCAATGAGAAACAGACCTGAGAAACACCGTCTGCCGGTCTATAACCGCAGCGGCATACTCCTGATCAATAAACCGGCAGAATGGACAAGTCACGATGTTGTGGCATTCATCCGTTCCCGTTTCAATGTCGCCAAATGCGGACACTGTGGAACTCTTGACCCCGCAGCAACAGGATTGCTGGTTGTGGTACTGGGAAAATTCACCAAGCTCAGTCAGCAATTCAGCGGAGAAGACAAGGCGTATGAAGGAACGATCCTGCTGGGAACAGAAACCGATTCACAGGATATGGACGGCAACATCATCCGTCAGAATGACTGGTCCGGCGTAACAGAACAGATGCTCCGGGACACATTTGCCTCTTTTGTCGGGAACATCATGCAGGTTCCCCCGATGGTCTCTGCGGTCAAAAAAGATGGCAAACGCCTGTATGAACTTGCCAGGGAAGGACAGGAAATCGAACGGGAAGCCAAACCGATCACGATCAAATCCATCACGATGGACCGGATCGAACTGCCGTATGCAGATTTCACTGTAGACTGTTCCAAAGGAACTTACATCCGGACGCTCTGTGCGGATGTGGGAGCCAAACTCGGATGTGGCGCAGTTCTTTCCCGTCTCAACCGGATCCGCAGCGGAGAATTCAGTCTGCAGGATGCGGTCACGATCGACGAAGTCAGAGAATGGACACAGGATCAACTGGATAACTGGGTTGGAAGTTTTCTCCATCTCCGTCTTTCCAAAATGAAAAGTTTCAACACATTCTGAAATCATTTTACACAGGAGAACCACATCATGAAAAATACCGGACGGCATCAATCCATAGAAGAACTCTTGTCTGCATTTACTGAGTCGCACGCAAATGAACTCTCATTTCCAGTCAGAGATGCAGTTTCTTTTGTGGAAGCCAATCTTCCGATAAAACCGGCGGATAAAACGGAACGGACACGTTTGGAACGTGATGTGGAACTGCTTCTGGAAGGGAATACGACCTTGTTTTACCGTTGCGGCGGAGAACTCTGCTACAACCGCGCGGTTTTCTTTCAGGATGCCGTTTTTAAAATTCTCCCGACAAAACTTGAACTGAAAGAGGGGATCCTCTTTTACGGTGCACGTTTTGCGCCATTCTGTTCCGAAGATATTTTTGCAGATGAATATACATTGCGTCCTCATGGATTAAAGACAGCCTGCAAAGCAAAATCCATTCCGGTTCAATTCAGTCAGGTAGCCAAAATTTTTCAGATGCTCGGACGTTCCGGTATGATCGACTGTATTGTAGCGGAATCTCCGGAAAATTATGATGCGCTCCGCAATGCGACCTCCTCGGAAAAAGCACTGGTCACATTGACTGCATTCGATTTGAGTGCGTTCTATAAAAAATACAATGTTGCTGAAGGGGATGCGCTGCTGTTTACAGTCAAAGATTGGTACAACGGCACATTTGAATTTGAATATTGTCCGAAAAAAGATTTTGCCCCGCAGGAAGAATGTGACCGGGTTCTTACGGATTTTGAAGAGGGCTTGATCCAGGCATACGAAGAATTCGGGGAATATCTGGAAATTCCGGATCAGATCGCCCATGCTTATCTCTGCGCTTATACCAACCGGAAAGATCTGCGTGACAGACCTTATCTGGCAATCGAAGAATATCCCTCCAAGATGCAGGATATCACCATTCAGCGGGATGGTGCAGACTGGACACTGGTTCCTGTGGATGATACTCACTCCGGAGATTTCAGTGAAATCGCTGATCCGGCTCCGGCGGCGGAACATCATCATGACCATGAAGAGGGTTGCTGCTGTCATGAGCATGGTCATGACCACAGTCACGGGGAAAAAGAAAACAAACAGGAACTCAGACCGGAAGATTTTTCCGCTTCTGCCAGAAAGATCGGTTCTTTGGATATGCTTCTGGAAGATGTCAGTGCACCGTTGGATTATACGGAAATCTATGCCATGATCCAGGATGACCTGGCGAACGGTCAGGATTCAGCTTCGGAATTTGTCCGGAAATTGATCGACTTCATGGGGGTTGTCTTCGCGGATGATGCTCAGGAAGCGGCTTTCATGAACTATGTGGAAGATTGCTGGGAAGAAGCGGCAAGCCGTTTTGATCCGGTCATTGAAGAAACCAAGACACCATTGCGAACCCGTTTGCTGGAATTGGATTTCAAACGACTGGAACGTTCCCGGATGCTTCTGGATACTTATCAGGATACAGAGATCCCCGCAAAAATTGTCACAAAGATGAAACAGTTCCATGCACAGCTTCTGAATACTCTCGGATTGTTGAATGCAGACAGTTCTCTGCCGGAAGGCAAGGAGTATGATATGCTTGAATTGCGTATCGGAGATATTGAAGACGCATGGGATGAATTTGAGGAACAGTTGGAAAAAAATGGAACCGCTGATTGAATCATTAAATCAAATTGCCGGAATTCTTGTACAGATCGTTTTCTCTGCCGCAGGACTCTGGTGCGGCATGAAAATCACCAAAAATAAAATGGATTTCACCGGAACTCTGGTCATTGCTTTTGTCTGCTCGCTGGTGGGACAGCTTGCGAATCCATGGGGACAGATTTTCGGTCTGTTGAGTATGTTTCTGATGCTCTGGAAATTTGCGGCGGCGAAGATTTTTCCGGACAGTCTTTTTGTGGTACTGGTCTCCTGGGGAATTGGTTTTTCCGGAAAACATCTGATTCTTTATCTGGCGAAACACATTCAATAATACGATATGGCGAAGACAAAGAAAACAGCGTTGGAATATGCTGCAGGACTGTTGGGAACGCGTGCATACTCCACAGCGGAACTGCGGAAAAAGATGTTTGAAAAAGAATATCCTGCAGCTGAGATCCGTTCTATTCTGGAAGATTTTACCAAACGGGGATTTCTGAATGACCGTCTCTACGCTGAATCCTTGTGCAATGCGTTATCCGCCCGGGGGAACGGAGCCCGTAAAATCCGGGAGAAATTGCGATTGAAAGGAATCGCCCCGGAACTTATCAAAGAAATTCTTGAATCAGTTTCCACAGAAATGCCCGAAGAAGAATCCGCCCTTGAAGCCTTGCACCGGAAGAGATCGACACTGTTGCGGGAACCTGATGTAAGGAAGCGGAAAGAAAAAGCGTTCCGTTTCCTTGCCGGACGCGGTTTTTCGGCAGGATCTGCCTATGCTGCATGGGAACAATTCATAAAAGAAGACTGATTCCCTGTTTTTTCACAAAGAAAAATCCATTTCTTTATGGAAAAAAACAACTTCTGATGTATATTAACGATTTTCCGTAAGAAAGACAAACAAACATTTTACATAAAAGAAAAAAATCAAGGAGAAGAAAAAATGACAAAATTGATGCTTGGACTTCCCAAAGGAAGCCTCGAACAGTCCACTGTTGCCATGTTTGCGAAAGCCGGTTACAAGATCGAAATCAGCTCCCGTTCTTACTATCCGTCCATTGACGATCCGGAAATTGAATGTATGCTGATCCGCGCACAGGAAATGTCCCGCTATGTTGAAGAAGGGATCCTCGATTGCGGTCTGACCGGATATGATTGGATCCAGGAAAACGGTTCTGATGTCTATGAAGCAGCCGAACTGGTTTATGGTAAAGTCGGCCGCAACCCGCTCCGCTGGGTGTTGGCTGTTCCCGAAAATTCCGGGATCGACAACGTCAAACAGTTGGAAGGCAAACGGATCTCCACTGAAGCAGTCGGCATGACCAAACGCTATCTTGCCAAAAACGGAGTCAACGCCAGTGTTGAATTCTCCTGGGGCGCAACAGAAGTCAAACCGCCGCGTCTGGCAGATGCTATCGTGGAAATCACCGAAACCGGTTCCTCCCTCCGTGCAAATCACCTGAAGATCATTGATACTCTCTGCATCAGCACAACCCGTTTCATTGCCAACAAACAGGCAATGCAGGATCCGGAAAAGAAACGCAAAATCGAAAATATCGCCCTGCTCCTGAAAGCGGTTCTCGCTGCAGAAGGAAAAGTCGGTCTGATGCTGAACGTCCGGAAAGAAGATCTCGATAACGTCGTTTCCAAACTCCCGGCTCTGGCTCATCCGACCATCTCCCAGCTGACCAACAATGAATGGTACGCAATCGACACGATCGTTTCCGAACATGTTGTCCGCGAACTCATTCCGGAATTGACCCGTCTGGGTGCCAGCGGCATTGTGGAATATCCGTTGAACAAAATTGTGGAGTAATCACCATGCCGGACCGCACAGAAATTCTGCCGGAAAATTTCTCCACTCAGCTGTTTGATCTTTTCAGCAAACGCTGGTTCCTGCTGAGTGCCGGAGATTTTTCCGCTGGAAAATTCAATTTCATGACTGTAAGTTGGGGATATCTCGGGGTCATGTGGGGGAAACCCTCTGCCATCGCAGTTGTACGCCCGCAGCGTTATACCATGGAGTTTCTCAAAAATTGTGATTCTTTCACTCTTTCTGCATTCCCGGAACAATACCGGGATGCATTGAATCTGTGCGGTTCAAAATCCGGAAAAGATATTGATAAAGTGGCGGCAACCGGGTTGACTCCGGTCGCGTCGGAAACAGTCTCTGCTCCCGCCTTCAAAGAAGCTGAATTGGTCTTTGAATGTCGCCAGCTTTATAAAGATGCACTCCGGAAAGAAAACTTTCTGGATGCCCTGATCCCCCCGAAATTTTATCCGGAAAATGATTATCATATCGTTTTCATCGGTGAAATCTCCCGGATCACTGGAACCGGAGATTATACAAAATAATATCTGAAAGACCGGACTTGGGGTCATGAAAAAGAAAGTATCTCTGATTATTTTAGGGGCAGGCGGTCGTGGAACGATTTATGCCAATCTTGCTAAAGTCATGTCAGACAAAGTAAAAGTTGTGGCAGTGGCTGAACCGAGGGATTTTTTCAGAAACAGAATTGCTGAAGATCATAAACTTCCCAAAAAACACGTTTTCAACGATTGGAAAGATGTGGTCAAACTCCCGAAATTCGCAGATGCAGTTGTGATTTCCACGCAAGACAGGATGCATGTTGAACCGGCAATTGCTTTCGCAGAACTCGGATATCATATCCTGATTGAAAAACCGCTCGCTCCGGATGCTGAGTCATGCCGCAAAATCGTGGAAGCAGTTCATAAAAATAATGTCCTGCTCTCGGTCTGCCATGTCTTGAGATATTCTGAATATACACAGGTCATACGCAACCTCGTATGCAATGAAGCAATCGGAAAAATCCTTTCCATCCAGCATCTCGAACCTGTCGGACACTGGCGGTTCGCACACTCTTATGTTCGCGGAAATTGGAGAAAAGAAGCGGAATCCTCCTCCATTCTCCTGGCGAAATCCATTCATGACCTTGACTGGATCGCATTCATTGCAGGACAACGCTGCAAAGCAATTTCTTCATTCGGTTCTCTGATGTATTTCCGCAAAGAAAACAAGCCGCTGGGAAGCCCGGAACGTTGCGTGGATTGCAACAAGGAATGTCCTTATCACGCCCCCTCTTTCTATCTGGAAAGATTCCGGAAAAAGCAGATCGACAGCTATCTGGAATCAGTCTCAGGCGAACTTACCGAAGAAAATATCATGGAAGCACTCCGCACCGGACCTTATGGACGATGCGTTTTCAACTGTGACAACGATGTGGCAGATCATCAGGTGGTCAATATGGAATTTGAAAACGGCATGACTGCTGTTTTCACACTCGCAGGATGTTCTCAATACGGCGAACGCCGCACAACCATTTTCGGTTCAGAAGGGGAAATCCGTTGTGACGGCAACAAGATCGAAGTCTATTCCTACTTCCGCGACAGAACCACTGAAATCAGGATCGAAGCCGATCAGGGTACTCTTCTCACTCATCACGGCGGAGGCGATAAAGATTGTCTTCAATCATTTGTCAATGCGATCCTCTCCGGAGATCCGGAAAAAATCTTCACCGGGGCAGATACCTCTCTTGAAACTCATTATATGGTCTTTGCCGCTGAAATCTCCAGACATGAAAGACGGACTGTTCTGCTGGATGAACTGCGGAAACCTCATGCAAAAAAAAGAAAGTGATCCCCAATGGCAGAACGGGTCTTGTGGACAGGCGATCATCTGAAACTGCAAATCGGACAGCAGGTCTTGTTTGATGATGCGTTTTTTTCGATTAATGACAATGAACGTGTCGCTCTGGTCGGCAGAAACGGTGCAGGAAAATCCACCCTGATGAAAATCATTGCAGGACAGGATTCAGTTTCTTCCGGAAATATTTCTTCTGCCCGGAATCTCCGGATCGCATACATGCCGCAGGAATTCACCCTGCCCCCCGATCAAACAGTCCGCGAAGCTGTTCGGGGCGGTGCCGCTTTCTTTGATAATATCATGGAAGAATACAGCCGTCTCCCGGCTGACTCCCATGAACATGAACATCTGGAAAATCTTTTGAATATCCACGACGCTTGGGACATGGGACACAAAATTGATGTCATCATGGAAAAACTGCGTCTGACATTCCCGGAAAAACGTTGTTCGGAACTTTCCGGGGGAGAACTTCGCCGGGTCATGCTCGCCCGCACGATCGCTGCCGAACCGGATCTTCTACTCCTCGATGAACCCACAAACCATTTGGATGTGGATATGATTGCATGGATCGAAAATTTCCTTGCAGCTTACAAAGGAGCATGCCTGTTTGTCACGCACGACCGTTTCTTTCTTGACCGGATCGCCACCCGCATCGTGGAACTGGATCATGGATCATTCTATTCCTATGAGGGTTCATACGCTGATTTTCTGGCAGGAAAAGAAGAACGCGAATACAATGAAGATGTCCTGGAACAGAAACGGAAAAGTTTTCTGCGGATGGAGATCGAATGGGTACGCCGTTCCCCGAAAGCTCGATTGCGCCGGAATCTCGGCAGAATCAAACGGTATGAGGAAATCGCAGCGATCAATGCTCCGCAGCGTACCGGTGATGTGGAACTCTTGATCCCCAAAGCTACACATCTGGGGAACCGGGTGGTTGAACTCAAAAATGTAACTCTTTCTCTCGGTGGAAAAAAATTGCTGGATCATTTTGATTTTGAATTCACTGCCGGTATGAAAATCGGGATCGTCGGCGCAAACGGAGCCGGAAAAACAACTCTGCTCCGTCTCATCACTGGTGGTCTGCAGCCGGACAGCGGAGAAATTTTCCGGGCGGACACTGTTGAGTTCAATTATGTGGATCAGAACCGTCTGGCTCTAACAGAGGAAAATACCGTTCTGGAAGAAATCGGAGAAGGACATGAACATATCAATCTCGGCAGTGAACGGGTCACGGTATGGGGATATCTCCGCAGATTTCTTTTTGAAGATGAACGGATCAACACCAAAATCAAACGTCTCTCCGGCGGAGAACGGGCTCGTCTCACACTGGCAAAAATCCTCCGGGGCGGCGGAAACTTTCTGATTCTGGACGAACCGACCAACGACCTTGACCTCTCCACTCTCCGGGTATTGGAAGAAGCTCTGGCAAATTATACAGGTTGCCTCACAGTTGTCAGCCACGACCGCTATTTTCTGAACCGGGTCTGCACACATATTCTCGCCTTTGAACCGGAAGGATCTCTGCGGATGGAAGTCGGTGATTATGATAACTATGCAGCCAAAAGAGCTGCCCGTCTGGAAGCAGAGGCAAACCGGATCGCCAAAGAAAATCCAGCTCCGGTCAGAAACACTCCGGCAAAACCCAAAAACCAACCCAAAAACGGTTTGACTTACAAAGAAGAACGGGAAATTGAATCTCTGGAAATCAAAATCGAAGAGATGGAAAACAGAATCGCTGAAATCGAAGCGACTTTCTCTGATCCGGAGTTTTTCCGTACCCGCGCAGCAGATGCCGCTCCCCTGCAGAAAGAACTTGAAAAATGCAAAGCCGATCTGGATTCTTTCTGTGCACGCTGGGAAGAACTGGAAAGTAAGCGGATCTGATCCAAAAAAATTTCAAAAAAATCCGTTTTCCTCATACGCGTATACGCGTGCGCCCTTGTTTTCACACAAAAACGGTGTATATTATCCATTGAAAACAAGTCTTTCAACCCCATAATTAAGGATGCTGATCCATGAGTGAGGAAATGATCGAAAAACGGGATATTCCCGTCAATATTGAAGACATCATGCATACTGCGTATCTGCAGTATTCTTTGAGTGTCAACGTGGGACGTGCCATTCCGGATGTCCGGGATGGTCTCAAACCCTGTAACCGCCGTATTCTCTATGCAATGCGTCAATTGGGACTGGTCAAATCACATCCCTATATGAAAAGTGCCCGTGTCGTCGGGGAAGTGATCGGTAAATACCACCCCCACGGGGACGCTTCTGTGTATGACACTCTGGTTCGTATGGCGCAGGACTTTTCCATGCGCATGCCGCTGGTGGATGGTCAGGGAAACTTCGGTAGTATCGACGGTGACCCCCCCGCAGCTTACCGTTATACAGAGTGCCGTTTGGAACGTTTCACAGAAGAACTTCTGCAGGATATCGAAAAAAATACAGTCAACATGATCCCGACTTTCGACGAAGATACCAATGAGCCGGAAGTCCTCCCCGCAAAATTCCCGAACCTGCTGGTCAACGGCAGTATGGGGATCGGGGTCGGGATGGCTACCAATATCCCCCCGCACAACCTCGGGGAAGTCATTGATGCAACTGTGTATCTCCTCGAAAATCCCACATCAACTGTCCGCGAACTGATGCAGTATCTCCCCGGTCCCGACTTCCCCACAGGAGCACGGATCCACGGAATCGATCCCATCAAGAAACTCTATGAAACCGGACACGGTGTGATCAAAGTCCGCGCCAAAGCGGATATCGTGGAGAAAAATGGAAAAGAGTTGATCATCGTCAATGAAATTCCGTATGCTGTCAATAAAGAAATGCTCGTCAAGAAAATCGCTGATCTGGTCAAAGACAAAAAGATCACCGGAATTTCCGACCTCCGTGACGAATCCAGTCTGGATACAGGGATCCGGATCGTAATTGAGATCAAACGCGGTGCCATGGGCTCTGTGGTTCTCAATCAGCTCTTCGCACACACTCAGATGGAAAGTGTTCTCGGATGCCAGCTGCTCGTGGTCGATCACAACCGCCCGCGTACCATGAACCTCTGTCAGGTGCTTCAGGCGTTCATCGATCACCGTTTGGAAGTCGTAACACGCAGAACACGTTTTGAACTGGCTAAAGCGGAAGCTCGCGCTCACATCCTCGACGGTTTGCTGATCGCTGTCCGCAACATTGATGAAGTTGTTCAGATCATCCGTTCTTCCCGTACCAAAGAAGAAGCCATGAGCACTTTGATGGCACGTTTTGAATTCTCCAAGATCCAGGCAAACGCCATTCTGGAAATGAGACTTCATCAGTTGACCGGTCTGGCGATCGAAGACCTCCAGAAAGAATATGATGAACTCCTGAAATATATCGATTACCTCAAGAGCCTTCTCGCCAGCCGCGAACTCAGACTCGGCGTCATCAAAACTGAATTGCTCGAACTCAAAAACAAATATGCCGATAAACAAAAAACAGAAATCACCTATGACGAAGGCGATCTCAATTATGCAGACCTGATCCCGCGCCACTCCTGCGTGATCACGGTTTCCAATACCGGTTATATCAAACGGGTTCCCGCAGATACTTACCGCACTCAGCACAGAGGCGGTGTCGGAATCATCGGCATGGAAACAAAAGAAGAAGACCATGTGGAACATCTCTTCAATGCAGACAGTCATGACCTGATTTTCTTCTTCACCGACCGCGGTTACATGTACTGGATGAATGTTTATGACATCCCCGAAGGTGCACGTACCGGCAGAGGTAAAGCCGTTATCAACCTGATCAAAGTCGAACAGGGCGAACGCATCAAAGCGATGCTCACCCTGCAGAAAGAGATGTTCGACAAGGAAGATTACTGCATCATCATGGCAACACGCAAAGGTGTGATCAAGAAAACACGCCTCTCCGACTTCCGTCATCTGGCAAACCGTGGACTCCGCGCCATTGTCATTGACGAAGGCGATGACCTGATCGGTGCAGCAATCACCGACGGTAAGAGTGAAATCATTCTCTCCACCGCAAAAGGTATGGCATGCCGCTTCGTTGAACAGGACGTCCGCACAATGGGTCGCGCCACACGCGGCGTGACAGGAATCCGTTTCAAACTCGAAGATGACTTCATCGTCAGTATGGAAGTTGTTCCGGGTTCCACAGATGTCACCGGCATCATTCCGGAAAATGAAGATGCCGAGATCCCGGAAGTTCCGGAAGAAAACGATGATAACATGGCCGAATCTGAAAATGATGCGGATGATGTCGAAATCATCGACGATGGACGTCCTCAACTGTTGGTCGTGACCAGCGGCGGTATGGGGAAACGCAGCTATGTCGAAGGATACCGTCTGACACGCCGCGGAGCAAAGGGCGTGAAGAACGTCAATCTCCGCCCGGGTGAAGAAGTCATTGCAGCTCTCCGTGTCCGCCACGGAGATGAACTGATCCTGACCACTGAACGTGGCATGATCTCCCGGATGCATGTGGATGAAATCCGTCTTGTCGGCCGTAACTCCAAGGGTGTCAAAATCATGGATCTGCGGAAAAATGACAGAATCACAGGTGCATCCGTCGTTCTCGAAGTGGAAGCTCCGGAAGTTCCGCAGGCGGAAGATGAAACTCAAGTTTCTGTTGCAGCAGAAACAACCGTTGATGTTGTGACCGGAGAAAATCAGACTGTTGAAACAGAAGCAGTCAGCGAAGATAATGCACCTGAAACACAGGAATAATCATGATGCCGTCACGATCCCGGAAATCTTCGGGATCGTGAATCTGACCCCGGATTCATTCAGTGACGGCAATAAATATCCGGATGTGCAAACAGCAGTTGCCGATGCACTCCGGATGTTTGAACAGGGTGCAGCAGGTGTGGACATCGGTGCAGAATCAACTCGTCCGGGTGCCGGAGAAATCCCTGCCGCAATTCAAATCCAAAGATTGATCCCCGTGATCAATGGAATTCTGGAACAATATCAGGATGCCATGATCAGTGTGGATACCCGCAGTGCAGAAGTGGCAGAAGCTGCTCTCAAAGCAGGGGCGGCAATCATCAATGATGTCAGTGGTCTGACCTATGATCCGGATATGAGAAAAGTCGTTGCTGAATATCATGCACCCACAGTTATCATGCACATGCGCGGCACACCGGAAACCATGCGGAAAATCCCCGAATTGATGCAATATGACAATCTGATCGATGATGTGGCGGAAGAACTGCTCCATCTCGCAGAAAAAGCAATCAGCAATGGAATCAGCCGTGATTCGATCCTGCTGGATCCCGGTCTCGGATTCGCCAAGACCCCGGAACAGGATATGGAATTGATCCGGAAAGCCGGGGAATTACGCCAAAAAACAGGCTTTCCGCTCTTCTATGGTCCCTCCCGGAAATCTTTCATGCAGAAATATATCTCTCATCCGCTCCCTCCGACAGAAAGAGATCATGCCACAGCAGGGATCCTTTGTGCATTGTGCAATGCGGGCGTTGAATATGTCAGAGTACACAATGTAAAAATGGCACAGGAATGCATGACTCTTTTTCATGCGGCGCAAAGCCGGTAAAACTCACTTGGCAGAACCGTATGGATAAGGCAGGAAGGCAACACCTTCCGGAGAGGAAGATCCGTTGAGACATGCCCCGATCGTATGGATATAACGGAAACTGTCCGCACTGACAGCCGCTGTAAAAAGCAATGCGGCAGCATAACGCAACAGCATGGGAACAGACCACAATTCAAAAGTATAACGTGTCCCGTCATTCGGCATATAATCCCAATCATTGGCAGGGACCAACACGTTTTCATAATCGTCGATCAGAATAAAATCAGTTTCCGCCGACTGAGTGATCCGCAAACGGATCCCGCATTTTGCAGCCAGCAGAACAGCGATACAACAAAGCATGAAATCAGAACCGGCAGAATTATCCAGAACCGTTCCGAGACAGAGATGTTCCGGATCAAAATCATCCCGGTTCACTGCTTTCAATCCTGTTTTCTGCATAAAAAATGCCAGTGATTCCAATGTAGAAGGCTGAAATTTTTCTGCTTTGATCACCAATTTTCCCCACTGTTTCCGCAGGGATTCAGGAGAATCATTATCAAACCAGAGCAGATGAAGTTGTATCAAGCCCTCCAGCAAATCCAGAGAACAGGAAGAAAGATTGTCAGAAAAAGATTTCCGGCGGCGTCTGAGCAGGATCGTGGACTGCAGCTGATGAATACGGCGACGCAATCTCAAATTGGAACTTTCCTGCAATTTCCGCAAAACAGGCTCCAATTTGGATTCATCACGCTTGAGCAGTTCCGCCATGGCAAGACAAGCAGACTGCTCATTCTCGTCATCCAGAAGGCTCAGCAAATTTCTGTATTCACTGTCCATTTCTGCCTCAACTTTCCTTTACAGGGAATTCGCCTTTCAACGCATTGGAAGCGATTTTTTTGACTTCTTCGCTGAAATCAGACCGCAGGACCCAACGGAGGAAATCCGGATTTTCCACAGCCACAGTACGGAGCGGAGTTCCGGCATTACGCCCGAAAGCCACAACAGCCTCGCCGTTTTTCCAACGGAAACGCCCCTCCGGATCAATGGCGGTCATCTGGTTCTGCTGACAGAACTGATGCAATTCATCCAATGTTTCCGGGAATTTTTCCACATCCTCCGGCAACATCTCTTTTGTAAAAGAGGAATACATCTGCATTTGACCTTCAAAAATCTCAAAGGTTGCAAGAGTATCGGCTTCGGCACTGTGTGCATCCTGCATGTTTTTGCCGCAAAAGAATTTATAAGCGGCGGAAAGATTCCGCGGCTGCATTCTGCAAAAAATAGTATAGGCATCAACAATACGCCGGTTTGCAGTGGAAAAAACCAATCCTGCACGGGAAAATTCACGGGTCAGAACAGGAATATCAAACTTTGCAATATTATAGCCGCCAAGATCACAATCTTCAAAAAAGATAAAAAGATTTTTGGAGATCTGACGGAATGTCGGTTCATTTTCAACATCCTTGTCATAAATTCCATGAACTGCACTCGCCTCTTCCGGAATGTGCATTTCAGGATTCAAACGACGGGTACGAACCTGCCGGGTCCCATCCGGATGAACTTTCAGGACAGAAATCTCCACGATACGATCCGTCAACGGATTCACTCCGGTCGTTTCCAAGTCAAAAAATATGATAGGACGATCTGTAATCAAATTATTCTGCATAATCACAAATCATGTTTCTTTTCAAGAAGTTCCATAGTTTTGATCAAGGGGATCTCTTCCCGCTTGAATACAAATTGTTTATCCTGCCAGGTGGAAATAAGAACACCGTAGCGTTTGAGCAAATCATTGATCTCCAGCATATCCTGAAGAGAAAGTATATCCTGATACTGACGGATATAGCTGGCATACAAATCCAACATATTGTTTACCAGCGCAACTTCATTTTTATTGGTTGCATTCTGAACGGGAACATATTTCAGCAATCCCCGCTGATAATCCACCAGTTTGACCATCTCCTCTTTGACCACATGTTTCTGCAACACCCCTTCACGGCGCAACTGAAACGGGATCCCGAAGACCAGATAAAATTCAAAAATGATGATCAGAACATAGAAACCGATTGCAAAATAAGTGACAAAATCACTTTTCCGTTTGCAGGAATACCGTTCTTTAATCTCTTTTGCAATCATTTCCGTACCTCTGATTTATTCTGTTGACAATAAAAGGGAGCCTTCCTCTTCGCAGAAGACTCCCCTGAATCAAGACCTTTGGATTGTCTCAGCGAATGGCGTTTCCGCTGACCTGGACTTCATTGTACCAGAGCACAAAGAAAATCGGCAGCCAAATGCTGTTGCGACGGGAAGTAATATCTGTCACAGCAGTTGCTTCCAGATCAACATTGGCTTTCTTGGTCAACATGGAAACAGCGTTGTCAAGCTGAACAGTATCGGTGAAGATTGCACAACGACCCGGCTGTTTGCTGCTGCCGGTGAAAAGCGGCAGATTGAAAAGATAAATTCCCCAGATGTCAGCATTGAGATGTGCCAGACTGGTAGCAGATTCAGAGCTGGTGATCTTTTCATTATTCAGTGTGGTTGCAACCTGAATGGAAGAACAGGCGGTGAACACTACGGCGGAAGCCAGTACGGCTGCTGCGATCAACATTTTCTTGAACATTTTTTTATCTCCTTTTAAAACTTTGTTGTTTGATCTTCTTTCTGACTTACTTTACTGCTGACAACGCAATAATGCAAGAACGTTTTTCAAAAAAACGTTTATTATTTTCTGTTAATGGCACGATATGCAATATCTGAACGGTACTGCACACCTTCCCAATGAATCTTTTTCACTCCGGCATAAGCCTTGGCTGTGGCATCCGCAACGGTCGGACCTTCTGCAGTCACAACCAGAACACGTCCGCCATTATTGACCAGAACACCGTCTTTGACTGCTGTACCGGCATGGAACACGATCACTCCTTCCGCTTCAGCCGCTTCAATTCCCGTGATGGGATAACCTTTCTGAAGCGTTCCGGGATATCCGGCAGATGCCATGACAATGCAGACAGAGGGTTGTTCGCCCCAAACCATCTGAGCCTGATCCAATTTTTTCTGTGCTGTTTTGCTGAGCACATCAAACAGACTGCTCTTCAGGCGCGGCAGCAGAGCTTCTGTTTCAGGATCGCCGAAACGAACATTGAATTCCAATACTTTCGGACCATTTTTTGTAACCATGATCCCGGCATAGATGATCCCGCGGTATTCAAGACCTTCACTCTGAATCCCTTTGAGGAAACGGGCAAGGACTGTTTCAGAAATTTCAGTCATCAATTCATCCGTAACGACTGGAGCAGGAGAGTATGCACCCATTCCCCCGGTATTCGGACCCATATCTTTATCCAGCAAACGTTTATGATCCTGAGAAGAAACCAGCGGAACAATTGTATTTCCATCGGTCAGGGCCAGGATGGATGCTTCTTCACCTTCCAAAAGTTCTTCAATGACCACCAGACTTCCGGCAGCACCGAAAGTTCCGGAGAAACAGGAACGGACAGCGTCTTCCGCTTCCTGCTGACATGTTGCAACGATCACACCTTTTCCTGCAGCAAGACCATCCGCTTTGACGACCACGCCGCGACCGGCAGCATATTCAGCCGCCACATATTCCAATGCCTTTTCAGGTTCGGAAAATGTTGCATAACGGGCAGTGGGAATATCATATTTGACCATAAACTGTTTGGAAAAATCCTTGCTGCCTTCCAGACGGGCACCCGCTTTGGATGGACCGAACACGGGAATACCTTTTGCACGGACAACATCAGCGACACCATCACAAAGGGGCTGTTCCGGCCCGACAACCAACAGATCGATCTGATTTTTGACAGCAAAATCTGCAACGGCTTCATTATCTCCGGAGGGCAGAGCCACACATTCAGCGATCTGTGCGATCCCCGGATTTCCCGGAGAACAATACAATTTATCCACTTCAGGACTCAAACTCAAACCATGGCAGATCGCATGTTCTCTGCCACCGCTGCCCAGAACCATTACTTTCATGATTACTATATCCTTACCTTATTTGCTTTTTCCGGAAGCAGGTTTTGTTTCCATCTTTTTGACAGGTGCGGGAGCTGCATCTTTTTTGGCGGTATCCGCTTTGACAGCAGGTGCTGCCGCTGCCTGCTGCAACAGAACAGAACCGGATACAGCATCACCCTTAGAGCGATGACCGGTCATCACAGCCAGAGCAAGAGTCAAAACAAAGAAAAGAGTCAGAAGGATCACAGTCAACTTGGAAAGCTGACCCATGACCTGTGTTCCGAAAACACTTTCGCCGATCCCCCCGAATGCAGAACCGAATCCGCCGCCTTTGGAAGGCTGCACAAGAACAAGACCGATCAACAGAACAGCAATCAGAACGACAGCTGTGTAAAGAATAGCACTGACAACAGTAAACATTTGCATTTCATCCTTTGATTTATGGGTTTATAACTCTCTTTTTTCTTTAAAAGTCCAATACTATAACACAACTTCCATCATTTTGCAAACGCCTTAACCCCTCTTTATATCAAACATTTCTAAAAAAGTAGCCTTATACGTCCGCCAATTCAGGATCGACCACAGAAAAATCAACAAAAACACTCCCGCACAAATCCCGATAAACAGATTCCCGTAACGAGTGTAAAATGTCGGCTCCGGATCCAGGGGACAACGAAATTCCAGAATTTGCGAGACACGTTCAAATTTTCCGGGTGTCTTTCCGGCAATACTCTGCAGTTTTCCATTCGGACCGACAACCACACTGTAATTGGAATTTCCGCAACGCAGCATCGGCAAACGAGTTTCAACCGTTCTGAAAACAGAATTGGCAAAGTGTTGATACGGTTCATAACTGGTCGGATACCACGCATCATTGGTCACGACCAACAGAGCATTGGCTCTTTTCAGTGCATGGGCCCGGGAAATATAAGCAAAAATATCTTCATAACAGATCGAAATCCCCAAACGCAGATCTTCATACGGTTTCACCGGCAGAAAACCGGATCCTCTGGTAAGGTTGCGCCCCATTCCGAGCATCTTATTCAACCAGGGAAATGTATCCCCGAACGGAACATATTCTCCGAAAGGAACAATATGCACTTTACTGTATATATCTTCCAGTTTGGCATTCCGCACCAGCATGGCGGAATTATACAGCTCAACGCCGTCCCGCGCAGTTTCAGAAGCTTTCAAATACAATGTCCCGATCAGCATAGGAACTTGAACTGCACGACTGATCCGTGCCACTTCATTGCGGAAACGTTCAGAAAGAAAATAGTCTGCATTGAAAGCCACGGGAACAGCTGTTTCCGGCCAGACAAGCAGATCCATTTTTGCAGCTGGATCATTCTGAAAACGGAGTAATTCCTCACTGAGTTTCACACAAACATCGATCGCCTCCAATGTCCGTTCCGTTCCACCGCTGCGGCGTTGGGAGAGATCCGGCTGAACCACCCCGACACGGAATGTTTTGAATTCACCGCTTTTCTGTTCCCAGCGTACATACCGTTTGACCCCGAACATCACACAGCAATAGACCAGTGCCAGAGCAAACAGCAATGTACAGAACGGCGCATGAAGATCTTTTTTATTTTTCATCCGGGGAATTTCTCCGATCACTCCAGCCAAAGCAAGATTGACTGTCAACACAACAAAGCTGATTCCGTAAATCCCGGTGTATTCACAAATCTGGATCACAGACAACACACTCCACTGACTGCTGCCGACCAGATTCCACGGCAAACCGGTCAGGATCCACGAGCGCACCCACTCGGTTACACACCACAAGGAAGCAAGAGCCAGACAACATGCAAGTTCTTTGAACGGATTGCGGTTCCGGTATGCCTGAACAGCCTCCGCCCCTTTCAAACGGATATCCGGCGGTACAATGATCCATTTATAAATAAAAGGAAGTGCCATTCCCCAGAACGCAGGAAAAACACCCAGCAGAAACGAAAAAACAAACGGAATAATAAAAACGATCTCCCGGAGCCACATAAAAGAAAACAGACTCCAGAAATATCCCCAGAGCCATGTCAGCCAGAAAGCCTTGCGGACAGAACAACGGGTGATGATCAGGATCAACGGAATCAGACCGACCCATGCCAGAGCATACCATGAGACCCCGGCAAAAATCGTGGAATACAACGCTCCGGAAGCGGCGCAGATCAGACATTCAAGAACAGTACGGAGGTGTCCGGAAGTAAAGGCAAGGCGTTTCGCAGCCTGATTTTGAGGGCTTTTTTCAGAAATATCCATAAAAAACATCCTTTTTTAACAGTGAAACATTAGCAAAATCAACAAACTGCATGTAATTTACCGTCTGAAATGAAAAAATAAAACCCGTAAATGAAAAAAGGTTCGGAAAAAATGACTACTACACAGGAAATTTATTTTGATCATCTGGTCATTGGCAGTGGACTTGCCGGACTTTCCAGTGCGTTGACCCTCGCAGAACGCTGCCAGGGTGAAATCGCTGTCGTAACAAAAGGTGCTATTGATGATTGCAACAGTCGTCTTGCTCAGGGCGGGATCGCATGTGTTATTCATAATCAGGATTCGTTTGATGAACATCTTGCCGATACCATGAATGCCGGAGGCAATCTCTGCAATGCAAAAAATGCCCGTCAGATCATCGAAGCCGGACCGGAACGGATCCAATGGCTGACCGATACGATCGGAACTCATTTCACAACTCGCGGCGAAATGGGAGATCCGCAGTTATCTCACAAAAATGAATATGACCTCGGCAGAGAAGGCGGACACCTGAAACGGCGTATTCTCCACTCCGGCGATATCACCGGGGAAGAAGTGGAACGTTCTCTGGTGGCAGCATGCCGGAAAGAACCGCGGATCCATATTTTTGAACAGCATATTGCCGTTGACCTCATCACAAAAGCACGCCTCGGCCGCGGCATGCAGGATGATATCTGTCTCGGCGCGTATGTACTCGACACAAAAAGCGGCGAAGTGAAAACTTTCAGCGCACTGACAACCTCCATCGCCACCGGTGGATGCGGGAAAGTCTATCTCTGCACATGCAATTCCGATGTCGCATGCGGGGGCGGAGTCGCTATGGCGTACCGTGCCTATGCAAAAATCGCGAATATGGAATTCTATCAGTTTCATCCGACCCTGCTCTATCATCCGCAAGTCAAAAACTTTCTGATCAGCGAAGCTCTGCGCGGGGAAGGCGGAACACTGAAAATGCAATACACCAAAGGGGTATATACCGAATTCATGCAGCATTATCATGAAATGAAATCTCTCGCACCCCGTGATGCTGTTGCAAGAGCCATCGACAGTGAACTGAAACGTACCGGACAGTCCTGCGCCTATCTGGATATGACACACAAAGATGAAGCTTTCCTGAAAATGCGTTTCCCCAGAATCTATGCACAGTGCCTCGCTCTCGGAATCAATATCGCAAAAGATCCGATCCCCGTAGTGCCCGGTGCACATTTCAGCTGCGGCGGCGTCCTCACAGATACCAATGGTTATACAGGGATCAAAGGACTCTATGCCGTCGGTGAAACCGGATGCACAGGACTGCATGGCGCAAACCGTCTTGCAAGCAACAGTCTCCTCGAAACGATCGTTGTACCGAAACTGGCATCCGATCATATCGCGGCAAATCTGGATGAACTCCGGAAAAACAGACCGGATTTTCCCATCCCGCCGTGGACAACCGGCAATGCCACAAACTCCGATGAACTGGTCGTGATCTCCCATAACTGGGATGAGATCCGCAGATTCATGTGGGACTACGTGGGAATTGTCCGTACAAATAAACGCCTGGAACGGGCAAAACGGAGAATTGAAAATATCCAGCGGGAAATCGACAAGTATTACTGGGATTTCCATATTACCAGCGACTTGATCGAACTGCGGAATATTGCCACAACCGCACAACTGATCATCGAATCTGCAATGCTCCGGCACGAAAGCCGGGGCCTCCATTATAACGCAGATTATCCGCAACGTGATCCTTCCATGGATGGCGTTGATACTGTCATTCAAAAAAAATATTGAGATCCTGATCCTGTTTCCATTATGCTGAAAGAAAAAATACTTCCTCATATTACTGTTATTATAGAACAGCTCCAGCGCGCCGGATATGAAGCCTATATCGTCGGCGGAGCCGTCCGTGATATCCTGCTCGACAGAACCCCGAAAGATTATGATATCTCCACCTCCGCCACTCCGGAGGAAGTACGCAAAGTCTTCCGGGATCGCCATACTCTCATCATCGGCAGAAGATTCAGACTGGTCCATCTCTTTCATCACGGCGATATCATCGAAATCAGCACTTTCAGGAAACAACCACAACCTCAACAGGATCTGCACCGTCCGGGCAGCACCGCTCCCGAAAATATGATCTTTCAGGATAACGAATTCGGAACCGCTCAGGAAGATGCACGACGGAGAGATTTCACTGTCAACGCTTTATTCTATGACCCGGTCAAAGATCTGATCATTGATTATACCGGCATGGGACAACAGGATATTGCTGACGGATGCATCCGCTCCATCGGAGATCCGGCATTGCGTTTTGAAGAAGATCCCGTCCGGATCCTCCGGGCTCTGAAACTGGTCGGACAATATGGATTCAAATTGGAAAAACAGACCGAAAAAGCACTCCATGATTGTATGGATTTTATCGATCACGCCTCCAATTCAAGATTGACCCTGGAACTGGAAAAAATCCTGAAAAATCCGTATGGACACCGGATCATCAAAACATTTCACGAATATGGTTTTCTGAAAAAATTTCTTCCGTTCGTCGATAAACGTTGGGGAACTCCAGCTTGCAATTATATGTTATCTCTGCTGGAAGAACGGAACAGAAGAGTCCGCTCCGGTCTTTACAGAGACAGTATCTCTCTGGCTATGTCTGTCTTCACTCTTCCCTTTGCCGAACAGTATCTGGGACAAGGCGAACCCGGTTCCCTCTGGGAAAACCGTCTCGGAATCAATGACGCTCTCTGGGATCTGATCCATGAAGTGCTCAAACCGGCAGCCCTGACACGCAGGGCAGTTTCCGCCTCCATCCGGACAATGGTTTTGCAGGAACGTTTGAAAAATCTGAATCTGAAAAGACTTACTTCTCATCCAGGCTACCCGCATGCAAGAGAACTGGCGATCTTACAAAACAATGTTTTGTGGCACATGGAAACACTGGAAGACTCTCTGCCGCCGCCGGCTCCCGGAACAGAAAAGAAAAAAAGACATCATCGCGGCAACAGAGCACGCAAGAAAAATATCTCCGTTCCCGGCAATGAAAACCCCACGGATCAAAATCAATGAAAGGAACTGCATATTATGCCCACTCTTTTGAAAATCATATTGATCATTCTTGCGATCCCGCTGATCATCGGAATCCTGACCATCCTTCTCCCCTTCCTGCTCTGTCTGCTGTTGCTCTCCCTCTTTCTGCCATCATACAGAACATTCCATATACTCAATATGAAAAACAGAATGAATCAGACAGGCAGACAGCAAGCCCCCGCAGAAGACGAGGAGGCTGTTGATGTGGATTGCACAGTGATCAATACAGAACAGTCTGCCGGAGAAAAACCGTCCACCACGCCTCCCTCCCTGAACCGCTGAAAAAACGGAAAACAAAGTAAAAACAGCTCATAAATGATAAAATAGAGCAATTTTTTTGCATTTTTACAACACTTCCCGCTTGAAAGATAGGCATTTGGAGGTGATATTAACAGGTTAAAGAAATTTTAAGTATTTACTTTGGAGATATCAACTATGAGAATGTCACAAATGCTCGGTCGGCGGATCAAGGAAGATCCGAAAGATGCAAAAACCATCAGCCATAAATTTCTGGTTCGCGGCGGTTACATCCGCGGTGTCTCGGCGGGGATTTATTCCATCCTGCCGCTCGGGATGCGGATCATTGAAAAAATCGAAACCATCATCCGGGAGGAAATGAACCGGATCGACGGTCAGGAAGTCAAAATGCCGGTCGTTCTCCCCGCAGAACTCTGGGAAGAATCCGGAAGATATCAGAGTGTCGGACAGGAATTGCTCCGTTTCAAAGACCGTAACGGCAAGCCCATGATCCTCGGTATGACTCATGAAGAAGCGATTGTTCACATGGTCCGTTCCGAAGTCACCAGCTACAAACAGCTCCCCCTGATGGCATATCAGCTTCAGACAAAATACCGTGATGAAGCACGCCCCAGAGCCGGACTGATCCGTGTCCGTGAATTCACCATGAAAGATGCTTACAGTTTCCACACTTCACAGGAAGATCTGGAAAAATACTATGAACGGGCTCATGAAGCATACGTACGCATCTATAAACGGGTCGGTCTGCAGCATGTCGTTTCCATCAAAGCGAACTCCGGTATGATGGGCGGAAATGTCTCGCACGAATTCATGTCCGTCGCAGATTGCGGAGAAGATACGATCTTCCTCTCTCCGGATATGTCCAGCTACAAAGCAAACCGTGAAATCGCTGTCTCCGCTCTCAAATTTGAAAAAAACGGCGAAGAACTTCCTCTGGAAAAAGTTCATACTCCCGGACAGAAGACCATTGAAGAGGTTGCTTCTTTCCTGAAAGTCAAACCGGAACAGACCGGAAAAGCTGTCTTCTATGCAGATGGAGAAGGCAAACTGATTTTTGTTATGATCCGCGGTGATTTTGAAGTCAACGAAACAAAATTGCAGAATCATCTGGCTGTTTCCGAACTGAAATTTGCAAACGATGAACAGATCCGTGCCGCCGGTGCAGTCCCCGGTTTCGCATCTCCGGTCGGAATCGATCCCTCCAAAGTCAGAATCGTGATCGATCACTCCGTTGCAGGCAGCTCCAATCTGGTGGTCGGTGCCAATGAAACAGATTACCACTACATCAACTTCAATTACGGCAGAGATCTCAAAGATGTGGATGTGACCGATATCGCAACCGTCCGCGAAGGCGATCCCTGCCCGGTCACCGGACAGCCTCTCATGATGAAACGCGGTATCGAAGTCGGAAATATCTTCCAGCTCGGTACAAAATATTCCAAACCGATGAACTGCAATTATCTGGATAAAGACGGCAAATCTCATCCGATGATCATGGGTTGCTACGGAATCGGTGTCGGACGTACCATGGCATCTGTCGTGGAAGATTCTCATGATGATTACGGTCCGGTCTGGCCCATGTCCATCGCTCCTTATCAGATTCATCTCTGCGCCCTCAATCCGGACAAAAACGGTGTGGGCGATGCAGCTGAAAAACTTTACAAAGAACTGACCGCACTCGGTGTGGAAGTTCTTTTCGATGATCGCGGTGAAAAAGCAGGATTTATGTTCAGTGAAGCGGATCTGATCGGAATTCCGCTCCGGGCAATTGTTTCTCCCAAGAGCCTGGATCAAGGCAAAATCGAATTCAAACTCCGTACTTCCCGTGATGCAGAACTGCTCCCCGTTGAAGAAGCAGCAAAAATCATCGCGGAAAAAGTCCGTGCAGAACTGGATAAGTTCAATATCTGACGGAAAGGAATAAATATCATGTGGAAATATACACCTAAAGTCATGGATCATTTTCTGAACCCGCGCAACGTCGGGGAAATCGAAAATGCAGATGCCGTCGCTGAAGTCGGAAATATCACTTGCGGCGATGCTCTTAAAATCTATCTCAAACTGGATGACAGCGGAAAAATCTGCGATGTAAAATTCAAAACTTTCGGCTGTGCTTCTGCAATCGCATCCTCTTCGGCTCTCACCGAAATCGTTATGGGAAAAACTTTGGAAGAAGCCGCAAAAATCACCAATAAAGATATTGTCGATCTCCTCGGTGAACTCCCCGAAGAAAAAATGCACTGCTCTGTCATGGGCATGGAAGCATTGCAGGCGGCAATCGCAAATTACAAGAAAAACAGAGGCGAAGAATATCAGGAAATCGCATCTGAAGATGACCACGAAGGCAGAATCGTATGCAAATGTTTCGGCGTTACCGATACGAAAATCCGGAAAGTCGCTCTCGAAAATAATCTCCATACCGTCGAACAGATCACAGATTACACCAAAGCAGGCGGCGCATGCAGCATGTGTCTTGATCAGATCCAGGAGATCCTCGACAGTATCTGGAGAGAACAATCCGCTCAACAGACAAAAAATGAAACATCCAAAGATGATGCTTTCGCTGCCCTCTCTGTTGTGAAAAAAGTTCTCCGGGTACAGGAAGTCATCGACAAGGAAATCCGCCCCGCTCTCGAAAAAGACGGCGGCAGCATTGAACTGATCGACATCGAAGGAAACAATGTCAAAGTCATGCTCAAAGGTCGTTGCGCCTCCTGTCCAAATGCGAAACTCACTCTCAAAAAACTGGTGCAGAGCAAGCTCAATGAGTTTGTCTCCGACCGCCTGACCGTCCTGGAGGTCCAGCAATGACAACCGAAACAGAAAACAGAGTCATCTATCTTGACAATAATGCAACCACAGCAGTTGCCCCGGAAGTCTTCGAGGCAATGACTCCGTTTCTGACCCGTCTGTACGGCAATCCTTCCAGTATTCACAACTTCGGCGGACAGGTCGCAGCACATATTGAAAATGCAAGAGAACAGCTGGCAGCTTTGATCGGTGCCGCTCCGACGGAAGTGATTTTCACCTCCTGCGGTACTGAAAGTGACAATGCGGCGATCCGCAGCGCACTGGATTTCTGTCCGAAACGGGATAAGATCGTTGTTTCCAAAGTGGAACATCCCGCCGTTCTCAATTTGGCAAAAGATCTGGAACGCCGCGGATATCGGATCAGCCATATTCCGGTGGATACAAAAGGACGTCTGGATATGGAACGGGCGAAAGAAATGATCGACGATCAGACCGCAGTCGTATCTGTCATGTGGGCAAATAATGAAACCGGAAATATTTATCCGGTCGCTGAATTGGGCGAACTGGCTCATAAAAACGGAGCTCTCTTCCATACCGATGCAGTGCAGGCTGTCGGAAAAATTCCTATAGACCTTGCTCAGCTCCCCATTGACTTCCTCAGTCTCTCCGGTCATAAACTCCATGCGCCCAAAGGGGTCGGAGCTCTCTATGTCAAACGCGGCGTTCGTTTCCGTCCGTTTGTAGTCGGCGGACATCAGGAGAACGGACGGAGAGCCGGAACAGAAAATGTTGCTTCCATTGTCGGACTCGGCAAAGCCGCAGAACTTGCAAAAGCCGGGATCGCCAATGAAAACACGCATGTCAAAGCCATGCGCGACAAACTGGAACAGACCATTCTCGCCACGATCCCCTCGGTTCGTGTCAATGGCGATCCGGAACACCGTCTGCCCAACACCGCCAATATCTCTTTTGAATATATCGAAGGGGAATCCATTCTGATGTTGCTGGATATGTTCGGGATCTGTGCCTCCAGCGGCAGTGCATGTACGACCGGAAGTCTGGAACCCTCTCATGTCCTCCGGGCAATGGGAATCCCGTACACCGCTGCACACGGCGCGATCCGTTTCAGTTTCTCCAGATACAACACCATGGAAGAAATTGATTTTGTCCTGGAAAAACTCCCCCCTGTCATCAACCGGCTCAGAGAGATTTCTCCCTATTGGAACAAATAAGCTGATCGGCAATCAAAAAACAACAGGATCATCTGCTCTGCCGGTGATCCTGTTTTTATTTTTATTGGATATCAAAATCGCCGCTGGTGGGATGCTTCACCAGATAATCCACGATCTGCTCTGCAATATCAAGCCCGATCCCCTCGGCTTTGGCTGCGATCTGTTCTGCGGATGCCTTACGCAAACGGGTAACAGAACCGAATGCCTGAAGAAGGGCCTGTTTACGAACTTCTCCGATACACGGTATCTCATCCAGAATCGAATCCCGGATCGTCCGCAGACGCAATGCCCGGTGATAGGTGATCGCAAAACGATGGGATTCATCCCGGATCGCCTGCAATAATTTCAGAGCCGGACGGTCTTTGCTGATAATGATCGGTTCGGAATATCCCGGAATGAAAACCTCTTCATTGCGTTTTGCAAGACCGATCACAGGAAACGGCGGACAACGCAAAGCAACCAGTGCATCGATCGCATAAGAAAGCTGTCCTTTGCCCCCGTCAACGATCATCAAATCCGGCATCGGCTGATTTTCATTCAAAAGCCGGGTGAAATGACGGGTGATGATCTCGCGCATCATGGCAAAGTCATTGGCTCCCTGTACCGTCCGGATCCGGAAACGTTTATAATTGTTTTTTGAAGGTCGCCCCCCCTTGAAACAAACCATGGAAGCGACTGACAATGTTCCGGAAATATTGGAGTTGTCAAAACAGATCATTGTTTCCGGAGGTGTCTTCAGTTTCAACGCCTCCTGCAAATCCCGCACTGCCGCCTCGCCATCGATCCCCGGCGGAATCACTGCATTCGCAAATGTCCGGGTCCGGATCCCATACAGCGATTCAATATTTTTTGCAATATCACGGTATAATGCGGCTTTTTCAAAATCCCGTTTGGCAGCATGATCCATCATCTTGTTTTTTAATAAGGCTGTCAGTTCCACGGTGTCCCCGTTCAATACTGAAATCAGAGAATCCACACGGGAACGGTATTCCTCTTCAGAAACTTTTCCGACACAGGGACAGCAGCAATCCCGGACAGTTCCGGAAAGACAATGTGCATACTCCTCCGGTCCGGGTGAAAAATAACGGCAGGTCCGCAGACCGAAATATCTCGACAGAAACTCCATGGTCTGTTTCAATGCCCCGCCATTCGGAAAGGGGCCGAAATAAAGACAGGAATCATCCTTTTTGAGACGCGCCAGCTTGGGACGCGGAAAACGTTCTGTCAAATCAATTTTCAATAACGGCATGCGTTTATCATCCCGCAGCAAAATATTATATTTGGGAGCATACTCTTTGATCAAACGGGATTCCAGCAATAAAGATTCATCTTCACTCCGGACAGTGATACACTCCCAGGAATCAATGGAATTGATCAGAGAACGCAGTTTCGGATCGGCATGAGTCTCACGCGAAGGCTGGAAATATTGCGACATGCGACGCCGGAGATTCGACGCTTTTCCGACATAGATGACCGTACCGAAAACATCTCTGTAAATATAGACCCCCGGGCGGGCTGGAATATCTCCCGGATGAAACACTATTTTCCGGATCGCCATAATCCCCAAAACCTCTTAATTATTATTACATGACAGATAAAGTAACATAACAGGAATGTCCGAAAAAACAATACCAACTCTTGAAAAAAAAGATTTTTTCCAAAAAAATATGAAAAAAAACGATTTTTTAGCAAAAAAAGCAGAACATTCACTTGACATATTCACTTTGAAAATGTATCTTGCTTATCGTGTGTTTATGTAAATCACTAAAAGTGTGTTTTCAGGAGAAAAAAACGATGAAAAAAATAGTATTCGGAGCATTGATGCTGTTCTGCTGCATGGGGGCGATTTCTCTTCATGCCCAGCGCAAAGAGACATCTTTCGGTATCCCCGCAAGTTCAGTTACAGTCAATGTCTCTCTGCAGAAAGCACCGGTTTTCTCCATTGACAGCAAAAAAGTTTCCCCCGGACGCAGTGGAAATCTCGGCAGTTTTTCCAAAGTCTGGCTGGTCAATGAAGTCACATTTTCTTTCCAACTGACCAAAGACATCAGACGTTATGAAGCATATCCGGTCAATGCACTCTCCATTGAAATGTATATCTGTGTACCGACCACCGGCAGGAATCCCTCCCTGCGCTGGTTCTATGGAGAACAGAAGCTGAATACTCTTGTTATCGCTCCGGCATACAAATCTCAGCGTTTCATGGCATCCCTTTTCATGCCGCCCTGTTATGTATTCCCTTATCTTCCTAAAGATAAAAATGGAAAATACAATCTGAAAAATCTCGAAGGCGTGGTCATTTTTAAAGACATCAATGGCAGAATCCTGGGGAAAAAAGCATTCTCCTACACCAAAAAGCTCAATACGAAACGGGCTGATGCCCTTTTCTCCAGTGTGGAACGCCTGCAGCAACAGTTGCCGATCATGCTTTGGCCGCGGGAAAAAACTCCATGGGAATGGGTCGATGCAGATCGCTTTGAACTGCCTTTGACTGCAATCGCCAATGAAAAAACTGTCGAAACAAAAACCGTTTCTGAAGACAAGGAAGGTAAATAATATATGGCTGCTCTCGATTTAGTATTATGTCTTGATATAGGTGCAAACAGCATCAAAGCTGCGGAGTTCTCATACACGCAGACAGGTGAACTGTTGTTGGAACGTTTTGCCTTTGAAGAATATGGGATCCCCTCCGGTCCTTTCCAGGATATCCTCGAAGGGAATATGGATGACCAGCTTCAGGAAGCCCTGATTAAAGTTATCAAAGAAAATAATTTTCAGGCGAAAAAAGTCAATATCTCTTTCACCGGACACGATGCGTATATCCGTTTCGTCAAAGTCCCTTCCATGGTGAATGATGAAAAGAAGATTAAACAGATCATCGAATACGAAGCACAGAGTGCCATTCCTTATGAAATGAATGAAGTCGTACTCAGCTCACAGCTCCTCAATGTCACCGATGACAACGGGGAAATCGAAGCAATGTTCGTAATCGTCAAGAGTGAACGGATCGAAAAAATCACCGAATGGGTCGAAGCTCTCGGCAAGGAAGTCTCCCTGATCGAAGTCGCCCCCACAGCCTGTTACAACGCCGCTCGTCTCAGTGGTGTCGGTGATGCCAACTGTGAATTGATTCTTGATATCGGCAGCCGCAGTTCCTCCCTGCTCTTTGTTGACAAAGGCAGACTGTTCATCCGCGTGATTCCGATCGCCGGACACAATATCACGCAGCAGATCAGTAAAGAATTCAGCATTTCCTATCAGGAAGCAGAAGAAATGAAACGCCGTCACGGTTTCGTTGCACTCGGAGGCGCATACGAAGAACCTGAATCAGAAGTTGCAGCAACTGTTTCCAAAATCGTCCGTAACGTAATGACACGTCTCCACGGGGAAATCAGCCGCTCTATCAATATCTACCGTTCCCAGCAGAAAGGTCGCAAGCCGGAAAAACTGTATCTCTCCGGGGGCAGTTCTGTTATGGGATATATGCCGCGTTTCTTCCAGGAAAAACTCCGCCTTCCGGTCGAATATTTCAACCCGTTCAAAACCATTGCTATCAGTCAGGAAATCAATAAAGAACAACTCGCTGACGTGGCTCACATGTTTGCAGATCCCATCGGACTTTCTCTCCGTCATGCAATGCAATGCCCGGTTGAAATCTCTCTCGTTCCGAGATCACGCCAGAAAATTCTGGAATTCAAAGCAAAAAATCCCTATTTCTATGCTTCAGCAGCAACCCTGCTTCTCTGTCTGCTCGTGACATTCTTCGGATTCAATCAGCAGCTTAAGATCGCTGATACGAAAAAGGATATCGCAGAAAAACAGATGAAAAAGACCAAATCCATGGTCTCCCGTTTGAAAAGCGCAGAAAATGATTTCTCCTCCGTTCGCAGTGACTATGAAGAAGCTGCCAAAATCCTGGAAGAAAGAAAACGCTGGCCGAATGTCATGAACGAAGCCCTCAATATCCTCCCGGATAATATGTGGCTCACAAAATTCCAACTTTCCACAAAAGATCCTGCCAAAATAGCCCAGGCGGCAGCTCAAAACCCCGGAGGTATGGGGGATGACAGCCTGTTCGGAAACATGGGCGGCATGGGTATGGAAGGCGGCGAAGGTCAGGCTGCTGTCAAAGACTATATCTCCGTGGAACTTGCCGGTCATGGACTCGTCAAAAGCACAAACTTCCTCGAACGTCTTACAAAAAGACTTGGCAACTCCAAGTTCTTTGTTTTCGATAACAAAAAAGACAGAATCGATAAACTCGTGGATGGTGTGTTCATGGAAGGCGCATACAATGTGGCTACATTTGAACTGACTCTGAAACTCAAAGAGACGATCAAAAAATAAGGGAATACTGCTTCTATGAACTACTTTATCAAGAAAAATATCATCTTCGTAATCGTCTGTTCGATTACTCTCATTGCATCCATATTCCTGATCTATCTTGACTTGGCGAAACATTCCGAAATCGTTGCCGCCAACGAAGTCACTTTGAAAAATCAGCAAGACCATGACAACGCCTACCGTAAAGGCAATAAACCGGTCGAACTGAATATCGAAATGATCAAGAAAGATACCGAAACTCTCCGGAAAAAAACAGAAGAACTCCAGCGCATTTTCGGCAAACCCTACCGGAAAGCCATGCAGAATTTTGCAAAAAATCTCAACTATTCTGAAAATGAATTGTATGCCATCTTCAAAGAACTCTATCAGAATCCGGATGAACAGAATAAAACCGCTGAAAATCTGGTTTCAAAACTCTTCAAAAAAATGGAAGAAGATAAAACCAAAAATCTGACAAAAGAAAAAATCGAAGACGCTCTGCACAAATTTATCGCAGAAGTTCAGAAAAATACTGTGGAAGATTTGACCTACGAATCCGGACGTGCGATCCTCGCTTCCGCTCTCGGACTCCAGAGAAATATGAATGCCGCTATGACTCATGTGTACCTGACTCAGATGCAGAATAACTTCTACAAACAGCGTTTGATCCCCGGTGTCAAAACCCTGCAGGAAGTTCAGGATTTCACTTTCAATCAGTTCACTCAGACTCTCCCCAGCGGCGATGCCATCCCCGATATTCTGAATACCATGCCTATCTTTGAAGATATCTTCTTCAGAATGAAAAATGCAAAACTGACATCCGTTGACAAATTCTCCCGTTCCAAACCGGTCAAACTTTCTGATAAATATGATTCTTATGAATTCAAAATGGATATCACCGGCTCCTTGGAATCCATCAGAACATTTATCAATGATCTCCAGAACGCATATCTGGCAAACCGTGTTTATGTCATCACCTGGATCGCAATCGAAGCTAAAAAATCCACTGATGAAGTCGATAGTATCAGAAAACAGCTCATGGGCGAAGAAAATGCAAACGACCAGAACCGTAATATAATGAATAACGATCGTTTCGGCAGACAGCAGCGCAACAGAAATGTCAATAACAACAATATGAATTCCCGCAAAAGAAACCGTAAAGCCAGACAGCAGTTGGATCAGGCTGAAATCGAAATGCAGTCGTCCTATGGTAAAACAGTTATCGGAATCGAAAAAAATGTCAACGCAACAGTTGAATTCAAATATTATGTCTTCACTGGCGATTGGCTGAAACCGGAATAAAACAGGGGTGATTTTTCCATGATTAAAGCATTTTTCACAAAACATTATGAAAAAATAGTACTTGCAGGACTGTTGACCGTATTTATCTCTCTGCTCGCTCTCCAGCTCGCTCTCTGGAATGAAAGTGAACAGATCAAAGTCGAACGCTTGAAAACATTTGTCCCGCCACCGCCGAACTATGAAAAAGTCAAATTCGACAGTTCTTACAATATCCTGGCTGAACTGAAAATCCATCCGAAATGGAATGCACCCCATTCCCGCGATGGTGAAAAGGAATTCACAGACCTGATGACCCCGTATGATATGGCTCTCTGCCCTTACTGCGAACATATCATCCCCGCAGCTGCTTTCCCGAAACCCAATACTCTGGACAGCAGCAAATGCCCCTTCTGTCAGAAAGTCCTCAGAGCTCCCCTCAGCTCCGAACGGAATGCCAATATCGATACGGACGGTGACGGCATCCCGGATAAAGATGAAACAACTCTCGGACTCAATCCCGAAGACCGTACCGACGGCAGCAGCGATGCTGACGCCGACGGATTCACCAACTATGAAGAATATATCGCAAAAACAAAGCTGAACGACCCCAAAAGCCGTCCCGCTTATCATGAAAAATTCGATATCATTGAAATCAGTAAAGCAAAATTGCCGTTCACTTTGAAAAATGTCACTTTCACGGACCGGAAAGATGTGAAATCTGCCAATGTCCAGTTCGAGATTATCGTCCGTCGTACCACCAGAGGATACAGATCCAAAAATGAAATGCTCAAATTGGAGAATTCCTTCCAGACTCTGGCAGGATATTTCACAATCGTTGAAATCATCCCGGGCTTCCGCAAACGTTCCAACGGTATCGAAGAAAATATCTCCTCCGTCAAAGTCAAAAAAGTTGCTACCAACGAAATCATCTCTCTCGAAATCGGAAAACCTGCTTATGAATTGAAAGAAAAAGTGATCCTCCGCACAGGTCTGACCGGATTCGGCAGAGCTGAACGTGAACTTTATATGAATTCTAAATTGGAAGTGGGTTCTCTCAAAACCAATAAAGATGCTTATGAAGTCGTTGGAATCGATCAGGCTAAGGGCTCCATTACTCTGAAATACGAAAAAGATGGCAAAAGCTATACGATCGAAAAGAAGAGTATGATGCAGAAGACTCTGGACAGCGTGAAACGTCCGCCGAGACCGCCGCGCTCCCGTCAGAACAGAAATAATAATGATAATTTAAGATAAGGACAACAAACTATGCGAGGCAAAAAAATCTACAGCCTTTGTCTGTGTGTCATGGCAGCATTCGTTTCTCAAAATGTTGCTCATGCTCAATCGGCCGCTCAATCCGATCAGATCCAGACAGAGACTCAAAGCAAAGAATTCAAGAGCCGCAATGCAGCAATTGAAAACATTATCAATCCGCAGATTGAGCTCGGAGACAGATTCTCAGCACAAAAGGACTATCAAAGTGCATGTGATGCTTACGCCCGTGCATTGATGTTGTTGGACCGCAGCAAGTTGGGAAATGGAAAAAACGTTCAGGAAACACGCAATAGAATCAACAGCAAATTCACCGCCGCACGGAAAAACTGGGGCGCAGCTATCTTCGCAAAAGCGAAAGAAACTTATCTCGCTTCCCTGGTGGAAAAACAATCCGAAAAAGCCATCAGCGGGTTCCGCTCTGCAACACGAATCGCACTCAGTGCTGTCCCTTGCTATTACAGCGGAAAAAATGAAAAAGAAGTTTCTCCCGCCCAGTATGAAAAAGAATTGAAAGCTGATCCCGCATTCAATGACAATGTCCGTGCATTTGTGATCGACTGCGAAAAAATGGAAACAGCTTACAATTTCAAAAACGAAACATCCCTCGATACCCTCGATCCGGATTACGGCAGACGCAAAAAAGAAATCCTCCTGCTCCAGAAACAGGCGGAAATCTATTACAAAACAAAACAGTATGAAAAAGCCCGCACCAATATGGAAAAAGTCCTCGTCCTTGATCCCTATAATCAGCAGGCTACATCTCTGTTGAACCGCATCTACAAAAAACTCTACTCCATCGGTATGATCCGCAGTGAAAACGATGCAATCGAAACCATGGTCGAAACCGAATGGAAATGGTCCGAACCGGTTCCGCCGACTGATGCAACCGAAGCTGAAGCTTCCCCCAGAGAAATCTCCGGCACTCGCGCTGCACTCTATGACAAACTTCAGAAAATCATCGTGGACAGAATCGAATATGAAAAATTCGATATCCAGTCCATTCTCGAACATCTCAACAAAATCGCCAAACAGTTGGATCCCAGTGGCGTTGGGGTCAACATCATCCCGCCCTCCAATATCGAACTCAGAACCAGACAGATCCCCTATCTGGAACTGGAACAGATGCCTCTGCTCGATGTAATCAAATATGTCTGCGAAATCGCCGGAATAAAATACAAAATCAGGAATCAGGCTGTTATCGTCGGAGCCAAAGCCTCCGATGAAGATGTGGAACCAAGGTCCTTTGCTGTCCGCAAATCTCTCATACAGCGGATCAAAATCGAAGCAGAACCACCGTCTGAAAAAGATTCTGAAACAGAAGACAGCTCCGACACTCTGAAAGATGCTGAAACATTCAGAGATAAAACTCTTCTCGAAGTCAAAGATGAAGAAATCCGCAAAACCCCGGAAGTCACTCCGGATATGCTCAAAGCATATTTCGCCCCCATGGGGATCACCTTTGATGAAGGCAGCACAATTTCTTATGACACCACCACTGGAAAAATCATTACCAAAAATACTCCGGAAAACCACCGGAAAATGGAAACTCTCCTGAAAGAAATCGATATCCCGCCGCCGCTGGTGCTGGTCGATTCCAAAGTCATGGAAGTCGCTCTGAAAACAATGGAAGAACTCGGTTTCGACTGGCAGTTGAGCTATACCAATACAGAAACCAATCACAAAATCAGTTTCTCCGGTTTGAGCTCTTCCGCTTTCTATCGCGGAAATCCCTCCAACTACCTGATCAACGGTCTCAAACTGCTCCCCAGCTTCGGAGACAATCATCAGTTTGACCTCGCAATTTCTGTCCGCGCTCTCGATCAGAAAGACCGCACAGAGATCCTCGCAACTCCGCGCCTCCTCGTTGCATCCGGTTACAATGGTAAACTGGTTGTCGCAGAAGATCGTTATTTCCCGGATGACTGGGAAGATCCGGAAGTCGAAATCGTCAACGGTACATCCTACACCTACAATCCCCCGATCCCGGAATTCGGAGATTCCACTGCGGTCGGTACAACATTCACTGTCACACCGACCGTCAGCTCCAACAATTACACGATCCTCCTGAATGTCAATACAGACCTCACCCGTATGACCGGATGGTCCAACTATGACTACAGTATCGTTATCGGCGGCTTGATGGTCAGCATCGCAGACCGTTCCACCACCAACCTGCAGCCGAAAATGAAAATGCCGATCTTCTCCAAGAGAAAGATCTCTTCCACAGTCAAGATCTACGACGGTGAAACAGTTGTCATCGGCGGTATTCTTGAAGATATCCAGTCCAGACGTGAAGACAAGATCCCGCTCCTGGGCGATATTCCTCTGATCGGACGCCTTTTCACAGACTCCAGTACAGCTTCAGAAAAAACAAATCTGATGGTCTTCGTCACTGCACGCCTGATGAAAGGAAACGGCCTCCCCGTCCGGGATGCTCGTAAACAGGGTCTTTTTGAATTTAACGACAGATAATCCGGGGTAGATGACTTATGATGATAAATAAATGGATCAAGGAGGCTAAAATGCGTAACAGCCTTTACTCTATTGCTCAATGGTCTGTTGCTGGATGCCTTCTGCTGACAGCTCATGACGCATTGGCTCAGCAGAAGAAAAACAATGCACCTGCATCAGCCATTTCAAGCGAACAGCTTGTTCAGGTCGAAACAGATAAACTGATTTTCCGTAACAAGGAAATGGTTCGTCTGGACGAAGCTATGAAAAAATGTGCCGCTATCGTGAAAAAAGGAACTGATTTCTTTATCGCAAATGAATTCGATAAAGCGATCGACCAGTATCTTGAAGCCAAAAAACAGTATGAAACACTGAAAGAAATCTATAAAGACTCCAAGAAAAGCGATGAAATCAGCGGTCATATCGACGCCTGCACAAGAAAGGTTTCCGATACCTATGCCGCATGGGCAAGATCCCTGCACAATGAAGCAAGAAAAAATGCTCAGGAACAGGGCTTCGATAAAGCGATCGAACTTTGCCGCAAAGCTATTGAAGTCTATCCGCCCTGCAAAGAAAAAATGGAAAAGATCATTGAGCGTTACAAACTCATGAAAGAGGGCGTACAGTTCAAAAAAGAAGTCGATGAAGCATATCCGAAATCATCTGACATCTATGAAAAACAGGTCTTGATCCGTCAGGGACAGACTTATTATAACACAAAACAGTGGGACAAAGCAAGAGCAAAATTTGAAGAAGTCCTTGTCCTTGATCCGTTCAATGATACTGCGATCTCCTATATCCGCAAAATCAATTATCAGATGATCGACGCTGCAAAATTGCGTACCGGCGTGACCCGGAATGAAAGAAATGCCATGTCCCAGTGGGAAATGGTCACTCCCTTGATCAAACAGGATATCGACAATAACCGTTTTGAAGAAGAAGGAATTATCAAAGCCAGCCAGATCGACCGGATCCAGAAAAAACTGAAAGATATCATTATTGATAAAATCAGTTTTGAAGAAGTCGAAATCGCCACTGCGATCCGTTATCTCCGTCAGTGCAGCAAAGAAAAAGACCCGGAAAAAATCGGCGTCAACTTTGTGCTCCGCGGTAAGATCAACCAGCCCCTGACCTCCGACGGCGAAAAAGTTGAAATCGAAGAAAAATCTGAAACCAATAACGCAGAAAAGAAATTGGAAGAAGATATTGAAATCGAACCTCTCACCATGATGGTCGACAATATCCCGCTTGAAACCGTTATCAAATACATCTGCCAACAGGCAAACCTGAAATACAGAATCGAAGATAATGCAGTCATCATCGCATCCAAGGATGTCCCGCTGGATGATGTTCAGACAAAAGTCTATCCGGTTGAAAAGTCTTCCATCAAATTGCGCGATGGTCAGACTGTTCAGGACTACTTCACTGAACAGGGTATCCTCTTTGAAGCCGGTGCTTCCGCTGTCTATAAAGAATATATCGGCAGATTGATCGTCACCAACACTCCGAAACAGTTGCAGCTCATTGAAAAGCTGATCAGTGATATGAATCAGGTCGATCCTCAGGTTCTGATCCAGACAAAATTTGTTGAAATCAAATTGAATGACCTGGAAGAACTCGGATTCAAATATCAGCTTTCCCGCAGCAATGCCAATGTGCAGTATCAGAAAGCAGACAGCCGCAAGCTGATCGCTCTCGCTCCGGGTGAAACTCTCACCACCAAGGACAACCTGAACTTCTATGCCAATACAGGCGATGCAAACTGGCTGGAATACTCCAAGACAGTCAACCGTCTGACTCAGTACACCAATACCAGCGGTGCAACTGAATACTATATGAAAGCTCCGGTCCAGAACAGCAGTGTGACTTACACCGCCGGCGGTTTCGATACCATCCGCACATTCAGTGCTGTCGGTACTCTTGAATCCAATACCGATACCGGTAAAGCTGCGGAATTCTCCATCTACAACAGCAATGGTTACAAACTTGATACACAGCTCTATGCATTGGATCAGGCAGACGCAGCAGACGTGCTCTCCTGCCCGCGTATCACAACCATGAATGAAACTCCTGCAACGATCCAGTTGGTGACAGAAGAATATTTCCCGACTGAATGGGAAGAAGCAGAATATACCATGATGGGAAATAACGTCCCGGTCTTCACAGGATCCGTTCCGGAACTGGATGAAGAAACTCAGTTGGGTATCTCTCTTGATGTGACACCGATCGTGGAAGACAACTACACAGTCCACGTCTTGATGCGCCCGCTGATTCGTAAATTCACCGGATGGGATGACTACTCCTATTCTGTCCCGATGACCTTGAATGATGGCGGACCGCAGGTCAATGTGCCGAACACCATGCTCATGCCCCGTATCGAACAGAGAACGGTTGATACTCAGGCAACCTGCGATGACGGCGGAACCATTGTCCTCGGCGGTATGATTCGTGATGAAGTTTCTGTTCTTGACGATCAGTATCCGATCCTTGGCGATCTCCCGCTGATCGGACGTCTCTTCCAGTCCAAAGGCAGAGATGCATCCAAATACAACCTCCTGATCTTCCTTTCCTGCAGACTGGTCAATCCTGATGGATCTCCGCTGCGTGAACGTGAAGAACGCGGACTCCCGCCCTTCAAGTATTGATCTTGGTTGTCAGAGATTTTTCAAAAGCACTCCACTTTCCGGAGTGCTTTTTTTTGTGCGGATCTGCGGATCTATGGAAGGTCAAGAGACAAAAAAAATACCCCGGAAAATTTTTTGATCCGGGGTATCAAAATATCAAAATATCAAAAGAATGAAATTTTTATTCTTCTTCGGAATCGTCCTCATTGTTTGTCACAGGATAGACAACGACGACACATTCGCCTTTCCAGGAGCGTTTTACAGCGGCATCGGCAAGTTCAGCAAGAGAACCGCGTAAAACCTCTTCATGCACCTTTGTTGCCTCTCTGACCACAGCGCACATGGTTTCTCCGCCGAGAGCATCTCGCAATTCATTCAGGAGCTTTGTAAGACGGTAAGGGGACTCAAAGATCACCACACTCTTCTGTTCTCTGGCAAGTTCGCTGATACGAGCGGCACGGCGTCCGCTTTTGACCGGCAGAAAACCATAGAAAGCAAAACGGTCTGAGGGGAGACCGGAAGCGGCGATGGAAAAAGTCAGAGCTGAAACTCCGGGAATGATCTGCGGATCGATCCCGGCTTTGACAGCTTCTCTGACAAGAAGATATCCCGGGTCAGCCACACAAGGAGTACCGGCATCAGTCACGAGCCCGACCTTCTCTCCGGCAAGAACACGGTCAAGCACAAAAGATGTTTTCCCGTGTTCATTGAAAGCGTGGTAAGAAGCAAGGCGGACTTCGATTCCGAAATGCTGGAAGAGCACACGGGTACGACGGGTATCTTCAGCAAAAACGATGGAACACTGTTTCAGTGTCTCAACAGCCCGGAAAGTCATATCATCAAGATTTCCGATAGGAGTGGAGATCAGATACAATGCCCCTCCGGATTCGATCTGTTGCGATGAGGTGGTCAACTGTTCTTTTCCCAATATTCAGATTTGGCTTGTTCCAAAAGCAACCCGACCTGATCCAAGTCGATCGGGGTATAACCTTTTTCTTCGAGAGATGCACAGAAAACGAGCCAATCCTGATGATTCCATTCGCCGCAATGTGACTCAACAAATTCCCAAATCAGAGTTGTTTTCGCCAAACGGGCAAGATTCACTTCAGTATTTGATCTCATTTTCCATCCTCACTGTATAATTTTGAGCAACACATATAAACTGCTGTGTTGCTCATAATATACAATGGTATCTGAAAATGTCAAACCGGTTTTATTATTTTTTCATCTATTACTACAGATGATTAAATTAAAGCAACCGTTCTAATAACATTTTCCATAGCTTCACGGATCTCCGGAGCTTTCTGCATTGCAGAATCCAGATCTCCGGAATCACAAGAACCCATAAAAGCAGGATTTACAGGAAGTTGTGCAAGAAGCGGAATTCCATATTTCTTCGCAAGAGCAGCACCGCCGCCGGTCGAGAAAAGAGGATGAGTTTTTCCGCATTCAGGACATGTAAAACCACTCATATTTTCAACGATCCCTGCAACCCCCAAATCAACTTTCTGACAGAAGTCGATACACTTGCGGCAATCAGCCATGGACATCTCCTGCGGAGTTGTCACGATCACAGCCGAACGGTTGCCTTTGATCATTTGAGCGGCGGAAAGCACTTCATCTCCGGATCCCGGCGGGAAATCGAGGATCAGATAATCCAGATCGCCCCAATGCACATCTTCAATCAACTGACGGAGTACGCCAATTTTGGCAGGGCCGCGCCAAATCACAGCCTGATCGTTATCATCCACCACCAGACCGACAGATACGAGTTTGATTCCTTTCACATCCAACGGATAAAGCCCGTTTTCATCGGCTTCCATCCGCAAATGCTGTGCGCCGAAAAGAGTCGGCTGGGAAGGACCGTGAAAGTCCAAATCCAACAGTCCGACTTTTTTTCCAGCTTTTGCCAGAAGAAAAGCCATGGATGCGGCAACAGAACTTTTACCGACCCCGCCTTTTCCTGAAAGAACCATGATTTTATGCTGGATCCGATCCAACACTGCATTCAATTTAACGTCACTGTTTTCGCAGGACCCTTTTTCCCCGCAGGAAGAACAATTTCCACTGCAAGCCATTTTTTATCCTTTCATAGATTTTAATAATATGATTTGATTCCGGACTGCTCTGTTATGACAATCTGGATTTAAAATCTTCATACGTAAAATTCCGCAACATCTGATATTCTCCGGTCGCCGAATCAAACAATGCAATGGAAGGCAGACGCAGACCATTGAATGTATTTGTTTTGACCATGGAATAGTGCGCCATATCTGTAAAGACCAGTTTATCACCGACCTCCAGTTTCTGATCAAAGGAATATTCGCCGATCACATCGCCGGCAAGACAGGAGTGTCCTGCCAGACGATATGTATGAGCCTTTTCTCCTGCCTCTCCGGAATGAATGATAAAAGGTCGATAAGGCATTTCCAGCACATCCGGCATGTGTGCCTCGGCAGAAGTGTCGAGAATAGCGATATCGACGCCGTTATGAACAATATCCAGTACAGATGCAACCAGGAATCCGGTATTCAGTGCAATTGCCTCGCCGGGCTCCAGAAAGATCTCCGGTGTTCCCCAGCGTTGACGGAAGCCGTTCAGGGTATTGCAAAGCAGATCAATGTCATAATCCGGACGGGTGATGTGATGCCCTCCGCCAAAATTGATCCATTGCATCTGCGGAATCAGAAAACCGAATTTTTCCTCGAATGCAGTAAGCGTTCTTGCAAAAGCATCCGCATTCTGTTCACACAGATTATGCACATGCAGACCACTGATCCCCTCTGTTGATTTTCCTTTGAAATCGCACACCCGTATTCCAAGTCTGGATTTCGGGGCACAGGGATCATAGATCTCCACGGTTCCCTCGGAATGTTCAGGATTGCAGCGGAGCCCGAATTTTACATTCTCCGCAGCAGAAGTCATTTCCCGGAAACGTTCCCACTGAGAAAAGGAATTGAAGATCACGCGGTCACATGTCTGGAGCAGCTCCGCCAGATCCCCGGCAGAATAAGCTGCGGCAAATGCGGTCACCTCTTTTCCGAACTCCTCCCGTCCGAGACGTGCCTCATCCGGAGAGCTGGCACAAGTCCCGTCCAGGATCTCTGCCAGCATCGGATATACCGCATACATGGAAAAGGCTTTCTGAGCGAGAAGGATCTTCACCCCTGTCCGTTGCCGGACTTGATCCAGGATCGCCAGATTCTTCCGCAAAAGAGCCTTGTCAACCACAAAAGAGGGCGTTTTGATTCTATCCAGCGGCAGAGAGATCATTTGAATTCTTCCACCCAGGGCAGACCATACTGATTCAGTTTTTCCATAAACGGAGCAGGATCGAGCTGTTCCATATTATAGACCCCTGCCCCCTTCCAGACACCAGTTGCAATGAGCATTGCACCGATCATAGCGGGCACACCGGTGGTGTAGGAAACAGCCTGAGACATCACTTCTTTGTAACATTCCTGATGATCACAGATGTTGTAGATGTAATACTGACGATCCTTACCATCCTTTTTACCGCGGATCAGACAGCCGATACAGGTTTTTCCTTTGGTGGTCGGTCCCAGTGTTGCGGGATCAGGCAGCAATGCTTTGAGGAACTGGATCGGAACAATTTCCTGTCCCTGGAATTTGACCGGATCGATCCGTGTCATGCCCACATTTTCAAGCACTTCAAGATGCTTGAGATAATTGTCTGAGAAAGTCATCCAGAATCGGGCTTCTTTCAGTCCTTTCTGTTTCAGGAAAGGCACAAGGGATTCCAGCTCTTCGTGCCAGAGAAGATACATTTTCTTGGGACCGATCCCGCCGGGGAAATCAAAGACCTGACTGAACTCCATCGGCTTGGTTTCGATGAACTGACCATCTGCATAATATTTTCCCGGTGCACTGACTTCACGGATATTGATTTCCGGATTGAAGTTGGTCGCAAACGGATGACCATTATCAGCAGCATTGGCATCAATGATATCAAGTGTATCGATCGTGTCAAAATAGTTCTGTTTGACAGCCCAGGAAGTAAACACATTGGTCACGCCGGGGTCAAATCCGCAACCCAGCAATGCCATGATCCCTTTTTCTTTGAAACGATCCTGATATGCCCATTGCCAGGAATATTCAAAATGTGCCTCATCCAACGGTTCATAGTTGGCGGCATCAATGTAATGGACTCCTGTTTCAAGACAGGCATCCATGATATGCAGATCCTGATAGGGAAGCGCAAGATTCAGCACCACATCCGGCTGAAAATCGCGAATCAGTGTAACCAGTTCCGGAACATTGTCAGCATCGACCTGCTCCGTCCGGATCGGACGTTTCAGTTGTGCCGCAATGGCATCGCATTTGGATTTTGTACGACTCGCAAGGCAGATGTCTGTAAAAACTTCTGATGCCTGTGCGCATTTGTGAACAGCGACGCCGCTGACGCCGCCCGCACCGATGATAAGAATTCTGGCCATAATAATACTCCTTTACAGTAAGAAATTGCTGGTTGTGTGTGTCAGCGTTCAAAATAAGTGTAACCGCGTAAACCGTCCTCATAAGCCTTCATGATGATACGGCGTTCCGCGGGCGAAATCAATTTTTCTTCAATCGCACGTTCTGCTGCAGAACGAAGATTGTTCAACAGCTCCTTGGGACTGTATTCCACATAACTGAGAACATCCGCAACGGTGTCTCCCTCAATCTCTTTGACAATCTCAAAATGCCCGTCTTCAGGATTGATATTGATCGTAACAACATTGGTATCTCCCAGCAGATTGTGAAGATCTCCCAGAGTTTCCTGATACGCACCAACCAGAAATGCTCCGAGATAATAGGGATCCGCATCCGTGACCTCATGCAGCGGCAGTGTCCGCCGTTCATCATGAAGATCAACAAAACGGTCGATCTTGCCATCACAGTCACAGGTAATATCTGAGATGATCGCATTATGTGTCGGGCATTCATCAAGCCGGTGGATCGGTACGATCGGAAAAATCTGATCAATCGCCCAGGAGTCCGGAAGAGATTGAAACACACTGAAATTGGCATAATATATATCAGCAAGAGCCGAATCCAGACCTTCAAATTCATCCGGAACATATTTCAACTTGTGCGCTTCTTTGTTGACCGCAGCCATGATGTTCCAGAACGCACTCTCCGCAAGAGCACGTTCACGCAATGAAATCCGACCGTTCTTGAACAGAATACGGATCTCATCACGGTAATAAATCGCATCATGATAACTTTCCTGCAAATTCCGCTGCGTAATATTCCCGATCAATGCCACAAGATCTTTGGTCAACTCATTGGAATCCGGCGGAAGTGCCGGCAATTCCTGCACATGCGCAAAACTCACAACATCAAGAATATCAAACAGAAGAACAGAAAAATAAGCCACCGTGGCACGTCCGGATTCTGTAATGATATTCGGATGCGCTATCTTCTTTTCCGTCAGAGTCTCACCGACAGTTTCAATCACGTCAACACAATATTCATCCAATGTATAATTGCGGCTGGCGGAATAGTTCGTATGAGACCCATCATAATCCACCGCAAGACCTCCACCCAAATCCAGAAAGCCCATCGGTGCACCCTCTTCCACAAGTCCCGCATACACCCGGGTCGCTTCCAATACTCCCGCACGGATATCGCGGATGTTCGGAATCTGTGAACCGATATGATAATGCAAAAGACGCAGACAATCCAGCATATTTTCCTCTTTCAGAAGATCAACAATATGCATCAGTTCCGCTGTATTCAATCCGAATACGCTCCGGTCACCCCCGGATTCTGTCCATTGTCCACCCGCACGGGTCGAAAGCTTCATTCGCACACCGATCATCGGCTTGATATTCAATTTGCGGCTGCGCTCAATAATGATCGGCACTTCGCCGGGCATCTCAATCACAAGAACACACTTCAAGCCCATCTTGGTCGCATAAAGACCAAGATCAATAAACTCCTCATCCTTGTAACCATTGCAGATCAAACAGGCTTCTTTATCTGTCAAATTGGCAATCGCAGCAATCAGTTCCGCCTTGCTGCCCGCTTCAAATCCATGATGAAAAGAACGCCCGGAATGTGCAATATCTTCAATTACCTGCTGCTGTTGATTGACTTTGATCGGATATACTCCGCGATACTGTCCCTGATAACCGGTCTGTTTGATCGCCTTCGCAAAGGAAGAATGAAGCAGACGGATCTGTGTATCAAGTATATTCCGCAAACGAAGCAGCACAGGCATATCCATCCCGCGCTCCTTGATCCCGTTCACGATGTCCATCAAACTCACTGACGGACCATTTTTGCCAAAGGCTGTCACTACCAGTTCGCCTTTGCTGTTCACATCAAAATAATCTGCACCCCAATCTCGGATCCCATACAAATCCGCTGAATCACGGGGCGTCCAACGCTCAAAAGCATTCTTATGTACGTTCATTTCGTAAACGGTTCCTCCAAAATCAAATCATAATAAAACCAGAAAAAGCCGTAACACAATAATATAGTTTTTTTCGATGAAATTTCAATCCGTTTTGAGCGCAAAATAAACTTTCTTACAGAAAATTTGCAATTTCTCCCTCCAGGTGATAAATTACAGCATATAATCAAAGAAAAAATCAAGGTGGAATATGCAGGAAAAATTTTCTCAGATCAATACTCATGAAGATGTTCGCAATCTGTTGACAGCTTCAGAAAGAATCAACCTTTTTCCCGATATCCTGAAAAATTTTATCAAAAACGGGTTCAAGGCTGAATTGATCAAACAAAACCCAAAAAGAAAAGTTTTCCGACTCGAAAATAAAACAGATTCTTTCTATCTGAAAATCTTTCAAAAACAAATTTTCCCTTTCGGCATACTCCGTTTCTATCCGGAAAAAGAATTTGACGCCGCAAAAAAACTGCAAAAAAATAATATCCCGGTGATCAATTATCTCGCATGGGGAAAAATCAAAGAAGGTGGCTTCTGTATCTCGGAAGGAATCAAGGCGCTCCCCGCAAGACAATTTTTCTTCTCGACCCTGATACACGATCCACAAAAAACTGAAAAATTTCTCAATAATCTCGCTCTCATGGTCAAAATGCTCCATGAAAAAAATTTTATCCATCCCGATCTGCACCTCGGAAATATTCTTGTCAGAATCAATGATGAAAAATTATTCCTCCCGGATCCTTGGGGAATCAAACAAAAATCCAGCCTTAAAAAAATAGATAAAGCGAAATTGGCTGTACCATGGATGGAACTGAGAGGCTCTCTCCCCGATGAGGTCTTGATCCGGTATATGAAAAAAACCAATATGACAACCCCGGAAAATACCGAAAATTTATTCGGATTCGCAGCAAAGATCTACAACCAGAAATTCAATCACAATAAAAAGAAATTATCGACTCGGATCCTCTCGGGAAAATCTAAATTCGCTACGGCTGTCAAACTGGAAAACGGTCTCTGTCACTTCAGACACTCCAACTGGTTCTCTCCACCGGAAAATATGACCATCGAACAGAATTGGAAAATGATCGAATTCGATTCGATCGATGAAAGTAAAAAAATCTGGCTCGACTCATTCCTGAAACAGCCCCCGGAAAATAATCCCCCGCAGGCATGGCTGATCCGCAATGACGGGAAAGCAAATCTCTATTACCGGATAAAATAAATCTGCCGGATAAAAACATCCAAACACAAACTTATCCGTTCCGGCATACTCGTAAAAAAATGCAAAAAAAAACGGAGTCCCGAAAGACTCCGTTTTTTGTATTGAACAAAACAGCTGATAAATCAGACTGTCTTACCGCTGATAACGCCGTGACCTTTGAATGTACGGGTCGGAGCAAATTCTCCGAGACGGTGTCCAACCATGTTTTCAGTGATGAACACTGTAACAAAAGTTTTGCCGTTGTGTACATTGAAAGTGTGACCGACAAAGTCAGGAAGGATCATGGAACGGCGAGACCAAGTTTTGATCGGACGCTTTGTTCCGCTCTTATCCATTCTTTCAACTTTTTCGATAACGTGAGCATCGACAAACGGACCTTTTTTAATAGATCTGGCCATGGCTTATTTCTTCCTCCGTTCAACAATGAATTTAGAACTCGGTTTCTTCGGATGACGGGTGCGTTTGCCTTTAGCAAGCTGACCCCACGGAGAGACCGGATGACCACCACCGCTGGAACGACCTTCACCACCACCCATCGGATGGTCGATCGGGTTCATCACAACACCGCGGACATGCGGACGGAAGCCGAGATGACGTTTCTTACCGGCTTTACCCATGGAAGCATTCATGTAGTCAAGGTTACCAACCTGACCGATGGTTGCACGGCAGTCAAGATTGACCATGCGGACTTCTCCGCTCGGCAATTTGATCTGAGCATAATCACCGTCTTTAGCACGCAGAACTGCAACCTGACCTGCAGCACGGACCATACGACCGCCTCTGCCGGGAACCAGTTCGATGTTGTGGATTTCAACACCGAGCGGACTGTTGCGCAGTTTGAAAGAGTTGCCGGGCTGGATTTCGCCTTTGTCTGCAGCAATCACTTTCTGACCGACCTTCATGCCGACCGGAGCCAGAATGTAGGATTTTTCACCATCAGTATAAGCAATCAATGCAATGAATGCAGAACGGTTGGGATCGTATTCGATCTGCTGAACCGTTGCTTCAACGTTCAATTTGTTACGGCGGAAATCAACCATACGGTAGGCACGTTTGTTGCCCCCCCCGCGGAAACGGGTGGTCACACGACCATAGTTATTGCGACCGCCAGTGGATTTTTTACCTTTAACAAGGCTTTTTTCCGGAGTCTTGCGTGTCAGTTCAGAATAATCAACGACTGATGCACCGCGAAGACTTTTGGTAATGGGTCTGAATGTTTTAATAGGCATCGTATGTCTCCTTATGCCAGGTCAATTGTGCCCTCAGAAAGGGTCACAACGGCCTTTTTCCAGCTGGCACGACGTCCCGGAATCGGGGAACGGCCGGCGCGTTTGAGCTTGCCCATGAAATTCATCATATTGACGGATTTGACCTTCACGCCGTAGATTTCCTGAACAGCAGCAGCGACTTCAAGTTTCGTGGCTTTCGGAGCAACTTTGAAAGCATATTTGTTTTCTGCTTTCAGAAGTGCACTCTTTTCAGTCATCATGATGTGCTTGACAATATCGTAAGGACTATTTTTGATCATCTCTTTTTCTCCTTATGCGAGGCGCTTGACAAATTCATCAAGAGCTTCTTTCGTGAAGAGGATCTTGTCAGCATCAAGAACATGATAGGTATTGATGCTGGATGCCTTCAGCGGGAACACTCCAACCAGATTGCAGGTTGCACGAAGCAGATTTTCATCATAGTCCGCAACAGAGACGAGAAGCTTGTTGGCTGTAACATTGAGAGCTTTGAACACAGCAACAGCATTCTTGGTCTTATAATCCGGAAGTTCCAGACTGTCAACTACAGAAACAACATTTTCCTGCAGACGTTCAGAGAAAGAACGTTTGAGAGCCAGTTTACGAACCTTGGCATTCAGTTTGATGGAGTAATCACGCGGTTTCGGACCGAATGCAACACCACCATGACGCCACACGGGGTTACGGGTTTCACCAGCGCGGGCACGACCCCCGCCTTTCTGTTTAAACGGTTTCTTACCAGTACCGGCAACTTCAGCGCGGGTCTTGGTAGAAGCTGTTCCAGCACGGGTCTCAGCCAGGAAAGCAACTACAGCATCATGGACAGCCTGTGAACCCTTTTCGAGTTCAATGCAGGAATCCTCAATGGTATAATCCCCGACTTTTTCACCCTTCATATTCAGTATGTCGATTACAAAAGACATTGTATTCACCTGTCAGTTATTTCCCAAGAGGGGATTATTTCTTTTTGGCCTTCTTCACGATAAGAGTGTTTCCGTTCGGACCCGGAACCGCGCCACGGACGAAAATCAGATTCTCATCAGCTGAAACCTTGACGACACGCAGATTCTGCACAGTAATTGTGGAATTGCCGAGCTGACCGGGCATCTTTTTGCCCTTCATGATGTTACCGGGTTTTTCACGGCAACCGATTGAACCGGGCTTGCGATGCCAGCCACCACCGTGACCATCACGTCCACCAGCAAAGTGGTGACGCTTCATAACACCGGCATAACCTTTACCTTTGGTGGTCCCGGAGATGTCCAGAAATTCACCTTCAGCAAAAATGTCAACTCCAATTGTGGAACCGATCTCTTCGGTCGGATCCGCATCTGCACGGAATTCACGAATGAATGCCGGCGGATTGTTCTGAAGACCGGCTTTGGCAACGTTGCCGATCACAGACTTGGAAACATTTTTCACTTTCTTTACACCGAAACCAACCTGAAGTGCGGAATATCCGTCACGTTCCTGGGTCTTGACGCCAACGACCGTGCACGGGCCTGCTTCAATGACGGTAACAGGAATCAGGATCCCCTTCTCGTCATAGACCTGCGTCATTCCGACTTTCTTTCCGATTAAACCTTTCATTTTGCTCCTTTCAGGCACATGCCCTCTCGGAAAAAAGGACCTTGGTGCCAAAAATTGCTTTTATCAAAAAATTGACAATCGCGTCAATTATCCGATTTTGATTGAGATATCCACACCGGCAGGCAGATTGAGCTTCTTCAGCTCGTCAACTGTCTTCGCAGTCGGTTTGATGATGTCCATCAAACGTTTGTGGGTTCTGATCTCGAACTGATCCATGGACTTTTTGTCAACATGGGGTGAGCGGTTGACTGTATAACGTTCAACACGCATCGGCAGCGGAATCGGACCGGCAACAACGGATCCGGTTCTGCGGGCCGTATTAAGGATTTCCGCAACCGACTGATCGAGAATGCGGTGTTCATAGGCCTGAAGCTTGATACGAATCTTCTGGGCCGATTTCGAGGATGAAGCTTTAGTACTCATTTACTCGTTTTCTCCACTATTTTCTTTTGAATTGCATCTGGCACACGTTCAAATATGCAGGGTTCCATGGTAGAGGAAGCTCTGCCTTTGGACAGGGAGCGGATCGCAGTTGCATAACCGAAGAGTTCTGCCAGCGGAATGTTGGCAACAACGCGGGTCGCACTGTCCTGTGTTTCAATTTCGACGATCGATCCACGACGGGAGGAAACGTCGCCGATAATATCACACATGTTTTTATCCGTAGTGGTGATTTCGACTTTCATAATCGGTTCAAGAAGAACCAGACCAGCCTTGCGGGCTGCATCTTTCAGACCCATGGAGCCTGCGATCTTGAACGCCATTTCAGAAGAGTCAACCGGGTGGTAGGATCCATCCATGATGTCCACATGGAAGTCAGTCAGCGGATAACCGGCAAGAACACCAGTCTGCGCTGCTTCACGGATACCCTGTTCAATCGGCTTGATAAATTCTTTCGGAATATTACCGCCGACAACTTTGTTTTCAATAGTGATACCATGTCCGCGTTCTTTCGGAGAGAGCTGAAGAACACAGTGACCATACTGACCGCGACCCCCGGACTGACGGACAAATTTGGAGTCAGCTTCAGCAGGTTTGAGAACAGCTTCACGGTATGCAACTTCCGGCTGACCGGCGTTGGCATCGACGTTGAATTCGCGTTTGAGACGGTCCATGATGATTTCCAGGTGAAGCTCACCCATACCGGAAATAATGGTCTGACCGGTTTCTGTATCGCTCTTCATTGTGAAGGTCGGGTCTTCATCAGAAAGAGCACCGAGAGCGGTATAGAGTTTATCACGGTCGCCGGAAGTCTTCGGTTCAACTGCAATAGAAATAACCGGTTCCGGGAAGTTCATGGATTCAAGGACGATCGGTGCGGATTCATCGCACAGAGTATCACCAGTGGTAACGTTCTTAAAACCGACAGCAGCTGCGATATCACCGCAGAAGATGTTATCACATTCTTCACGATGGTTTGCATGCATCTGGAGCAAACGGCCAAGACGTTCACGTTTACGGGTTCTGGGGTTATAGACGTTGACGCCGCGGACAGCGACACCGGAGTAAACGCGGAAGAAGACGAGACGACCGACAAACGGGTCACTCATGATCTTGAATGCGAGAGCGGAGAACGGTTTATCGTCACCGGCTTCGCGCACTTTCGGTTCTTCGGTATCCGGGTCCATACCTTTGGTTTCCCAAACATCGACCGGAGAGGGAAGATAGTCAACAACTGCATCCAGAAGGAACTGGACACCTTTGTTTTTGAATGCGGAACCGCAATATGCGGGAACGAGCTGGCCGCCGAGAACAGCTTTACGGAGTGCGGCTTTGATCATTTCCACAGACGGCATTTCGTCATTCAGGAAGATTTCCATAATTTCTTCATCGACTTCTGCAACGCTTTCAACGAGATGAGTGCGTTTTTCTTTGAGCAGATCGACAAAGTCTTCGGGGATAGCGGGCATTTCAGTGAACTGAGTACCGTCATCGCCGCCGAAAGCATATGCTTTTTCATTGAGGACGTCGATGATACCGGTAAAGTTGGCTTCTGCACCAATAGGAATGACCATGGTAACAACATTGACACCGAGCTTCTTATTCATGTCTTCAACGACTTTGAAGAAGTTAGCACCGGTACGGTCCATTTTGTTGACGAAAGCCATGGTCGGGACTTTGTATTTTTTAGCCTGACGCCAAACGGTTTCAGTCTGAGGCTGAACACCGCCGACAGCACAGAAAACACCGACAGCCCCGTCGAGAATACGGAGGGAGCGTTCAACTTCTGCAGTGAAGTCCACGTGCCCGGGAGTGTCAATCAGATTGACACGATGGTCTTTCCAGAAGCATGTGGTAGCTGCAGATGTAATGGTGATACCGCGTTCCTGTTCCTGAACCATCCAGTCCATGGTGGCATTACCTTCATGAACTTCACCGAGTTTATGAGTGATCCCGGTGTAATAAAGGATACGTTCGGAAAGTGTGGTTTTACCGGCATCGATGTGAGCCATGATACCGATGTTACGGGTCATTGCAAGAGGAGTTTTCCGATCGGGAGACTCCTTGTAATCAACGTTTAATTGTCGTACTGTCATATTCGTCTATTCTCGACATCACAAAAACGGTTCATTACCATCTGTAATGAGCAAAGGCTTTATTAGCCTGCGCCATTTTGTGAGTGTCATCTTTCTTTTTAATGGAGGATCCTGTATTGTCGAAAGCATCCAGAAGTTCAGATGCGAGTGCCTGCATCATGGATTTACCCTTTTTAGCCCGGGAGTATGTGGTGATCCAGCGCATAGCGAGAGCGACCTGACGTTCTGCGGGGACTTCGAGGGGGACCTGATAGGTTGCACCGCCGACGCGGCGGCTTTTGACTTCGAGTTTCGGCTTGATATTTTCAACTGCCTGAAGGAAAACTTCGAGCGGTTCCATATCTTTCTTTTTCGATTTGATCACGTCGAATGCGCCATAAACGATCTTCTGAGCAACAGTTTTCTTACCATTGCGCATGAGAGTATTGATGAGGCGAGCGACGAGTTCGCTGTTATACTTCACGTCGGGCGTGAGTTCTCTTTTTGTGATTCTACGTCTTCTCATTGTTCTTCCAGCATCCTAAATAATTCGATTATTTTTTCTTCGCGGGTGCATCAGCTTTCGGAGTCTTGGCTCCGTATTTGGAACGACCCTGTTTACGGCCTTCCACACCGAGACTGTCCAGCGCACCGCGAACAATATGATAGCGGACGCCAGGAAGGTCACGCACTCTTCCACCTTTGATCAGAACCACAGAGTGTTCCTGAAGGTTGTGTCCTTCGCCTCCGATATAAGCGGTTACTTCAACACCATTGGTAAGACGTACTCTTGCGATCTTACGCATAGCCGAGTTCGGCTTTTTCGGTGTTCTGGTTGTTACCTGCAGGCAAACGCCGCGTCTCTGCGGGCACTTCATGAGTGCCTTGGACTTGCTTTTCGCAACTTTAGAGCTGCGGCCCGATTTCACCAGTTGATTAATGGTCGGCATGTTCTCCTTCACCTATTCGCTTTGTTAGGGTTGATATTGACAAAACGGATATATAATTTACAGCTCCGTTTGCATTTTTCAACCAAAGATTAAAAATTTTTCTAAATTTTCTTTTTTTTGAGGCGGAAAAACCGTCCCCGGAGGGACGGTATCGTCCTTATCAATCCTCGTTTTCGTAATTTTTCGAAGGATCGAATTCGCTATCATCGATCTCATCGTCGAAGCCGTCGTCCTCCATGGCATCATAGTCCTCGAAGTACTCATCATCCGCTTTTCCGATGAAATCATCATTGTCGTCGATTGCATCGTTATTGCTGAAGATTTCGGCATCCAATTCTTCGCTCAGGCTCATTGTGTCTGCATCATCACCGAAATCAACATTTTCGATGGAATCATCTCTCCTGACTTTTTCTTCATCAGGCTGCGGACGTTCGATCTTGAGCTCGACTCCCAGTTTCTTCATATGAAGATTCTGGAATTTTTCTGCACCGGTACCGGCGGGGATCAAGTGACCTGTGATCACATTTTCCTTGAAACCGCGAAGGACATCCACTTTGCCCAGGGTTGCCGCATCGGTAAGGATGCGGGTCGTATCCTGGAAGGACGCCGAGGAAATAAAGCTTTCCGTTTCAAGGGACGCTTTCGCGATACCCTGAAGGACCGGTTCGCCTTCAGCCGGTCTGCGACCGAGTCTGCGGGCTTCTTCATTGGCATGATTGAATTCATAACGGTCAACCTGTTCGCCTGCCAGGAAGGGAGTGTCTCCCTGATCGAGAACGCGGACTTTCTGCATCATCTGCCGAATGATAATTTCAATATGTTTATCATTGATTTCCACACCCTGAGAGCGGTAAACTTTCTGGATCTCATTTACGATATAACGCTGCAACTCATGAGCTCCGCAAATTTCCAGCAACTTCTGGGGTATGATAGAACCAACGGTCAATTTCTGACCTTTACGGACAAAATCACCTTTACCGACGATCAAATGTTTGGAGGTCGGGATATTGTGTTCTTCGAAGACATCTTTGTTATCCGGGTCACGGACGATGATGATCTGTCTGCCTTTGACGTTTTTGCCTTTATCGACGATACCATCGATACGTGCGATTTCGGCAACTTCTTTCGGCATACGAGCTTCGAACAACTCAGACACACGCGGGAGACCCCCGGTGATATCGCGGTTTTTCTGCTGTGAACGGGGAACACGTGCCAAGGTCATACCGGGAACGACTTTTTCATCTCGTTTGACCATCAACAGAGCCCCTGTCGGCAGCGGATAGTTCGATATCAGATCACCGTTTTTATCATTGATCACGATCTGCGGGAGCAGGTCTTCGCGGTGTTCCATAACGGTCAATTCTTCGATACCGCCACGTTCGCTGCGGTTCAGTGTCACCCCTTCGACGATATCATGCAGAGCCACAATACCTGTTTCTTCTGCAATGATCGGCATCTGATAAGCGTCCCAGGTTGCGATCTTTTCTTTCGGCTTGACCTTGTCGCCATCTTTCTTGAAGAGGATTGCACCGACTTCAGCCTGATAACGGTCGATTTCAGCATCTTTCACTGCATCGGACCAGAAATCATAATCTGTGGCATAGGAGGAACCCATGACCAGTGCTTCCTGACGGACACGTTCACGTGCGAGAGCTTCAGCTTCTTTGGCTTTGGCTTCATCGTACACGACAATAAATCCGTTCTTGTTGACAACCAGAGTGTTGCCTTTCTGGTCAGTAACAAGACGCAGGTTTTCAAAGCGGATCGTACCAGCCTGACGGGCAGTGATGACAGGTTCTTTACCACCCCCGGAGGAAATACCCCCGATGTGGAATGTTCTCATTGTCAACTGAGTACCCGGTTCACCGATGGACTGAGCGGCAATAATACCGAGAGCATCACCGATTTCAGCATCTTTATCTGTTGCCAGGTTCCGACCGTAGCATTTCACGCAGACACCATGTTCGATGTCGCAGGTCAGAACGGAACGGATCAGAACTTTGGTAATTCCGCGTTTTTCGATCAAATCTGCTTTTTCCGGAGTGAATTCTTCTCCGGCGCGAATGATATAACTGCCATCCGTTTTAGCAGGGTCACGGATGTCCTGTGCGCTGTAACGACCGAGCAGACGGGCTTTCAGCGGCAGCATGATATCATCACCGTCAACGATTGCTTCCACATAGATACCTTTGAGAGTTCCGCAATCATCACTGCGGCAGATGATATCCTGAGCAACGTCAACGAGCTTACGGGTCATGTAACCGGAGTCAGCAGTTTTCAGAGCGGTATCAGCCAAACCTTTACGTGCCCCGTGGGTACTGATGAAGTATTCCAACACGGTAAGACCTTCACGGAAACTGGAAAGAATCGGACGTTCGATAATTTCACCGGACGGTTTGGTCATCAGACCGCGCATACCGGCAAGCTGTTTGATCTGGTCCTTACTTCCGCGGGCTCCGGAGTCAAGCATGGCGTAAACAGGGTTGATTTCTTTACGGCTGGCTTCTTCGACTTCCTTGGTCAATTCATCAGCAACTGTATTCGCGGTTTTGGTCCATGCGTCAACGATCTGGTTGTGACGTTCTCCGACGGTCAGGAACCCATCATCGTACTTGGAATTGATCTCATCAATCATTTCACGGGTACTCTGAACCAGTTCCGCTTTCCGTTTCGGGATCAACATATCCGCAACAGAGATGGAGAATCCGGCAACAGTTGCATATTTGTAACCGAGGTTTTTCAATTTATCAAGAAGATCGATCGTTTTATCATGACCGGTATGCTGATAAGCTTCTGCGATCAAACGACCGATATCTTTCTTTTTAGCGATTCCGTTGTAGAATCCGAGGCAGGGATCCCAGATTTGGTTGAAAATGCAACGTCCCGGTGTGGTGACAATGAACTTTTCAGTTGCATTACCACGGGGAGTTTCAGTTCCATAGTCCGGGTTCGGGATCTTGATTGCATCATGGATCTTGAGATAACCGGTATCCATTGCAAAAAGAACTTCATGAATATCTTTGAATGCACGGATACGTTCTTTGTTACGCGGTTCACAAGTCAGATAATAAACCCCGAGGGTGATATCCTGTGTCGGAGTAGCAATCGGTTTCCCGTTGGCAGGTGAAAAGATGTTGTTGGAAGAAAGCATCAGCAGTTTGCATTCCAACTGAGCTGCCGGGGAAAGCGGAACGTGAACAGCCATCTGGTCACCGTCGAAGTCAGCGTTGTAAGCAGTACAGACCAACGGATGAAGACGGATAGCAGAACCTTCGATCAGGATCGGATCAAATGCCTGAATACTCAAACGGTGCAGTGTAGGTGCACGGTTCAGCATCACAGGATGTCCTTTGGTAACTTTTTCCAGAATATCCCAGACTTCCGGGGTTGCGCGTTCGATCAGTTTCTTTGCACCGCGGACAGTATGTGCTTCTCCACTATCTTTGAGGTGACGGATGATGAACGGTTCAAACAGGATCAGAGCCATCTTCTTGGGAAGACCGCACTGCATCAATTTCAGTTCAGGTCCGACAACGATCACGGAACGTCCGGAGTAGTCAACACGTTTACCGAGCAAGTTCTGACGGAAACGACCCTGTTTACCTTTGAGCATATCGCTCAAGCTCTTCAGGGCACGGTTGCCGGCACCGGTAACAGGTCTGCCGTGACGACCATTATCCATCAATGCATCAACAGCTTCCTGCAACATACGTTTTTCATTCCGGATGATCACCTCCGGTGTACGCAGCTGCAGCAGGTTCTTCAAACGGCTGTTACGGTTGATCACACGACGATAGAGATCATTCAAGTCAGATGTCGCAAAACGACCACCTTCCAGAGGAACCAGGGGACGCAGATCCGGCGGAATCACCGGAAGAACTTCCATGATCATCCATTCAGGACGGGATCCGCTCTTGAGAAATCCTTCCACCAGACGCAGACGTTTGGAAAGTTTTTTACGGGTTGCTTTGTTATTGGTGCTGGTAAGCAGGACTTCCAACTCAGCGTGCAATGTTTCAAGATCAATATTCTGAAGCAGAGTACGGATCGCCGGAGCACCCATTTCAGCCACAAAAGCATCCCCGTATTCATCACGGGCCTGCTGATAGTTGATATCATCCAAAGAATCACCGAGCTTCAACGGAGTATCACCCGGATCCACAACGACCCAGTCTTCATAATAGATAATCCGTTCAAGTGTACGGGCTGTCATATCCAACATCAAACCGATACGGCTGGGCATACATTTGAAGAACCAGATATGAGATACCGGAACTGCAAGTTCAATATGACCCATGCGTTCACGTCTGACTTTCGCCTGAGTGACTTCAACACCGCAACGGTCGCAGATGATGCCTTTATTCTTTACACGTTTATATTTACCGCAGGAACATTCCCAGTCTTTTTGGGGACCAAAAATCCGTTCACAGAAGAGACCGCCTTTTTCAGGCTTGAAACTTCTGTAATTGATCGTTTCCGGATTTTTGACTTCTCCATGACTCCAGGAACGTATGACTTCCGGAGATGCAACTTTGATCGTTACAACTTCAAAAGCATTCATTCCGGAAAGCTGCTGAGCTGTCATTTCCTTGCTGTTATAGCTATTGTCAATCACTTTCATTTCCTCCGGTTATGATTATTTCGGAGACTCTGTCCGCTTGACGGTGCGGACATCGAGACCCAGACTCTGCATTTCTTTGAGCAGAACGTTGAAGGATTCGGGACGACCTGCATCAAGAATGTTTTTACCCATGACAATGGATTCATAAATCCGGGTACGACCTGTAGTATCGTCACTCTTGACAGTCAACATTTCCTGCAATGCATGTGCGGCACCGTATGCTTCCAGAGCCCACACTTCCATTTCCCCGAAACGCTGACCCCCATGCTGTGCTTTACCGCCGAGCGGCTGCTGTGTGACCAGAGAGTAAGGTCCGACTGCACGGGCATGGATCTTGTTGGCAACCAGGTGGTCAAGTTTCAACATGTAGATCTGACCGACCATAACACGCTGGTCAAACTTGTCACCGGTACGACCGTCAAATACGTCGGTCTTACCATCCCATTCACTGACGCCATTCCGCATACGGAAGCCCCAGTTATAATCTTTACCGCTCTTTTCGTTGGCTTCTTTCATCAGCTCAACGATCTTTTCTTCCGTAATACCATCGAACACAGGTGTGGCTACTTTGATACCGAGCATTTTGGCTGCCCAGCCCAAATGTGTTTCCAAAACCTGACCGATGTTCATTCGGGACGGCACGCCCAGCGGATTGAGAACAATGTCAACCGGTGTACCATCTTTCAGGAACGGCATATCTTCAACAGGAACAATTCGGGAAACAATACCTTTGTTACCGTGGCGTCCTGCCATCTTGTCACCAACCTGGATCTTCCGTTTGGATGCAACATAAACTTTGACATTCTTGATCGTTCCGGTTTCATCAGAAACTCCACTTTCAAGAGCTGCCAACTGTTCATCACGGTTGCGGACCAGATTATCAAAAAGCGGTTTGAAGGTGTCAATGATCTTCATGATCGCATCTTTGGTCGGGCAGTCTTCCATACGGAAAGAATCATACTGGTTTGCCAGTTTGTTGATGGAAGGACGTGTGACCTTGCGGTTGGAAGAAATCAGAACGGCATCCGCTTTGGCTGAGGTTGCATCGTAAATCGGACACGGCAGTTTCTGCTGGAACAAAATTGCAGACAGTTTTTCTGCCAGATCTTCAACCAGTGCAGAACGCTGTTCTTTGAAATTGTCCTTCACATGCTTGGTCTGTTTCTTGCGTTCCTGATTGGTCATATTCTGACGGTTCGGATCTTTTGCATATTTGATGCGGACATCCATAACAATACCGCCTTTGCCACTCTGGACATACAAGCTGGAATCTTTGACATCAGCAGCTTTTTCACCGAAAATCGCACGCAAAAGACGTTCTTCAGGGGCAAGTTCTGTTTCAGATTTCGGTGTGATCTTACCCACCAGAATGTCACCCGGTTTGACTTCTGCACCAAGACGGACAACCCCGTCAACACCAAGATTCTTCAGCAGATCATCACTGACGTTCGGAATATCACAGGTGATTTCTTCCGGACCCAGTTTCGTATCTCGGCTGGTGATCTCAAATTCATCAATATGAATACTGGTGTAAACGTCTTCTTTGACCAAACGTTCACTGAGAACAATAGCGTCTTCGAAGTTATATCCGCACCACGGCATAAATGCCACAAATACGTTCTTACCGAGAGCAAGTTCTCCCTGATCAGTAGCAGCACCGTCAGCAATGGAATCACCCGCTTTGATCACCTGTCCGCGTTTGACGATCGGACGCTGATTGATGCAGGTACCCGCATTGGTACGAAGGAATTTGACCAGTTTATAAATCTGCGGATTCGCATCAGCAGTTTCTGCCAACGGTTTACCATCAGTTGTTGTAACAACCTGAGCAGCAGAAACTTCAGCAACAATACCATCCGCACGGGCGGAGGTAACAGCACGGGAGTCAACTGCAACTTTGCGTTCCATACCGGTTCCGACATACGGAGATTCCGGAATCAGCAAAGGCACCCCCTGACGCTGCATGTTCGATCCCATCAACGCACGGTTCGCGTCGTCATGTTCAAGGAACGGGATCAGAGAAGCAGCACCACTGACAAGCTGTTTCGGAGAAACGTCCATATACTGCACTTCAGCTGTCGGACGTTCGGCAGATTCCCCGTAAAGACGGGACATAGCCATCGGATTGACAAAACGTCCTTCCGCATCCAGAGGAGCATTCGCCTGTGCAATGATAAACTGTTCTTCTTTATCTGCAGTCAGATAATCAATATCATCAGTCACTTTTCCGTCCACAACACGGCGGTACGGAGTTTCCAGGAAACCATATTCATTGATACGGGAATACAGTGCCATGGAGGAGATCAGACCGATGTTCGGACCTTCAGGAGTTTCAATCGGGCAGATACGTCCATAGTGACTGGTGTGAACGTCGCGGACTTCAAATCCGGCACGATCACGGCTGAGACCGCCGGGACCGAGAGCACTGAGACGACGTTTATTCGTCAATTCAGAAAGCGGATTGGTCTGATCCATGAACTGGGACAGCTGATTTCTTGCGAAGAAATCACGAATCACACTGCTGAACGCTTTGGTACTGATCAGTTTGCCCGGAGTAAATGTATTGGCTTCCGGATTCTGCTGAGTACTCATTTTTTCGCGAATCAGACGGTCTGTGCGGTAGAGACCGACGCGGCAATGATTCTGCAGGAGTTCACCGACAGTACGCACACGACGGTTGCCAAGATGATCGATATCATCTGTGGGAAGAGCTTTGTTCCGCATCTTCATCAACATCTTGGTTGCTTCCATCAGATCTTTTTTATCAAGAGTTCTGAGGGTCAGCGGGAAATCAAGACCGAGACGTTCATTGAGTTTGAAACGCCCAACTGTTCCGAGGTCATAACGTTTATTTTCAAAGAAAAGGCGTTTGATGAGGAGCTTTGCGTTATTCACGCTCGGCGGATCACTGGGACGCATTTTCTTATAGATTTCACGCAGAGCATCTTCCGGTGTTTTGGAAGGATCCCGTGCGATACAGTTGATCAAATAATGATCCCCGTCAGGAATATAGGCCAAATCAACACTTTTGACTTTGGAATCACTCAACAGTTTCACATGGGTATCGTCCAGCTGCTGGCACTCATCAATAAGCAGAGCTCCATCCGGTGAATAAACAGGTTCAATAGTATGGAATACAGAAACATCCTGTTGTTTGAGGAGCTGTGCAGGCGTCATATTTTTGATTTCATAAGCAGCACTGAGCATTTCACGGTTTGTTTCAAAACCGATAGCTCTCAAGAATGTAGAAATCAAGAATTTACGCCGGCGACGCTGGCGGTCGAGATAGATATAAATCAAATCGTTGACATCGAACTGGACTTCCATCCAGGAGCCGCGATCCGGAATAATTCTATAGGAATAAAGACTCCGTCCGCTGGAATGCCGGGTCTTTTCATAGCAGATTCCGGGGGAGCGGTGGAGCTGACTGATGATTACACGTTCGGCACCATTGATGATAAAAGTCCCGCGTTCAGTCATCATCGGGATTTCACTCAAGGGCACTATTTCATTAAATACCGCATCTTTTACGGTCAAATTGAATTCGACATTCAAAGATGCCTGATATGATAAACCGTCTTTAATACAATCGACTACATCTTCTTTAGGAGGAGTGATGTAATATGCGACAAACTCCAAGGACATTTGTTTATCGAAGCTTTCGATGGGGAAAACTTCGTTGAAAACCTCTTGGAGGCCTTGATTTTTTCTCTGTTTCGGGTCGGTGTCCATCTGGAGAAAGGATTTGTAAGATTCGATCTGACTTCCGATCAGATCCGGAATCTCCAGCACTTCTCTCAATTGTCCAAAATTAACACGTTCAAGCATTATTCCACCCTGTCATTGTGGTTGGCATGAGCTGACTTTGCGCAACGTTGCCATTGTTCACAGCATACGCAATCCGCGGGCGGCCTATTAACCACGGATTTATATATAAAAACACAAACAGGCGGAAATTCTCTCCCATCTTATTCATTGAGAAATGAGAGAGAATTCCGCGATAAGAATACCGGCAATGAATACCGGCAAGTCGATTACTTGACTTCGACTTTAGCACCAGCTGCTTCGAGCTGTTTCTTGATATTAGCTGCTTCGTCTTTGGAAACGCCTTCTTTAACGGGTTTCGGGCAACCTTCGACGAGTTCTTTAGCTTCTTTCAGACCAAGACCAGTGATTGCACGGACTTCTTTGATCACGTTCACTTTGCTTGCGCCCATATCAGTCAGGATGACTGAGAATTCGGTCTGTTCTTCAGCGGCTTCAGCAGCGGGAGCGGCACCGGCAGCGACAGCTGCGACAGCGACCGGAGCAGCAGCGCTGACACCGAGACGATCTTCAAGAGCTTTCACCAGCTTGGAGAGTTCGAGGACAGACAGTTTTTCGACATAGGAAATGAACTGTTCCATTTCCTGCGAAACTTCAACGTTAGCTTGTTCAGACATTTAAAAACCTCCGAGTATATGTTCAAATTTGTTTCAATTGGCTTCTTTTTCAAGCGTGTTTTTGTAAGCATTGACATCATTGACAATGCTTGTGACTTTTGCATTAAGCACTCTGACAAGTCCAGTCGGAACCGCATTGAGCAAGCCGAGCAACTGTGCACGGAGAGCATCTTTGGACGGCAGAGCAGCGATTGCAAGGACATCATCCTTACTGAGGATGGCTCCGTCATAGAAACCGGCTTTGGGAGCAAGGACTTCCTTGGAGGATTTCATGAAATCCTGGATAGCCTTTGCGACCTGACCGGCATCTCCCTTGCCGACGACCACGGCGGTATCGCCTGTGAGTTTCAGTTCAGCAAGAGCGGTCATACCATTGGATTCTGCAACTTTGCGGATCAAACGATTCTTGAGAACATGACATTCTGCTTCACATTTTGCGAGGGAATCGCGGAAAGCATTGAGTTCTTTGTTCTTGAGACCTTTGTATGTCACAAAGTAGATATAATCTGCACCGACGAGGAGCTTGGCGACATCGTCAAACATCTGGATCTTTTCAGATCTTCTGGTTCTTTCGTTAGTCATATTTTACTCCTTCGTAGCAAGGGTGCGAGCATCAATCTTGATACCGGGCGTCATTGTGGCAGAGATGGTGCAGCTGAGGAAATAAACCCCTTTAGCTGAAGCCGGTTTTGCCTTAACGAGCGCTTTCACAAGAGCGTTGCAGTTTTCAACGATGTCTTCCGCTTTGAAAGAGAGCTTGCCAACGGGAACCTGCACACAAGCACCTTTGTCTGCTCTGAATTCGACACGACCTGCTTTTGCTTCAGCAACAGCAGCGCCGATTTTTTCAGTAACAGTACCGGTCTTGGGATTAGGCATCAAACCTTTGGGACCAAGCTGACGTCCGAGGGGACGCACTTTCGGCATTGCGGAAGGAGTTGCAATGAGAACATCAAAGTCAACCCAACCACCTTTGATTTTTTCAATAAGATCATCGTATCCGAAGAAGTCTGCGCCTGCATCCTGAGCTTCTTTCTGAAGTTCAACGCTGTCTGTGATGACACAGACGGAAACAGTTTTACCGGTTCCTTTGGGAAGCGGCAGTGCGCCACGGACGGTCTGGTCCGTCTGCTTCGGATCGACACCAAGCCGGAAAGACATTTCAACTGTCTGATCGAACTTGGGAGTCGGCAGCTCTTTGAGGAGAGCGACTGCATCGTTCAGGTTCAACTGAACGGACTTGTCGATCTTCGCAAGCTGGGCTCTGTAAAGTTTACTTTTCTTACCCATCTACCACCTCAATCCCCATGCTGCGAGCGGTACCTTCGATGATTCTCATCGCTGCCTCTTCGCTGCGGGCGTTGATGTCGTTCTTCTTCATCTGCACAATCTGCTTGATCTGGGAGCGAGTGATGGAACCGGCTTTTTCACGACCGGGAGCCTTGGCACCACTTGCCAGATTTGCCAGCTTCTTAATAAGGACAGGAGCCGGCGGAGATTTGGTGATGAAGGTAAAAGAACGATCCTGGTAAACGGTAATCACCACCGGAACGATCATTCCGGCCTGTGACTGTGTCGCTGCGTTGAATTGCTTGCAGAATTCCATGATGTTCACGCCGGCCTGACCGAGAGCGGGACCGACAGGAGGTGCGGGGTTAGCTGCACCTGCGGGAATCTGCAAACGAATCTCCGCTGTTACCTTTTTCGCCATTTGTTCCTCCATACTTCGCAATGTGGTGCGATTGACAGGATCTCTCCCACATTTGCGTCGTCAACTTTTATAAGAAATGAGTCATCCGCGGAAGTAATCTTCCGACGGCCTGTCATAACTCCTGAAAATCATTCAACAACTTTTTCAACCTGCCAGAATTCCAATTCCATGGGAGTGGGTCTGGCGAACACAGAAATTTCGACGCGGAGGAAACCTTTTTCCGCATCGATTTCGAGAACAACATCTTTAAATCCGGTAAACGGTCCATCGACGATTTCGACCTGATCACCGACATTATACTGCAAGCGCGGGGCCTGCTGCTGGACTTCATCATCGGCACCACCGATAGAGATCCACTGGCTGACTTCTTCCGGAGTCATGGATCCGCCGATTTTGGAAACGCCTTTGATACCATTGATGAAATGCCAGACATTTTCATTCAATTTTCCATCTTCTTTATAAAGAGTCATTCTGACGAAGACATATCCGGGGAAATATTTGCGTTCGATCTGGTGACGGACGCCATTTTTCACTTCCATGATTTTTTCGACAGGGAACTGGACTTCATAAACGGGGACAGAAGGATCTTTCAGTTCGATCTGACGCTGTACGGCCTCACGGACCTTTTTTTCATATTGAGTAAGAGTATTAAGGATATACCATTGTCCTTCAACGTGATCCATGATTTATACAAAGCTCCTGAATTTAATTAAATTATCCTACAGATAAAACAGCTGACATTGGTCCGTTTCAGAAAGTTGTAAGAAATCGAACTGTATTAAAAAGGATTTGATCGACACCGGCGAGATATGCGGTGGAAAGGATCAAAGCGACGATGACCAGAATGGTAGATTCAAAAAGCTGATCACGAGTCGGCCAGCTGCATTTGTACATTTCATCCATTGTGGAGAGGATAAAACTTCTGATTTTGTCTATTATGCTCATTTCCGGCAACCTTTCCCGGGTCTTGAATTGTTTGATTGATCCCTTATCGGGATAAAAAAATTGGCAGGTGCGGCGAGGCTCGAACTCACGACCTGCGGTTTTGGAGACCGCTGCTCTACCAACTGAGCTACACACCTGAGTATGTTCCGTCAAAGCGGAACATCCTGTAAAAACTTACTTGGTTTCTTTATGAACCGTGTGCTTGCGATCGAACTTGCAGAATTTTTTAATTTCGAGGCGACCGGGAGTATTTCTTTTTTCCTTGGTGCTCGTATAGTTTCTGCGTTTGCACTCGGTGCATTCCAAAATAATAATTTCACGCATTTTAATCACCTTGCATGCTTATTCAAGCTATGCGGGTTATTAAGATGCTTCTGCCGGGAATTCAGCAGAAGCATCCTGAATCTTGAGAAAGCTGATTATTCAACGATCTCGCTGACACGACCGGAAGCAACGGTACGACCGCCTTCGCGGATAGCGAAGCGCTGGGTCTTTTCCATAGCGATCGGAGCGATCAGTTCGACATTGATAGCAACGTTGTCACCAGGCATAACCATCTGGACATCTTCCGGGAGGGTAATGATACCGGTAACGTCGGTTGTTCTGAAGTAGAACTGCGGTCTGTAGTTGGTCATGAACGGGCTGTGACGTCCACCTTCTTCTTTGCTCAGAACGTAGATCTCAGCTTTGAATTTGGTGTGCGGGGTGATGGAACCCGGTTTAGCGAGAACCTGTCCGCGTTCGACTTCTTCTTTCTTGGTACCGCGAAGGAGGCAGCCGATATTGTCACCGGCAACACCGCATTCGAGTTCTTTACGGAACATTTCAACACCGGTAATGGTGGTTTTGTTGGTGTCTTTGAGACCGATGATTTCGCAGACATCACCGACGCGAACTTCACCGCGTTCGACACGACCGGTAACGACAGTACCACGACCTTCGATGGAGAAGACGTCTTCGATCGGCATCAGGAAGGGTTTGTCGTTTTCGCGCTGGGGTTCAGGAATCCAAGTATCAATAGCGTCCATGAGATCCTGGATGCAGTTACATTCAGCAGCAGCCGGATCAGTTGCCTGAAGAGCCGGATAAGCAGCACCGCGGACGATCGGGGTGTTGTCGCCGTCGAAGTCATATTTGGAGAGGAGTTCGCGGATTTCCATTTCGACGAGGTCGAGGAGTTCAGCGTCATCGACGAGGTCAACTTTGTTCAGGAAGACAACGATACGGGGAACACCGACCTGTTTTGCGAGGAGGATGTGTTCACGTGTCTGGGGCATAGCACCGTCAACAGCGCTGACGACGAGGATTGCACCGTCCATCTGAGCAGCACCGGTGATCATGTTTTTAACATAGTCAGCGTGACCGGGGCAGTCGACGTGTGCATAGTGACGGGTTGCGGACTGATATTCGACGTGTGAAGTTGCGATGGTCAGAATCTTTGTGGAGTCACGACGACCCTGAGATTCAGATGCTTTAGCAACCTGGTCATACGGAATGTAATCTGCAAGACCTTTGAGGTTCTGAACATGGGTAATAGCGGCGGTAAGAGTGGTTTTACCGTGGTCAACGTGACCGATTGTACCGACGTTTACGTGCGGCTTTTCTCTGTTAAATTTTTCCTTGGCCATTTCGTGTCCTCCTTTGATGACATTAAGACTATGGCATTCTTCTTTTTAGTTTATACTTAATACCGTTTAAGTTTCAAAAAATGGAGCCCACGACCGGGATCGAACCGGTGACCTCGTCCTTACCAAGGACGTGCTCTACCAACTGAGCCACGTGGGCAATCGCTTTTGAATTGCGTATTGCTACACCATTCGCAGTGCGAAGTCGTAATATATATCAAAAAATCGACTTTTCAAATCGTTTTTCGCAAAAAAAGAGATTTTTTTGAAAAATACGCTCAAATTTCTTTATTATTGAGCTGTCAAATTACCGAAAGAAGAATCATCATCAAGGTCTTCACGGCAAAAAAATGGTGCTCGAGGGGAGACTCGAACTCCCACGGATCGCTCCACTAGCACCTCAAGCTAGCGCGTCTGCCATTCCGCCACCCGAGCACGGTATCTTGCATTTAACCTGCAAAACAGTGCTTAATATAAACCACATTTCTGTTTTGTCAAGCCGTTTTTTGATTTTTTTTGAATTTTTTTGTATTTTTATGATTTTGAGGGTATTTTTCATGTAAAACACGCTCAAAAGTATTTATGGAGGTGAGAAAAAACGAGTTGGTATGTATGGAGAAGTGAGGATAATGAAGAGTAGAACGAAAAGAGATGTGTGAAGGATCATTTGAAAAACAGGGTTTGCGGCGAGGTGGAACGAGTTTGTTTTTGCAGAATGGTGAATGAAGTTGTGATAAAGCGGGATTTTTCCATAGTTGCGGCGGAATTTGAACTTGACTTTTAGATTCTGCACATTAAATTGTCTTCCAAGCAATCAAATATCAAAAATTTACGAGGAAATATCATGAAGAGTTACAGACAGGAATTGACTTTCAACGTACCGCAGAAATGTGGATTCATCAACATCACTCAGCAAGTCCGTGAGGCACTGAAACAATCCGGGATCCGTGAAGGTCTTCTTCTTTGTAATGCCATGCATATTACAGCTTCGGTATTTATCAATGACAATGAACCGGGGCTGCATGAAGATTATGAAAACTGGTTGGATAAAGTAGCACCGCACGAACCGGTTGATCAGTATCGACACAATCTTCTCGGAGAAGATAATGCGGATGCCCACATGAAACGTCAGGTGATGGGACGTGAAGTAGTGATCGCTGTGACCAATGGTGAGCTTGATTTCGGTCCCTGGGAAGAGATTTTTTATGGTGAATTTGATGGTGGTCGCCGGAAACGTGTATTGATCAAAATCATCGGGGAATGAACTGAGATGCTGACAGACTGGAATAAGGATCGAATTCTTGAAATTCTGCTGGAATGTGCAAGGATCGCTCACAGGATCAAAACGGATCCGCTGATCGAGATCAAAGATGACAGTACACCTGTATCCAATGCGGATCGTGAAATCGAAGAATATCTGAACAACTCGTTCGGGGCGGAAAACATCCTCGGGGAAGAGACATTCGAGCGCAGAGACTGGACAGAATTGATGGAACAGCTCTATCATGGAAAAGGCTTGATCGTAGATCCAATTGATGGGACAGCCAATTTTATCAATCGTCGATCTCTGTGGGCGATTTCCATCGGGTATGCGGAAAACGGTTTTCTCAAAGAGGGTGCGGTATTTGCGCCTGAACGGGGCGAACTGATGATTTCTGAAGCCGGGACAACCTGGTTTGCAGTTACAGGCAAATCCTATCCGGATCGAGCTGAAATTCTGAAGGTATTGCAGCCAGCCCATTCGCCGACCAGGGCGTTCGGGAAGCACTCCTGCTGCAATCTATCTCAGTCTATGACAAAATCGGGCATATTTACGGGTACGAATCCTGTGATTTCCACAGGTTCCTGTGTTTGTTCGGGGCTGGATCTTGTACTGGAAAAAGATGCGGTATATATGAGTTACGCAAAGCTCTGGGATCTGGCGGGAATCCTGCCATGTCTGCGGAATCTTGATTTTTATGCATCGGACAGAAGGGGGAGGAATCTGTTGGATTGTGTGATTTCGCCGGAAACGTACTGTTTGGATCAAGCGGCAAAAGTTCCGTTCAGGCTCTGTTCTCCTGCATGGATCGGCAACTCCCGAGAGGCGTTGGAAACCATCATTCCGCAATGTATTTTTGAAAACTGACAGGAAGAAAAATCATGCTCAAATGGATGCATATTGAGAATCTGGCTCTGGTTGAAAAAGCTGATATGGAATTCGGGGAAGGATTCAATGTGATCAGCGGAGAAACAGGAGCAGGAAAATCGGTGATCATGGGGGGAGTTTCCCTGCTTCTCGGAGAACGTGCGGATCGCTCCATGATCCGTATCGGAGCGGAACGTTGTGAGATTTCAGGAGAATTTCAATGCAGCGGCATTACAGCGCAGAGGATCTCGGAAATTCTTGATGAAGCGGGGATCGCAATGGAAGAAAACGGTTCACTTCTTGTGCGTCGGACCATTACAGCTGCATCGGGCAGAAATTTTATCAATGAATCCCCTGTTACGCTTCAAATTCTGCGTAAAATCGGTGAATTACTGGTCGATATACACGGGGCGAATGAGAATCAGCATTTGTTGAAAGTACACAATCAACTGGAGATGCTGGACCGTTTTGCCAATCTGACTCCGGAACTGGAAAAAAACCGGGCGGTCTGGGCTCAACTTTCGGAACTGAAAACTGCGCGGGAAGAGTTTGCTGCAACAATGCCGTCTGCGGAAGAAACAGCCCGTTACCGCAGAGATGCCGCAGAAATTGAAAAGGCAAATCCTCAACCGGATGAAGATCTCATGCTGGAGGAAAGACATGCTCTGGCAGCTCATTCCAAGTCGATCATTGAACTTGCACTCAATGCTGCAAATGCTCTTTCCGAATGTGATGACTCCATTGCAGACAGGATCGGCACGATCCGTCGTTTACTGCTGGATATGGAAAAGTTTGATCCAGGTGGAACAGAGCCTTTTTTGCAAATGCTGGATACGGCGGCAGATCAAATCGCCACGCTCTCTTCTGAACTCAGCAGCCACGCTGCAGATGTAGATATCGATGAGGGTGAATTTCAGATGATGGAAGAACGTTTGCGGACTCTGCAAACGCTGAAAAGACGGTATGGTCCAACGCTGGAAGATGTGTTGCTTCATCTTCAGTCGATCCGTACAAAAATCGATGCTTATGATAATGCGGAACAGCATCGTCAGGAATTCGGAAAGCAGGAAAAAGTGTTGCTGGATGAACTGAAAAAACAGTGTGCTGTACTGACTGAAAAACGGCAGAAAGCAGCAACAGCGATTGCAGAAAAAACAGCGGAAGAACTCAAGAAACTCTCTTTCCGTAAAGCGGATTTTCAAGTTCACCTTGATGCAGCGGAACCGGGTCCGGACGGGGCTGATAAAATCGAATTCATGTTCAGTGCCAACCCCGGAGTTCCGGTCATGCCTCTGCGTGATGTGGCAAGTTCAGGCGAACTTTCCCGAGTCATGCTGGCAGTTAAAACGATCCTTGCAGAAGCAGATGCGATCCCGATTCTGATTTTTGACGAAATCGATGCCAATATCGGCGGAGAAACAGCCTCAAAAGTCGGTGATGAAATCGTGGCTCTTGCCGGCAATAAACAGATTCTCTGTATCTCTCACCTGCCTCAAATCGCAAGCAGAGCAATGACCCATTTCAATGTCAGCAAGGAAACAGTCGGAAATACCACATTCACACACATCCGCAAGCTGGACAGCAAGGGAAGATCCAACGAAATTGCAAGAATGCTCGGCGGAGGAAAAGATGCTCTCACGCTGGCTGAAAAAATGCTGAAAGAATAAACTCCAAAATCACAGTTTTCCCCTGAAAAAAACAGATTACGATCCTATAAAAAAAGACAGTCTTGCAAAACTGAAATGCAGACTGTCTTTTTGATTTTTCCGAATCAGAAAAAACGATCATCCGGACTTGCGGACTACGAAGAACCATCCATACAAAAGGAAGATGATCGTGGGAGTAAGCCCACCGATCAACGGGGAAACGACCCCCTGTTTTCCGAGGACAAGAAAAATCTCTGTAAAGAGCTGATACAGCACGATCACAGCGACTGCCGTAATGATGGAAAGGAAGATTCCGCCACGTTCATTTTTTGCGGCAAGCGGCAAGCCGAGAAACACACAGAGGAAACAGACCGTCGGGAATGCAAGACGGTAATAGAGGATCGTTTCATACATTCCGCGGAGCGACGGCACCATGGAAGAGTTGTCATTGAGCATACGGTAAATAACCCATGAAGAGAGTTCTTCAGGAGGTTTGACCGCATTGACAATATCTTTAGGCTGTTCCGGGATCTCTTTTTCTGAGATCTGCATTTCCGGCATTTTTTCCGGATTTCCGGGCAGACGCAATGTTTTATGATACGGAGTTCTGGTGACATTTTTGAAAATCCATCCGGTTCCGGGTTTGAAATATGCTTCGGTTGCCCGGATATCCCATTCCAGGATTTTCTCGTTTTTATCATTGTAAAAATACTTTTTGAGGATCACATCTTTCTGAACGCCGCTCTTATCGAAATTCTGGAAAAGCCAATCCCGCTGTTTATCTGCACTGCGGTATTGAAGCATATTGTACATGGTAGCTTCATAATTGGGATTTTTCTGTTTTTCGATCAGAAGAGTTGCTTCCTGTTCGGTATAGGGAACCAGCTGTTCATTGAACCAGAAATTGACGAGCATGACCACAAAACCGACGCAATAGATAGCACATCCGCAACGGATCAGAGACAATCCGGAAGAACGCATGGCTGCGATCTCTTTGTTTCTGCCGAAGTTAGCGAGAGTGTACATACACGCAAGCAAAACAGAAATCGGAAGAACGAAACGGATATTCCCCGGCATTTTCAGGATAAAATAACGGGCAATAATTTTAAAAGAAGCCTTGTGCTCCAGAAAATCACTGAGGTCATTGAAGATATCACCGATCAAGAACAAGAGGAGGAAAGCAAAAAGCAGCACAGAAAACGGGATCATGAATTCCCGCAGAACATAGAAGTCCAAAGTCGGCAGGAAAAAGAATGTCCGTTTGCAATTTTCCCGCTGTGCATCAGCAATGCCTTTATCTTTTTTCAACATATCAAACGCCTTCCGGTAAACAGTTTCAAGGTAAATTTTCGTAAACGTTCAGGATCGCCTCTTCCGTTTCTTTCAATCCGAGACAGGGATCAGTCAAAGAAATGCCGGGCATCATTTTTCCATTGGAAACGATATCCTGATGTCCAGTTTTTATGTAACTTTCGATCATCGCACCGCAAATATATTGCTGTCCGGCACGGATCTGATCTACGATATCATCCAGAATCTTCGGCTGTTTCCGCGGATCACGCATGGAATTGGCATGACTGCAATCAATCATGACCGAAGGCGTGAGATTCAATTTCCGCATCAATTCGACAGCATACGCCACGTTTTCCGAGCCGTAATTGGGCAAATGCTGTCCTCCCCGGAGGACAACGTGACAGCAATAGTTTCCACGGGTACTGAAAACCCCGGTTCTACCGTCCCCGATCACACCGAGGAAAGAGTGTTTTGCACGTGCGGTACGGATCGCATCGATCGCAATATGGATCGAGCCGTCTGTGGCATTTTTGAAACCGACAGGCATAGAGAGTCCGCTTGCCAACTGACGGTGTGTCTGAGATTCCACAGTTCTGGCACCGATCGCCGCCCAGGAAATCAAATCAGAAATATACTGCGGTATGATCGGATCCAGAAATTCAGTTGCCGCCGGCAATTCCATCCGTACGAGTTCCAACAGGAGTTTCCGCGCAAGACGGAGTCCTTTTTCAATATTGAAAGAAGAATTCAGATCCGGATCATAAATCATCCCTTTCCAACCGAGAGTTGTACGGGGTTTTTCAAAATAAGCCCGCATCACCAACATGATTTTGGAAGAGACTTTCTCCTGCAGTTTCTTCATGGCAGAAGCATATTCCAGTGCAGCCGGAAGACTGTCTATGGAACAGGGTCCTGTAATGATAAGAAGTCTTTTATCCCGGCGGAAAATAATCTCTTCCACTTCTTTACGGAAACGGAAGATCGTATTTTCCTCAGCCGGAGAAATCGGCAGTTCCCCCAAGATCTCATGAGGAGTCGGCAGGGGATACTGCTTTTCAATATTGATGTTGGAAACTTTACTCATCGCACGATCATATCCTTCAGAGAATCGATGGCAATCGTCTGCTGAGAACCGTCATCCATTTTCTTGAGAACAGCCTCACCGGATTCCAATTCGGATTCACCCAGGATGAAAACATAACGGGATTTCAAACGGTCAGCGGAACGCATCTGCGATTTCATACTCTTTTCTTCCGCTTCCAAAGCGACGGAAATACCATTATGACGGAGTTCATCTGCCAGTTTCCGGTTTTTCTCCAGAGCTTTTCCGCCGAGAGAAACAAGATACAGATCCGGATGCGGCGGTTCCACTTTGGGAACATTCATGGCATCACGTACCATCAGCAGACGTTCCATACCGGCAGCGTAGCCGACCCCGCAAACGGGACGGTTCATACCCGGCAGATTCAATTCATAACGCCCGCCCCCGGCAATCGCATTCTGTCCGCCAAGACCGGTGTGAGTCAATTCAAACACGGTGTGAACGTAGTAGTCAAGCCCGCGAACCAGACGGGGATCGACTGTAAAATCAATGTTCCAATCGGTCAGGATCTGACAGACTTGATCGAAATATTCTCTGGAGGGAGCAGCGAAGAGAGAAGCGGCATCCGGAGCGGCTGCGATATGACTCTGACATTCCGGGCATTTGCAGTCCAGGATACGCCAGACATTCCGTTCAAGACGGTTGCGGCAGTCCTCGCACATGGAATCCACGCGCGGTGCAAAATGTTCACGCAAAGCATCTTCCGCAGGTTTACGGTCTGCGGGGATACCACGGGTATTCAGAAGAAGTTTGAATCCGCCGGCACCGATTTCGTTGAGAAAATGACAGAGCATTGCGATGGATTCAGCATCCAGAGCAGGAGCCACTCTGCCGACATTTTCCACACCGATCTGGTGGAACTGACGGCGGCGTCCGGCAGAAGGACGTTCCCCGCGGAACATGGGACCGATATAGAAAACACGATGTTCTACACCATTCATGGCATCGGTTCCGGAAAGAGAACGCATCACACCGGCTGTACCTTCAGGGCGCAGCGTCAGAGAACGACCGCCACGGTCTTCAAAAGTGTACATTTCTTTCTGTACGACTTCTGTTTCATTTCCAAGACCGCGCTGGAAAACTTCAGTAAATTCAAAAATCGGGGTACGGATCTCACCATATCCGTACAGATTAAAGATCCGCCGGGCGGTATTTTCCAAAGAAAGCCATGTGGCGGCTTCATCCGGGAAAATATCACCGGTACCGGGAGGAGGCATGGAATTGTTTGCCATAAGTATTGACTTCTTTCTATAAAAATTTTTTCTAAGTTCCAGCAAATTCAACTATTTGCATTCAAGTCACTTCCAGCGGAAAAGCAAACGCGCCCCGCAGTTGCAAAGAACAACAGGGCGCGATTTTCAGAACTGAACAAGTCAGTTGTCCGGAAAAATTATTCTTTCCCGGATAGCTCAATTTGCATTCTGCTTGGAGATGCGTTCCCGGAGTTCTTTACCAGCTCTGAATTTGACAACAACACGTTCCGGAATAGCGACTTCGATTTCCGGTTTGTTCGGGTTGCGGCCTTTGCGGCTCTTACGGACTTTGATTTCAAAAACACCAAAGTTGCGCAGTTCAATATTCTTACCAGCGACCAGTTCATCTGCAATATAGTCAAGTGTTTTCTGAACAACAACAGCGACATCGCTCTGGATCAAATTTGTATCAGCGGCAATTTTTACAACGAGATCTCTTTTAGTCATTTTATTGCAAGCTCCTTATTATTATTGCTTTACATTTGTTTTATTGTTTTTCAAAACCCCGTCATGACTGTCAAACAGGATTTTTCTTATTTTGTGCTTGATAAGATAGCCCATTTTTCCGGGATTACAAATTTAAATTGGCTTTTTTACAAAAATTTTTTCAAGCATCCCTTTGAGAATGCGTAATTTCGATTCAGGAGTTCCCAAATCCGGCAGGACAGGGATCTTGCCGTTATGTTTGACAAGCTCATGCCCGCGTTCCATCAGGATCCGTCCGGCTGAACAAGTGATCGAATTGACTCTGCCGATCATACCGATCACACGGATCGCTGCACAGAGAAAAAGATTTTCCGCCTCCACAGGCAATCTGCCGAAACGGTCTGTCAGCTCAGCACGGAAATTTTCCAATTCTTCCAACTGATTGATCAGTGCCAATCTCCGGTACGCATCCAGCCGCAAACGGGGAGTATTGATGTAATTTTCCGGGAATGCAGCCGGTGCTTTCCCCTCCGGTGCTTTGAACGCATACGCCACAAAATCAAGATACACATTACATTCCCGTTTCAAGGAGGTGTCGATCCCTTTCAACTGCGAAGTAACAGTCTTGAGCAAATCACAATACAGCGTAAAACCGATCGCATTGATGTGACCACTCTGTTCCACTCCCAGAATATTCCCGGCTCCACGGATCTCCAAATCCCGCAAAGCAAGTTTGAAACCCGCTCCGAGATGAGTATATTTCCGCATCGCTGCGATCCGTTTCTTCACATCCCCCGTCATGATCTGATTCTTCGGCAGCAGCAGATACGCATACGCCTGACGCCGCCATCTGCCCACACGTCCGCGAAGCTGATACAATTCCGCCAGACCAAAACGATCCGCACGTTCGATCAGAATCGTATTGGCATTGGGAATATCCAACCCGGACTCAATGATCGTAGTACTGACAAGAATATCGGTTTTTCCCTCAATAAAACGGCTCATCACCTCTTCCAGCACATGTTCATCCATCTGACCGTGCCCCACATCGATCCGGGCATCCGGAAACAACAGTCGCAAGTGGGTGGCGGTCTCTTCAATCGTCTGCACACGGTTATGAAGATAATAAACCTGTCCGCCACGCTGCAACTCTCTCGAAATCGCCGCAACCACAAGATTATCATCATACTGCGAAACAACTGTCTGCACAGGCAAACGCTGCACAGGTGCACTCATGATCGTACTCAAATCCCGCATCCCGGACATGGAAAAATACAATGTCCGCGGAATCGGAGTCGCTGTCATCGTAAGCACATCCACTGTTGTCCGCAGATTTTTCAATTTTTCCTTGTGTTTGACCCCGAAACGCTGTTCTTCATCAATGACCAGCAAACCGAGATCCTGAAAATCCACATCATCCTGCAGCAGACGATGAGTTCCGATCACGATATCCACTTTCCCGGCTCTCATCCGCCGGATGATCTCCGATTGCTGCGCCTTGGTTTTGAAACGGCTCAAAGTTTCTATGATCACCGGATATTCCGCAAAACGTTCCAGAAAATTGTAGTAATGCTGCTGGGCAAGAACAGTTGTCGGAACAAGAACAGCAGCCTGCCGTCCGGACATCACACACTTGAAGACAGCACGCATGGCAACTTCGGTTTTACCATATCCCACATCCCCGCAAAGCAGACGATCCATGGGACGGTTCGACTCCATATCCTTTTTGATTTCTTCGATCGCACGCAGCTGATCCTGAGTTTCAGTATAAGGGAAAGATTTTTCAAACAGATGCTGCCCCAGATCATCCTGCGGGAATGAAGTTCCCTCCGCTTTACAGCGGATCGCATGCATCCGCAACATATCAAAAGCCAGATTACGAACCGATTCCGCCGCTTCTGTTTTGATTTTGTTCCAACGGGACGTACCGATCTTACTCAGTTTTGCCCCACTTTTCTGAGAGCCGATATAACGGGATACACAATGAGCCTGCGACACAGGAACATACACAAATTTATCATCATCAAATTCCAGTTTCATCGCCTCATAAACACTGTTTTTCTCGGCGACAGTCTTCAGTCCATGATAAATACAGATCCCATAATTGATGTGGACCGCATGATCCCCCTCTTCCAAATCGGCACTGAGAGATTCATCCAGAGAATTACGGATCACATCAAACGGCTTCTCCGTTTCCGGTTCGTCCGCTACGATCTTTTTGCCTGTTGCCAGACGACGCGGAGAAGAATAGAGTTCATATTCCGAAAACAACGCCAGTTTCTTCGATGGGAAAAAAATCCCGCGGGGAATATCCGCCGCAATACATTCCACTCCGGGAAGCTCATACAGCAATTCCTCCTTCAACCACTCCGTCAGAGAAGAAAGATCCCCCTCGGTCCTGCCCGCAATGGCAATATGATAGCCCTCTTCCGAAAGCTGACGGATCAAACCGGAACTGATCTGTCTGACCAGATCTGAATAATTCTCTTCCGTCCCCTCCGGAATCATTTCCAGAATATGACGTGCCGAGGGAAATATAGGCGAAATGCGTGATTCTTTTCCCGAATACGCTGCCCCCTCAACCTCATCCAGCAGGAGATAGGATTTCTGCCATAACGGATCTTCCGTATGGATCTGACGCCACCGTTCCACTTCCGCAGAAGAACAGAACCGTTTGAGGATCCCCTCGCACTCCTCCGGAAACAATGTCACGATTTTCGGGGAATACCGCCGGATATATTCAGTAAAATCAGAAGAATCATCCTCGCCGGGTGTTCCCATGAGATCCCCCAGCCCGGAACGCAGAATCAATTTATATTCATCCACTTTTCCCGTGGATAACTGGTTCTGAACAGAAAAAAGACGGATACTTTCGATCTCATCACCGAAAAATTCAATTCTTGCAGGCTGTTCCGACGCCGGAGAAAATACATCGATCAGACCGCCCCGACGGGAAAATTCCCCTTTCTGGATCACTTCCGGCTCATCATCATAATCCATCTCAACCAGCAATTCAGTCAGTTTTTCCGGAGCGATCTCCATTCCGGTCCGCAGGAGCAATTCCGATTTTGCCATCTGATCCGGCGATGGTGCAGGAGCCAATTCCGCCGCGGCAGAAACAATCAGGATCTCCGGGGGATCATGCAGGATCCGGTCAAGCAGTTGAGCACGGGGAATTTCCGCTTCACTCATCTTCTTTCCACTGGCAACACCATCCGCCAACTGCAGAACAACCGGAGAGATACCGAGATTTTTACCCCAGACACGGATCTCATTACAAATCTTTTCCCCCATGGCAAAACCGGGAACTTCCAGCAAAAGACGTTCCTTTGTCGATTCATACAGGGCAAGCACCAGCAGAGGAACAATGCTTTCATCCACCGATGTAAGACAACGTCCTTCCAAATGCGGCTTTTTAAACCATGTTTTCAGAATTTTTTCGTAAAACAACTGCTTACCCTCTTGACATTTTGCCATTTTTGTATTATATTTAAACAATCTATTATGTTCAGAACTCCCGGTTCGGGCTCTGACAGCATAGATCGATTCCGTTTGTATGCTACAATATAACTGAATCATGAAAAAGTCAATAGCAAAAGTTCACAATATTAGCGGAGGTTTCTGTACCGATGAAAAAAGTTTCTGAAAAGAAAAGCGTTTTGAATAAAAATGCTGCCATTGTCAAAAAAGAAACAAACGCTAAACCGACTCCGGCAGCAACAAAAAAGAAAACTGCAAAAACAGAAGAAAAAGCTGCCCCGGTCAAAAAAAGTGAATCAACAAAAAAAGAAACTCCGGTCAAAAAAGCTCCGGTCGCAGCAGCTAAAAACAATAATGCAAAAACAGTTGTAAAAGCTGCAGCACCCGCAAAGACAACTGCAAAAAATACAGTTGCCGCACCGAAAAAAAATACCTCTAAAAATGAGACTGCAAAAGCAGTCAAGGCCGTTTCTGCTCCCAAAGCCAAAGAAAAAGCTCCGGCAAAAACTCCTCCGCCTGCTCCCGTAAAGAAAAAAGCGGAAGAACCGAAAAAAGTTGTCGCCCAAAAAGCTGAAAAAGTTGCTCCGGTAAAAGAAACAGCCAATAAAAAAGCAACTCCCGCTCTCGCAAAGG
>JAGCNI010000032.1 GCA_017646015.1 Lentisphaeria bacterium
AAGCTTTTAATCCGGAAGTTTTCTCGATCTTCAAAAAAGCGACCGGACTTGATATCATGGAAGGTTTCGGACAGACAGAAACGACTTTGACGATCGGAAATCTTGTCGGTATGACTCCGCGTCCCGGTTCCATGGGCAAACCGTCTCCGCAATACCAGATCGAACTGGTGGACCATGACGGCAATCCTGTTGCCAACGGGGAAGTCGGCGAAGTTGCGATCCGTTCTGAAAAATATGGTGTCTGCGGTTTGTTTATTGACTATTTCCGGGATGCGGAAAAGACAGCAGAAAGCTGGCATGACGGTTTGTATCATACAGGCGATACTGCATGGCGTGATGAAGACGGCTATCTGTGGTATGTCGGCAGAAGTGACGACTTGATCAAATCTTCCGGATACCGTATCGGACCCTTTGAAGTGGAAAGTGTTCTGATGGAATTGCCCTACGTGCTTGAATGTGCGGTTGTCGGTGTGCCTGATGAGATCCGCGGACAGGTTGTCAAGGCTTTCATTGTCCTGACCAAAGGAACCGAGGGAACCGATGCACTCAAGAAAGAGATCCAGGAGTATGTGAAACATCATACAGCACCGTATAAATATCCGCGTCGGATCGACTTTATTGAAGCGATGCCGAAGACCACCAGCGGAAAGATCCGCCGGACCGAACTGCGTAAGTGGACAGACTGATTTGAACAGAGGGATGGGATTTCATGCAGCGGAAAATAAAAATCGGTATCAGCGCCTGCCTGTTGGGTGTCAACTGCCGTTACAATGGCTGTACGAAAGCCTGTCCCATGATCTATGATCTTCTGAAAGATAAAGTGCAGTTTATTCCGGTATGTCCTGAGTATAATTGTGGTTTGGGAATGCCGCGTCCGCCGATGCGGCTGGAAACTTCAGCGAAAGGGACCCGTGTAAAAGTCATTGAGACCGGAGAGGACAAGACAGATGTTTTGTTGGACTGGATCAATGTGGAAGTGAAACTTTTGGAACGTGCGGGGATCGCGGCGTTTATTTTCAAGGCGAGATCGCCGAGCTGCGGATTGCGTAATGTGGAACTGTTCACTCCGGGCGGCCGTTCTCTGGGACCTGTCGGGCAGGGATTGTTTGCTGCTGCCATGAAACGGAAATTTCCTGAAATGACTTTCTGTGAAGAGGGAGATTTCCCGGAAATTGCAGAAAAGCTTGTGTATTGAACTTTATTCTTTCAGAAAACAGAGCATAAAAAAAAGCCGGAAAGAGCGAGCGATCCTTTTCCGGCATTTTTATTTTTGAGAGGAAAATCAGATACGTTCTTTGAGGAAATCCACAGCCATGATAATATCAGCTTTGGGATCTTCTCCGACTTCCCGTTCGATGGTCAGGAAGCCATCATATCCGACAGCTTTGAGTGCGGCAAGGTACTGATCCCAGATGACCTGTCCGGATCCCAGCGGAACTTCTTTGAAGACGGGGGATTGATCTTTGTTCTGTTCTTCGGGCGGGGTGAGGTCGTATGTATCGAGAGTACCATAGACATCCGAGGGGTTGAAATCGCGGAGGTGCAAACCGTCTTTTGCATGAGTATGGACGATATATTTTCCGGCGAGGGGCACTTCGAGAGCGGGATTGACATTGAGAACCATCGCGAGGTTGGCGGGGTCGAAGTTGATCCCGAGTCCTTTATCCCCTGCGGCTTTGATGAAAGTGACCAGTCTGGAAATGGGTTCCGGACCTGTTTCGATTGCGAGAGTACATCCTTTGGAAGCGGCATATTCCCCGACTTCCCGTGCTGCCTCGACCATGGTTTTGAAAATGGGGGAGTCATCCCGTGTGGGAACCACACCGATATGGGTTGTCATGACTGTTGTGCCGAAGAAGACGCAGAGGTCAATGATCTGTTTGCTGAGACGGACCCGTTCGGGATTTCCGGCAGCATCCTGAAAACCGTGTCCGCCCAGATCGCCGCAAATGGAAGCGACTTTCAGGCCGAGTGAGTCGATATGAGCTTTGAGTTCGGAGCGTTCTTTTTCAGACATTGTGATCAGGTTGTGATCTTTGCATACAGCATACATCTGAACACCTTTTGCACCGACCGCTGCTGCGGATTCGAGAGCTTTGAAAAGAGGTTCGCGGAAGGATTCAACAATAATTCCGATTTGCATGATAAACTCCTGTTTTATGGAAGTGGTATTTAATGATGATCAAACCAGTTTTGATTTGACCAGTTCCAGTTCATTTTCTGCATCTGTAAGCAGTTCTTCGACTAAGTCTTTGATGGGAACGATTTTATCCACGAGACCTACCGATTGTCCTGCCATCAGAGAGCCGTTATCGATATCGCCTTCGATTGCGGCGCGGCGCAAAGCACCGATCCAGAATTTTTCGACTTCATCCTGAGCATGTTGTCTGGAGATGGTTCCGGCTTCCAATTGTTTGAGAAGATTGAGCTGAAGTTTTCCGAATTCAGCTGTTCCTTTGTTGCGGAGTGCGCGGACCGCAACGACCGGCAGACGAGAATCGAATTGCGGAGTGGAAACAGCATCCCGGGCATTGGCATGGCGGAATGCCATTTTGAAGTTTTCGTGCACCTTACATTCTTCCGTCATGACGAAACGTGTTCCGAGCTGAGCTCCGCTGGCACCCATGAGGAGAGCATGTGCGATCATTTTTCCGGTTGCGATCCCGCCGGCAACAAACATGGGGATCTGGTCGGCGAATTTGAAGAGTACCTGCTGCATCAGCACAACAGAAGAGACATGACCGATATGTCCACCGGCTTCGCTGCCTTCCAGAATAATGGCATCGGCGCCGTATTTGATCATGCGTTCAGCAATAGAGATCGTGGATGCGAAGCAGAGCACTTTTGCGCCGGTTTCTTTGGCGGTGATGACCTCTTTTTCTTTCGGGAAACTTCCGGCAAAGATGATGTACGGGGCATCCATTTCCTTAAGCATGGCGAGATGATCCTGATACGAGGGTGCGATCGTGATCAGATTGATTCCGAAAGGATGATTTGTGAGGGAGCGGGTTTCAAGGATCTGTTTGCGGAGGATCTCCGTTGGAGCATTTCCCCCGGCAAGACATCCGAAGCATCCTGCATTTGCAACTGCTGCGACCAGATTGGGTTCGGAGACCCATGTCATAGCTCCGCAGAGGATTGGATATTTGACGTTGAGAAATTCTCTGCCGCGTTTCATCAGCGGGTTCAGTTGTTTCAGTTCTTTCATAAAAAGAGCCTCATTTCTTTCGATTTATTTACAGATTTCATTCAAGCTGATGTAATATATCACTGTGTAAATTAGTTTTCAATGAAAAGTAATTTAATACTTTGCGGAAAGGCGTATATTTTTTGATTTTGAGCATGGAAAGCAGGCTTGTTATATGTTTTTTCTGTAAAGTGACGGAGGGATTCCATACTGCCGCCGGAAAGCCCGTGAAAAAGAAAATGGAGTGGAAAAACCGCATTGCTGTGCGATTTCCTGCAGAGAGAGGTTTGTTCTGCGTAATAATTCTTCCGCCAGGATCATTTTTTGCTGCCGGATCAATCCGCCGGGAGTCAGCCCGCTGATGTTTCTGTGAAAGATCCTCCGGACTGATTGAGGAGAAATATCAAATTCTGAAGCGATCTTTTTTACGGAAAGAGTTCCGCTGCAATTTTTTCTGATATATTCTGCCATATCACCGAATTTCCCGCCGTTGCCGCTTGTTTCTCCGTCAATTTCCGAAACGGCACGTGAGAGCAATTCAGCCAGAAGACATGCTGCATGCATTTTCTGATTTTTGTTCCATGCTTTCAGGAGATCCAGGAGGAAAGAATTTTCCGGATCCGGGGAAAAGACCCTGTTTTTCAATGTGTTCAATGCCTCGTAATGTCCCATTCCGGCAATGAAACTGATTGCCAGATACTCAAATTCACCTGAGTCTATTGTTTCTGTTGAATGGGTCTGCATGGGGAAATAGAGTACTGCATCTGCCGGTTTCAGATTGTAACGGATCCCGTCGATATTGGTCGAAGCCTTTCCCGCGAGAATGATTTTCAGGATCATGCGGTGGTGGCAGAATGAACGGTGAAAGAAATCGGAATCGCAGCCGATCCAGATTTTCAGGTCACAAGGCATGAACTCCACTGCCGGAAAAGAGTGACTTTTCTTCAACGGTTTGTGCATGATTTTCCGGATTTCTCGCCGGATGGTCGAAAATGGTATTTTATTGTTTGATTCTGGCATGGAAAAACTCTTCTTTCTGCTATAATATATCACAGATAAAACGAAAAATCAATCATAAAAACGGAGAAAAAGATGTTGAAAGCAGAAGATGTCAAAAAATTTGCAAAGGCGTGCGGGGCGGATATTTGCAGGATCGGTTCTATGGAAAATTGGAAAGGGGCTCCGAAACAGATGGATCCGCGTTATATTTTTCCGGATGCAAAATCCATCATCGGTCTTGGTTTCCGTATTCCACGCGGATATTTGCGCGGGATCGAAGAGGGAACATTCTTTTCCACCTATGAATTCATGGGCTATTCCGGGATGAATTGGCGGTATATGCCGCATGTTCTCCGGCAGATCGTTTGTTTTATCGAAGATCATGGATACGAAGCAGTACCGCTGCCGAACTGGGATGCGTTCAGTTATAACGGTTATACTGATTATCCGAATTCCGGCAGACAGGAAAAACCGTTCCGGAGCCGTCCTGTTGCGCCGGATCTGCCGTGTCCGGATATTACGATCAGTTTCCGTGTGGCGGCAGTTGTTTCCAATCTCGGAGAAATCGGATGGAGTAAAATGATTTTGACTCCTGAGTTCGGTCCGATGGTTCGTGCTGTTTTCATTATTACCGAAGCAGAATTGGAAAATGATCCTCCGATTCTGCCGGGAACCCTCTGCGACCGTTGTAAATTATGCGCCCGGATGTGTCCCGGAAAAGCAATTCCGGCTGATAAGAGTGTAAAATTCAAGATCGGAGAAATCGAACATGAACACTGTGATCTTGATCTGGCACGTTGTTCCAATGCATATAGTGGAGGAGTCCGTGAGTTCAATCCATTCTGGGATCCCCGGATCCGGATGGATGAGGAATCGTATATGAATGAGTATCAATCTCCGGAGTATTACGGTTCTCCCCGCGGCAACGGAGGACCTTGTCCGCACATTATGCACACGCGGAATAATCCGGCGATTGGCGGAGCACGCGGCTGTATCCGGGCATGTTATGCTCATCTGGAGGCACAGGGAAAACTGACACATAAATTTGTAAAACCGTTCAAACGTCATAAAGAATGGAAACTGGATTGAGATGAAATTTTCTGTTGGTTATCAATATCCGGATGATATTTCCGGGGAACGTTTCCCTGAGATTTTGCAGGATTATTCCGATTCGGTGGCGGAGTTGTATTTTGCTCCCGGCAATGAACCGGGTGCACGTTCACCGGCGGCTGAGGCATCGGGACTGGATGAAAAGGAGGCTTGGGAAATTCTGCGTGAGGATTTGGAAGTCGCTTCCGGAATGGGGATCCGCCTGAATCTTCTTTTCAATGCAAACTGTCTGGTGGCGGAGTGTATCAGTAAAAAACTTCAGGCGAGGGTCTTGAAGATCACCGGAACGATTCTGGAAACATGCGGGCTGGATTCTGTTACGACAGGGTCCTGGTTTATTGCCGGCGTTTTGAAAGAACATTTTCCGCAATTGGAGATCCGGGCATCCGTCAATATGAAACTCGGGACGTTGGAAGCGTTGACCTATGCGTCGGAACGCTTCGACGGATTCTGTATTCAACGGGATATCAATTATCATTTTGAAACACTCCGGAGAATGGCAGAATGGGGAAGAAAAAACGGGAAAAAACTTTGTCTCCTTGCCAACAGCGGCTGTCTGCGGAATTGTGCTTTTCAAACGTTTCATGATAATCTGGTGGCACACTTGAGCGAACTGCACCGGGAGGAATGCTGTATGGATCAGGATCCTGTTTTCTGTCGCCGTTTTTATGCGGATCACGTTCATCGGATGGAATATCTTGTTCACTCCACACTGATCCGTCCGGAAGATGTTTTTCATTATGAAGAGATTGTTCCATTGATCAAGCTGGCGACCCGGACTCACAGCAATCCCCGACTGGTTCTGGACGCATATTGTTCCGGGAAGTTCACAGGGAATCTCTTTGATCTGACTGAACCCGGACATGGTATATTTTACCGTGGTCAGATTCTGGACAACGTCCGGATCAGCAGTGAATATTGGAATATAAAATCAAAATGCCGAGAAAACTGTTCCGAATGTCTTTTCTGTCAGAAAATCATGGAACAGGCTCTTTTAGACTGTACTGAATTACAATAAAAAAAAGGAGGGCTTCATCATGGCTCAGACGTATCACAAAGTTGGTTTTATCGCATTCGGTCAGCGCGGACAGCAGCTGGCGGAAACTCTGATTAATTATCTGCCGGAATATGGATGTCCGGCGGCAGTGTGTGATCTGCGGAAAAATCCCGTGGTCTCTCCGCTGTTTTCATTCCGTTGTCCGGATATTCCCTATGTGACCGATTACCGTGAGTTGCTTGCCATGCCGGAGATCGACAGTGTGATCATTTCCACTTATGAAGATATGCATGTGGAGATCGTGAAAGCTGCCATTGAAGCGGGGAAAGCAGTTTATTGTGAAAAACCGATCGTGCAGACATTGGAAGAGGCGGAAGAACTCTACCGTTTTGTGACCAACCGTCCCTGTCAATTCCAAATCGGTTTGAATCTGCCCAATTTCCCTGTTTCGCTGAAACTGAAAGAATTGCTGGATCAAAAGATCATCGGAGATCTTGTTATGATCCGTTCTGCCTGTGATGTCGGACAGGATTTTGCCAGAAATTTTCTGATCAACAAGTTTTCCGGGAAACGCGGCAACTTCATTACTGCCAAATTGACCCATGACACCGATCTGCTTCAGTATCTCTGCGGTTCTTATGCGGAAACAGTCTGGGGCAAAACCAAAAATGTGATGTGGCGTCGTCATGGCGAACCGCCTGCGACCGATGATACAGCATTTATGGCGGGCGAATTACATAATGGCGTTCTCTTTTCGCAGGCGTTGACAAGCTGCGGAAATGGTTATGAAAGAAAATTTCATTTTTTCGGGACAAAAGGCGAATTGCTCGCAGAAATCCATGGGGATGGTGTTACCTTGAAACCCGCCTGCGGACTTTCTTCAACGATTCCTGCACCCAATCTGAACGGGGGCGGTCATAATGGCGCAGACTTTGTCACACTGCGGGGATTCTTTGATTATCTGGATTCCGGAGTGATGGCTCCGCGCCATCCAGAACGCATCCTTTCCAGTGTGATGATCCCCATGGCGGCGATCCGGAATGAACTTGTCCAAACCGGCAAATGGTACCGTTCCGTTATTGAACGTGGTTGATGTGATATAAGATAAAAAATGCCGGGACACGAATTGTGTTCCGGCAGATAAACCCTGATTCTTTTCAGATTTTTACAAATGCGTTTCAGCGGTATCTGTATGCCTGCTGCTGTTTGGGCATTTTCATTTCTTCGAGACCGAGAGCATACCACATTTCGCCGATCCCGGCATTGCTGAAGCTCTTGTATTTATTATTTGCGAGAGCTTCCCAGTTTTTCATAATGACTTCATTATCCGTTTTCTTTTTGGCGTCAACGAGGAGTTTCAGGGCATCTTCATACCGTTCCTGTTTGACCAGGATCCATGCGTAGAGAGAATAGGGCAGGACACATGCGGGATCTTTGAGCGAACGGCATTTCTTTTTGAAATATTTATCGATCCCTTCTTCTTTGAGCATATACATACGTGCGATTTTCATGCTGATGGATTGTGCATCAAAAAGGAGACAGCGTTTGAGCAGTTCATCGACTTTATCGTATTCTTTGAGCTGGTAGTGAAAAGCCATTTTCATGGTGTTGACCTGTTTATCGAGCATGAAACTCCATCTGTAATAAGGAGTATAGGCGTCACATGCTTCAATAGCCTGGCGGATTCCTGCGGCCTGTTCTTTTTCGAGGATCTGCATCATGGTTTTGGGAGAACCGACCGGTTTCCGCATGAACTGATTCTGTTTCATCATCAGTTTGTGTTGGATTTCCTCCATGAGTTTCTGCAGATTGAGCTGGATCTGTTTGATTCTGAGCCGGATGATTTGCGAGATCACGATCACGACAGCGAGGAAACCGAGCAGTCCGCAGATGATGTGCATTTGTTGGTCGAAAACACGCCCGATGGCCATGTGACTTCAAACTGGTGGGATAAGTATCCCGGATGCTGACCCCGGAAACAACTGTTTGAAATTGCCTCTTATAACAAAACGGCTGTTGCGAACCTTGTTCAAGGTTTTGCAAC
>JAGCNI010000033.1 GCA_017646015.1 Lentisphaeria bacterium
AAAAAGCTCCTGAAATCTGCCCGACCTGCAAACATCCGCAGGCATTCTTCGAAATCGAAGCACAGAACTATTGAGCTTTGAAAGCATGAACCGCTGATAACGGTTCGGGAAAAAACCTTTCCGGAAAATGCTTTGACAGCGTTCCGCCGGAAAGGTTTTTCGCATCAACACATGAAAAATCCATTATTTTTTCAAAAAAGATCCTATTAAAAAACTTTTTCTTGATTTCTGCACTTGCATTTTTAAAGAATGGTTGTATATTTTACTTTCTTGAAATAGGAAATAAACGATTTAAGTATAAACATAACAACATTGGAGATTGAAAATGTCCAGACATCCCAGCTTGAAAGCAACCGGAAAAATCCGGAAAAAAAGAAACGTTCTGAAAAAATTTGAACGCATCAACATCCTGACCAATGAAGGTCGTTGGAAACCCGGTCAGAAAGTGATCAGCGGTCTTCCGAAAACCAAGCCCCTCGATTAATTTCGTTTAGGCTGGTTAAGTCAGACGGGGCATCCTTGTGCAGGAACGCCCCGTTTTTTTATTGTTCATTACCGAAAAAAATGGAGCTGTAACAATGGCAAAAAATACTGTCATTCAAAAAATTCTTGAAAAACATATCGTAGCAGGAAATCCTGTTCCGGGCGAACCGATTTCCATCAGAATAGATCAAACTCTGACGCAGGATGCCACTGGAACAATGGCTTATCTGGAACTGGAGGCCATGAATATTGACCGGGTCAAAACAGAACTCTCTGTTTCCTATGTCGATCACAATATGATGCAGAACGGACCGGAAAACCGCAATGATCATCTTTATCTCCAGAGTGTTGCGGCAGCCAAAGGCGTTGTCTTCTCCCGTCCCGGAAACGGGATCTGCCATCAGGTCCACCTCGAACGTTTCGGTGCTCCCGGCAAAACTCTGCTTGGATCTGACTCTCATACACCCACCAACGGGGGGATCGGTATGATGGCGATCGGAGCCGGAGGTCTGGATGTGGCTCTTGCCATGGCTGGACAGCCTTTCCGTTTGGCTTATCCCAAGATCATCGGGGTCAAACTCACAGGCAAACTCGGTGACTGGGTCTCTGCAAAAGATGTGATTCTGGAAATGCTGCGCCGTCTGACCACCAAAGGAAATGTCGGCTGCATGGTTGAATATTATGGAGACGGTGTCAAAGAACTGACCGTTCCGCAGCGGGCAACCATCACGAATATGGGTGCTGAACTGGGTGTGACCTGTTCCGTGTTCCCCTCGGATGAAATGACCCGCGAATTTCTGGAAAAACAGGGACGCGGCGAAGTCTGGCAGGAACTGAAAGCTGAAAATCCGGAATATGATAAAGATATTGAAATCGATCTTTCCTCTCTGCAGCCGCTGGCGGCATGTCCCTCCAGCCCGGACAATATCAAATCCATTGCTGAACTCGCCGGAACTCCGGTCGGACAGGTCATCATCGGATCCTGCACCAACAGTTCATTCCGCGATCTGATGATTGTTGCCGCCATGCTGAAAGGACGCAAAGTCCATGATGATGTAACTCTTTCCATTGCTCCCGGAAGCCGTCAGGTGTTGGAAATGCTGGCTCGCAACGGAGCACTGGCAGATATCATTGCCGCAGGTGCACGTATTCTTGAAAGCGGATGCGGTCCGTGTATCGGACAGGGGCAGAGTCCGGCAAATGATACAGTCACTCTGCGTACTTTCAACCGTAACTTCCCCGGCAGAACCGGAACAAAAGGTGATATGGCATATCTTGTCAGCCCGGAAGTGGCTGCCGCTGCCGCCCTTACCGGAAAAATCACGGTTCCCGCTGAACTGGATTTTGCCTATCCGCAAGTCAAAGATGCAGACAAATTCCTCATTGATGACTCCATGCTGATCCAACCGCCCTGCTGTGGTAAAAATATTGAAATCATCCGTAAGAAAACCATCGGCAGCCCGCCGATCAATCAGGCTATGCCCGCCAACATCCAGGGTACAGTTGTGATCCGTACAGGTGACAAAACCAGTACAGATGATATCATGCCCGCCGGAGTACACCTCAAACATCGCAGTAATATTCCGGAATATGCAAAAGTCGTTTTTGAACGTTTCAATGAAGATGGTAAACCCACTTTCGCTCAGCGTGCTGCTGCAGTCCGCGATGCAGGACGCCATGGAATCATCGTCGGTCGCGACAGCTATGGACAGGGGTCTTCCCGTGAACATGCAGCGATCTGCCCCATGTACCTCGGTGTCAAAGCGGTAATTGCTTACGCGATCGAACGTATCCATGCTGCAAACCTCATTAATTTCGGTATCGTTCCTTTCACATTTGTCAATAAAGAAGATTACGAACTTCTGACAGAAGGAACAGAGATCATCATTGAAGATCTCCCCGCAAAATTGGAAAAACGTCAATTCCCGATCATTGCCAAAGCTGCCGGAAAAGAGATTGCATTGAACAGCAATCTTTCGGATGAAGACATCCGGATCCTTCTGGCTGGCGGACGTTTGAATCTGAAATAATCAGAAGCTCAAACAAAACAGAAAAACGGCAGTTCTTCCTGCGAAAAGCAAAGGAAATCCTGCCGTTTTTATTTTTGTAATAAGAGCATAAAAAAACTGTATGCCGGATGACATACAGTTTTTATGATTTCAAACCGGAATGATTCAGCGTTTAGGGAACAATTCAGCTTCCACATCCTTGAAAACAACATTTGTGTCTTTCAATGCGGCAAAAACGATACGGACATTTCCGATCGGATTTTTTCCGGGGAATTCATGCAGGGTGATCACCTCTTTGTACTCGGAGAAAAAGAGACTGCTTGTCAGCTTGATCGGCTTTCCGTAAAGGATACCGACATATTTCTGATTGGCATCGTATACATAACACTTGAACATGATCTGTCCGGAACCTTTGGCATCGATACTGATCTTGACTCTGTCTCCACCTTTCGCTCTGTGAGGCAGGCTGTAAAACGGAGTTGCGACAGCAGTTGTTTTCACTTCCAGAGCGAACTCATCCGGTTCATTGGTTGCAATGATCCGGGAGGCTCCGATCTTCGGATTATTGGCATAATTTTTGACCCAGTAAACCGGCTGTGCAGCGTTCAACTTGGATCCTTTAAAATCACCATTGATTTTCAAATCGATATCTTCATCAGCCACGAGACAAAATGCGAAAAAGCATGCGACAAAAGCGAACAGTTTTTTCATAGACGACACTCCTTATTTTGTTTGTTTTTGTGGTGCAACGACCTTTGATTCATCAACGCCATTGAGTTTGCGGAGAACACGGGCACTTTCCAATGCGAGGCGCGTACTTGCTGCGTCTGTATCTCCGATTCCTTCCATATCCGCGGAGGACTCTCCGAGCACATTTCCTTCAGCAGAAACCATTTTCACAGAGACACCGATCTTACCTTTGGCATTCCGTTTCATCTGAACCAGACAAAGGGCATCTGCTTTCAGCTCCTTGCAAAGAGCATCGATCTGTTTTGCAGAAAGTTTGAGACCGCGCTGGATATTCAATTTTGCAATAGCTTTCTGAACGGAAGCGGTATCGACCGTATTGACTTTTGCATGAGTTGTCAATTCAGAAAGATAATATTCATTGAAAAGACTGCGGCACATTTCCAAGCCGTTACCGGGATCATCTTCGATATCAGAAATGGCGGTAACAACCGGTTTTTGAGCATAAACAACGGTTGCGGTCAGCAATGCTGCCAAAGTAAAAATAGTTTTGCGGAACATGATTTTTTCTCCTTGCAATAAAGATTAAATTTTTAAAATATCAACCTGTTTTTGAGGTTTAATATAACATTGTAGAAATAAAAAAGCAATATAAAAGCGTAAAAAAGCTCTTTTTTTTCATAAAAGAGTAAAATCTTTACGATAAGGTCCTTTAAAAATCAGAAAATGAGTGTATATTACATGATAAAATTTTATTTTAAAATTACAGATTCCAGAAAACGGAGGAAAAGGAGAAGTACTCATGAAAGAATACAAAGTTGGAATTCTCGGATTTGGCACTGTGGGTGCCGGTGTGGCTGATTGTTTATTGAAAAATGCAGACGTTATTGCAAAACGGACCGGAACAAAACCTGTTCTTACCGGGATTGCAGACCTGGACATTGAAACAGATCGCGGCATCACGATCAGCAAAGATCTGCTCACTACCGACGCTTCTGAACTGATCCACCGTGTTGATGTGGTCGTTGAACTGATCGGCGGAACCACAGTTGCAAAAAAATTCATTCTGCAGGCTCTCAACGAAGGTAAATCAGTTGTCACCGCAAATAAAGCTCTCCTCGCTGAACACGGCGAAGAACTCTTTGCCGCTGCAGAAAAGAACAATGCAGACCTCTATTACGAAGCCAGTGTCGGCGGCGGGATCCCGATCATCAAAGGATTGCGTGAAGGCTTTGTCGGCAACCGCATCGAACGCATTTACGGGATTCTCAACGGCACATGCAACTATATTCTGACCCGTATGGAACGGGAGGAAATTGATTTTGCTCCGGTTCTGAAAGATGCTCAGCAGCTGGGATATGCAGAAGCCAATCCCTCTCTGGATATTGATGGATATGATACCGCTCATAAAGCAACGATCCTTGCAGCTCTTGCATACGGTAAATGGTTCGGTATGGATCCTGTCTATGTGCAGGGGATCCGGGATGTAACTCTCACCGATATCAAATTCGCTGGTGAACTCGGATACAAAGTCAAACTGTTGGCTATCCTCAAACAGGAAAACGGCGATATCGAAATCCGTGTCCATCCCACCATGATCCCGAAACGTACACAGCTTGCCATGATCGATGAAGTCTTCAACGGTGTCATGGTCACTGGGGATTATGTCGGCGATACACTTTTCTACGGACGCGGAGCCGGACGCAATGCCACAGCCAGTGCAGTCGTGGGTGATATCGTGGATGTCGGGTTGAACATCACCGGCAAAACAACACGCCGTATTTCCTCTTTCCGTGAAGGGGTTCAGTATAAAAATCTGATCAAAATGGATGATGTCAAATCCCGTTATTATCTCCGTCTTCAGGTCATGGATGTCCCCGGCGTTCTTGCGAAGATCACCTCGATCCTCGGCAACAACGATATCAGCATCTCCAGTCTTGTGCAGCGTGAAGGTCAGTCCAAACATAACGTCTCTCTCCTGGTCATCACCCATCAGACACTTGAAAAGAATGTCAAAGCGGCAATCGAACAGATCAATCAGCTCTCAGAGCTCAGAGATACAGTAAAACTTATCAGAATTGAGGATATTTGAAAAATGGGACAGCATACCATTGAAAAAATCGGCGGCACATCTATGAGCCGCTTCGGCGAAGTCATGAAAAACGTGATCGTCGGGAATCGTAAAGGCAGTGATTTGTACAACCGTGTTTTTGTGGTTTCCGCTTATTCCGGAATCACAAATTTCCTGTTGGAAGATAAAAAAACCGGCGAACCGGGTGTATATGGTCATATTCTGAAAGACAGTAAAGACTGGGGCGCAGCACTGGAAAAAGTCCGTCAGAAAATGCTGGAATACAACCGTTCTTTTGAAGAGATCGGCTTGAATGTGGCAGAAGCTGACAAGTTTGTCAACGGCAGACTGGATGAAATCGCAGAATGTTTGAAATACATCATGTACCTGCGTCAGGCGGGACACTCCAAACCGGCGGATTATCTGCCCTCCACCCGTGAATTTCTGGCGGCGATCGGGGAAGCACACAGTGCATTCAACTCCGCAATGATCCTGAAAGCAAATGGCATCAATGCCCGTTTCATTGACCTCTCCGGATGGATGTCAACCGATGTCTTCACTCTGGATGAAGCAATCCTCAACGCATTCAAAGATGTTGATTATGCCAATGAAATGCCGATCGTGACCGGCTATGTCAAATATGATGAAGGGATCATGCGCCGCTTTGACCGGGGTTACAGTGAAATCACGTTCAGCCGTCTGGCTGTGCTCACAAATGCACGCGAAGGAATCATCCATAAAGAATTCCACCTCTCCACCGGAGACCCGAAACTGATGGGTGTCGATAATGTTCAGATCATCGGTAATACAAACTTTGATATTGCTGACCAGCTTTCTGACATGGATATGGAAGCGATCCATTCCAAAGCGGCAAAAGATATGGAACTGCGGAATATTCCGATCCGGATCAAAAATGCTTTTGATCCGGAACATCCCGGGACCCTGATCAGCCGTGAATATGTTTCCCCGGTACCCCGTGTGGAAATGATTTGCGGACGCAGTGATCTCATCGCTGTGGAAGTTCATGATCCGGAAATGGTCGGTGAAATCGGTTATGATTACAAATTGACCCGTTATCTGGCTCAGAACGGAATCAGTTACATTGCCAAAAACACCAATGCCAATACGATCACTCACTATATCCCGCAGAAATCCAAAAATCTGGATCGCTGCTGTGATGAAATCAAAAAACAGTTTCCCCTCGCAGAAGTCACAACACGCAATGTGGCAATTGTTTCTGTGATCGGAAGCAATATGAAAATTCCCGGATTCCTTGCCCGGGCATCCAAAGCTCTCTATGAAGCCAATATCAATGTACTGGCTCTGGATCAGGTCATGAGACAGGTCAATATACAGTTCATTGTCTCACGCGATGACTTCAAGAATGCTCAGATCGCATTGCACAGAGAATTTGTGGAAAAATAAAAATCTCACACTCAAAATATAAATCAGGGAACAGTTCATCAATACAGAATTGTTCCCTGATTCAGCAAAAACATTCTATGGAGAATGAAACAGTATGGATGAAATGCAGAATATGACAACAATAACACCGCAACCCTGGTGGCGGAAAAATCTGTTGCTCTGGTGCTGTCTGTTGTTATGTGCCTTGAATATGCCGATGCTGATAACGGATGTGATTCCGGATCGGGATGTCATGGTTCGTTATGCACCGATGGCTGAAGCATTTGCAAAAGGTAATTATTTATATGCATTTCATCCCCGTACAGGATTTCTCCATACATTTACTGCCGGGATCATCGCAAAACTCTCCGGCTTGGATGGATTCACTGCATGTAAACTTTCCAGTATGCTCTTTATGATGCTGGCGATCTTTCCTCTCTATTCCATGACAAAACGGATCTTCAGCCGTAAAATTGCAGAATATTCGGTTTTATTCTATCTGATTTGTTCTCAGCTGCACAGACTTACAACATGGGGACTGCGCGATTCTCATAAACTTTTTCTCTTGATGTTGGCGTCTTACAGTCTGATCCGGATTTATCAGGATCGTGAAAAATGGGGGGGGTATATTTGGCTGGCTGTTTCCATCGGCGGCGGCATCATCACCCGCGGAGATATGATTCTGTATATGGGCATACTCTTCTTCTGGGGAATGGTGATGGAACTGAAGATCTCCCGGATTCCGTACAGATCTTTTGCTTCTTCTGTGATCGCAGCATGTCTCACAATACCTTCCATTATCACCAACGAAAAACTGGCGGGCATGGCAGTTCCGGAAGTGCGTTTTTCCATTATCTTTGAAAAAATCATGCATCGTCTGCCCGGACTGACCGATACCTGTATCATTGCATTGATCGTTCTGGTTCTATGTCTGATCGCAGCGATCATCACCAGAAAGATCATTGATTTGAAATACGGTTATATTTTCTTCCTTTTCATCGGAGCGATGTATGTACTGGGATTGATTCTGCTGATTGTACTGCCGTTTTATCAGTTGGAATACACTGACCCGGATTTCATTGTTTCAATCCTGAAAGGATATTTCCCGGCACTCTTGATTCTGGCTGTGATCGGAATCATTTTCAAAATCTGGAAAAAAGAGTGGACAAGGGCGGATTCCATCCTTGTGATTTTATCTTTTTCCCATACGGTTCTGATTATCGGTCAGGTTCTTATTTTTGATAAATACCTCTTTGTATCACACCGCTATCTGCTCCCGGCGGCAATTCTGGAAATTCCTTTTGCGGTGTACGGGCTCCAATGTCTGTGGGATTTTCTGACAACGTATCAGAACAGATATCTGCCGCCGAAATTGTTGCGTACCGTGGCTATACTGGGTGTATCTGCGTTGTGTATCGGCATGCTGATCGACCTCTATGCTCCGATTTTGAAAGCCAGCAAACCCAAACAGCGTAAGTATGAGCAGGAATCTTTGAAAATGGCAGAGTTCATCCGGAATGATTATAAAGGTCCGAAGTTCGCCGCTCCGAAAATCGATCCGAACCACTATGTCTCCAACAGAAGACCGGTTCTTTATTTTATCCGATTCAATGAAGAAAAACAATCTCTTTTCTTTGATTACGGCAGAATCACCTCGCTCACCTGGAATGCAGGAGGCAGATGGACTATTTTCCCGGAAGAAGCAGATTATGTGATCGAAAAACAGACTGAATACTATAAACCGGCTCCGAACATGGAAAAAATCACAGAAATGAATGTCGGAAAAGCCACTTATAATATCTGGAGAGTGAAAAAATGAAAATTATGACTCATGGTACATTGCGTGTGATCTTTCTGATTGCGACCGATTTTCTGGTTCTCTATTCTGTATTGGCAGTTGTTTTGCTGATTTACAAATTCTGCGGTGCTGAATATCCGCCGACCATTCTGCTGGATATCTGGCCCATGCCGCTGACCGTATTCCTCACAAATATATTCTGCCGTCTCTATTGCGGCAGTCTCTTTTACCCGGGGGCAGGATGCACGATCGTAGAAGAATTCAAACGTCTGACACTCTCTGTGATCGGCGGCTATCTGCTGCTCTTTGCTTATCTGGCACTGATCCGTATGAGCGGATACTATACCCGTTTCGGCTTACTCCTGGCAATGGGGGTCACGATCCTGCTGCTGCCGATTTTCCGGGCATGGACACGATCTTTTCTCCGTTCCATGCACTGGGGTGAGATCCCGGTTCTGATTGCGGGAGCGGGCGTGACCGGAGCATTGTTGAAAAAAGAACTGAAACGGGATAAATTTTTCGGATTCCGTTTCTGCGGTTTTCTGGATGATGAAGCGAAACAAACAGATAATGAAGGAAATCCGCTTGAAATTCTGGGAAAACTTGAAGATGCACAGAAAATCGCCAGAGAAAAAGGGATCGATTATCTGATCACTGCGCTGCCGTTGGATGTTGCAGGAAAACATCTGGACAACTGGCTGACGCATTTTCAGCATATTCTGATCATTCCGGATAAACGGGTATTCCCGATTCTCTGGACACATCCGGTTGACATCTGCGGTCTCAGCTCGATTGAAATCGGAAACCGTTTGAAACGTCCTCTTTTCCGTTTCAGCAAAACATTGGCGGAGATTCTGATCGCTACTGTCGCAATCATCTGTCTCTTCCCCCTGGGGCTTCTGCTTTCTCTGATGGTGAAATGCAGCAGTAAAGGGCCGATTTTCTATAAAGCAAAACGGCTTGGGATCAATGGCAGTCAAATCGAAGTCTGGAAATTCCGGACCATGTATGCGGATGCAGATAAAAAACTGGAAAAAATGCTGGCGGAAAATCCGGAAATGGAAAAAGAATGGCGTGAAAAATTCAAACTGGAAAACGATCCCCGTATCACTCCGCTCGGCAAATTCCTGCGGAAAACATCCCTGGATGAACTGCCACAATTCCTCAATGTGCTGCGGGGTGAAATGGCTGTGATCGGACCGCGCCCCATTGTCCAGAAAGAAGTCGCCTACTATGGAAAATATTACTCAACATTCTCCAGAGTCAAACCGGGGATCACGGGTCTGTGGCAGGTCTCCGGCAGAAGTGAAACCACTTATGAACGACGGATCATGCTGGACATGTATTACATCAACAACTGGTCGATCTGGCTGGATTATTACATCTTTCTGAAAACGATCAAAGAAGTTCTGGTCGGCAGAGGTGCACAATGAAAACAGCATTACTTCATTACTGGCTGACAAATATGCGCGGCGGCGAAAATGTATTCGCCGAATTCTGTAAACTTTTTCCGGAGGCGGATATTTATACTCATGCCTGGAATCCGGAAAAAGTGAAAGAACCGTTCAATTCCCATAAAATCACAGAAACCTTTATCGGACGTCTTCCCAAAGCAAAACAGCATTGTCAGAAATATCTGCCGCTGATGCCGGCAGCTCTGAAACAACTGGATCTGAACGGATATGATTTGATCCTGAGCAGTGAGTCCGGTCCGATCAAAGGGATCCGGAAACCGGCAGATGCCGTTCATATCTGTTACTGCCACAGTCCCATGCGCTATCTCTGGGATATGTTTGATGACTATTATAAGGCAACCGGAATCGCCGGAAAAGCGGCAATGAAACTCTTCAAATATCCATTGCGGAAATATGATTTGCGATCCGCGGATTCTGTCGATAAGTTCATCGCAAACAGCAGTTTCATTGCAGACCGGATCAAAAGGATCTACGGCAGAGATTCCATTGTGGTGCATCCGCCTGTTGATACCGATTATTTCGTGCCGGAAGAAGGTGACTCACGGAAAGATTATTATCTTTTCACAGGACAGCTAATCTCCTACAAACGCCCCGATCTGGCTTTGCAGGCGTGTCTGAAAATGAAGAAAAAACTGATTATTGCCGGTGATGGTCCCCTGCTTGAAACATTACAAAAACAGGCAGATGGAAATCCGGATATTCTTTTTACCGGCAGAGTCGGACGCCCGGCTCTGCGGAAACTGTATGCGGAAGCCAGAGCATTGATTTTCCCGGGAATCGAAGATTTTGGGATCGTTCCTTTGGAAGCACACAGCCTTGCCACTCCGGTGATCGCTCTGGGAATCGGCGGAGCACTGGAAACAGTTGTCAACCGGAAAACCGGAATTTTCTTTGAAGAACCTACACTGGAATCTTTGTGTAATGCCATTGAAGAATTTGAAAGTCTGCATCTGAATCCGGCAGATATCACCAGCCAGGCACAACATTTTCACAGGGATATATTCGTTGAAAAAATGCGGAAGATCCTGATTGATTTTTTATAAGGAGACATGAATCATGAGAACAGATTTTCTCCCTTTTTCCAAACCCTCCATCACGGAAGAAGACATACAGGCGGTAGCTGAAGTGTTGCGTTCCGGATGGATCACGACCGGACCGAAATGTGCAAAGTTGGAAGATGATTTCAAACGTTATACAGGCGCACCGGAAGCCGTTGCTATGACTTCGGAAACAGCCGTGATGCACACCCTTTTCCGGGCATTGGAGATCGGTCCCGGGGATGAGATCATCACTCCTTCTATGACATGGGTCTCTCTTCCGAATACAGCACAGCTCTTCGGAGCAAAAGTTGTCTTTGCGGATGTCAATAAAAACACGCTCATGCTCGAACCGGAAGCCATTGAAGGTGCCATTACGGAACGGACAAAAATGATCGTTCCGGTTCATTTCGCAGGAGCACCGCTGGATTTGGATCCGATCCGGGCAATCGCAAAGAAACACAATATATTTCTTGTGGAAGATGCGGCTCACGCACTCGGAACAGAATATAAAGGACAGAAAATCGGATGTTCCGGAACCTCAATGTTCTCTTTTCATCCAATCAAAAATATCACAACCGGAGAAGGCGGAATGTTTGCCTCGGATGATCCGGAACTTGCCGCAAAAATCCGCAGCTTGAAATTTCACGGTCTCGGTGTCGATGCCTATGACCGCCAGACTCAAGGACGGGCTCCGCAGGCGCAAGTGATCGAACCCGGATATAAATTCAATCTGCCGGATATGCAGGCGGTTCTCGGACTGGGACAGTTGGCAAAAGTCGATATATTGAATGAAAAACGCAGAGTCCTGGCAATGCGTTACCGGGAAAAACTGGCAGAAATCAATGAGATCCTTCCCTTGAGTGATCCTCCTTATCCGCATAAACATTCATGGCATCTCTTTATCGTGAGAGTCTGTTCCGGCAAAATCACAAGGGATGAATTCATGGCGGAACTGAAAAAGAAAAATATCGGTACTGGCTTGCATTTCCGTTGCACGCATCTGCAGAAATATTACCGGGAAACACTCGGATTCAAGCCGGGTATGTTCCCCAATACAGAATGGAATTCTGACCGTATCTGTTCCATCCCGCTGTTCCCTGATATGACAGAAAAAGATCAGGATGATGTGATCACAGCAATCAAGGAAGTCCTTGCATAAAAAGATCGATCAGAAAAGTACACATAAAAAAACTCCGGGTTCTGTTGCAACAGTGACCGGAGTTTTTTTTATGCTGATCGAAACACTCAGAAAGAATGTTCATCTGTCGGAAAAGTCCCGTTCCGCACTTCATCAGAGTAAGCGGTAAAAACCTTGCGCATCTCAGCGGCGAGATCGGCATAACGTTTGGCGTGTTTCGGTTTGAATCCTTCAAAAAGACCAAGAATATCATGAACGACCTGTACCTGACCGGAACAATCCGCCCCAGCCCCGATCCCGATTGTCGGGATGGAAAGTTCTTCCGTGACACGTTTCCCCAATTCAGCCGGTACACATTCCAAAACAACAGCAAAAGCACCGGCTTCTTCCATCGCTTTCGCATCGGCGATCACACGGGCGGCAGTATCTTCTGTCTTTCCTGCGATCCGGTATCCTCCGGCAGTTTTGATATGCTGCGGCAGAAGTCCGACATGCCCCATAACAGGAATTCCGGCATGAACCATCCGTTCCACTGTCGGAGCAAGCGCGATATCACCTTCGATCTTGACCGCATCACATTTGGCTTCCTGAATAAAACGGGCTGCATTCAAGAGAGCATCACGTTCGCTGGTATGACAGGACATAAAAGGCATATCGCCCACGATAAAAGCATCCGGAGCTCCGCGGCGCACAGCTTTGCAATGATGCAGACAATCTTCCATTGTAACCGGTAAAGTGCTGTCATACCCCAAAACAGCCATGCCGAGGGAGTCGCCGACCAGCAATAAATCAATACCGCATTGAGAAGCCAAAGCGGCAGTCGGGGCATCATACGCTGTCAGCATGACAATCTTCTGTCCCTCCAGTTTCATTTTTCTCAAAGTTGAAACTGTTATTTTTTTCATGGGAGCCATAAAATAAACCTCCGTATCTGAACTTTATGCTTTCTGAATTTGCAATCAGGTAATATACAGCCGATATGAATATTTACAAGCACCGGAATCAATGAAGTTCACCGGGACCGGTTCTGTACCCTCCTCCGCCGGAACACCAGTCAAGACAGTGATCGCGGTTGATGCTGGTAGTGACATGGCGGATAAAGTTTCCGGCTTCGTCAAATTCATCATACCCGGTTGCTTCTGCATTCAGCCAGTCAATACCGACCTGACGCCAGCGGGGATCGGTCAATTTTTTGATCAAATCAATGTATCCGGCATTCTTGACCAATGTAAAATGATCTTTCCGCATGATATACTCTGTGGCATCGATCTCATCGACCTGTCCGAGAGCAGGCAAAAACTTTGTCAGATAAATGATCCACGCCCGATCCTCCATGGATACCCCGTAACTGCGTTCCAATGCAACAGGGATCAATGCGACTTTATCAAAAACCGGCAGGACCATTTGTGCCGCAAACGGGAAATGTACCGTCCCATTTTCAGCCACAAGATTGCCGAAAGGTTTGGCTGTGGCATTGAAACGGATGGACGCCGATCCCATATTCTCCTGCGAGACTTTTGCAGAGCGTACATTTTTCCGCATACTCCGGTATGCTTCGGATCCGGAACTTTTCTCAAAAGACGTGGAAAAACGACTGGAAATATTGAATTTACGGGACAATGTATTATAATTCGGCACCTGCACGGAAAAATAAGACAATGCGCCGGAGTAATAATCTGCTCCCGGACGGAACTGACTCCGCAGATAACGTTCCCACTCTTCTTTGGAAATACCGGCATTCTGATAGGATCGCCAGCGATCAGAAAAAACAGCCCATGTGATCTGTGGCAACGGATTGAATTTCATATCCGGATCAGACCAGTTGATATTCCCGGAATCATACACTGGATCACTCCGGTCATAAAACTGATTCAACTTGAAAACCTGTTCCGGACGATTTTCTTTCCGCCGGATCGCATCATCCAGATACCCGGCATTATCGGCAAAATCAAACACTTCCTGTCCGGTCATATATTCCACATGGATCGGCAGGATCTCTGAACCGCCCAGGAATTTTTTATTTTCATCAATTTTTATATTGCCCCACCATTTTCCGGCATAATCCGCCTCCAGCAATGCTTGAAGCAGACACCAGTCATTGGCAGCGATCGCCTCAAAGATCACTTTCAACTGAAGATATGCCACGAAATTCGGTTTTGTCGGCGGATCCGTATATAAACGGGGCATACCGATATGTTCAACACTGGTTCCGACAGCAACCCCTCCGGCGGTCTGTTCATCGATCCCGCCGATGATATTCCGGATCATTCCTGCATACGGCATCCGCCACGCATAGCCGTAATACACTTGCGGAGCAATCTGAGGATTCCCGTAAAGATCATCATCCATGACCGCTTTATAGAGATCCAGCATATACTGACTGCAATTGTAATTGACAGGTAACCCGTTATTCATTGCCGCCTGTTGGGCTGCGGCAAAACCGATCATAGGACCGACAAAGGCGATACGCACCTGCATTTCCGTCAGCATATCAGCAGCAGATTTCAGTTGTTCCAACTCTTTCCTGGCTTGATCCAACGCTGCCTGAACCACCGCCGGATCATCGCCCTTCTGAACATTGACTTTCATAAAATCTCCGGGCTGTCTGCCAATTCCGTAAACAGCATCACTGATCAGAACGTCACAGGCTTTCACCATATTCAGTTCGCCGATCAGGTTCAGAGAATGTTTCTGCCATGTGGCTCCGGTCAATGCGGCAGCATCGATCCCGCTCATAACACGGACTTTTCCACGGATGATCCGTTGTAAATCAAAGAGAACCACCACGGCGACCGCCAGAATCACGACCGCAACGACCGCAAGGATCAAAACCTGTCCCCGGCTTCTGCGGCGTTTCTGTAAATAAGAATAAAGTTTCATCGTGGTTCAATCCATCAGATAGGTACGGGCATGATCCCGCAACTGGGCATCCCCTTTCAAAGAAATGCCGTCACCGAAAAAAAGACGCTTCGTATAAGTATCCGGGAAAGCATAATCAGAAAATTCTGTCTTCCCGTGAATCATATTGTTTCCATGCGTAAAAGAACTGTTCAAGCGCGTATTGACCCGTTTTTCTGAATCACTGGAACGCCCGAACCAATACTCATATTCGATCCAGCGGGCACCGACCATATAACGCTGGATCAATGTTTTCTCAACACTGAATTGTCCGGAGGAATATTCAGAAGCCAATTCGGAAGATACTGAAAAAGAAGAAAGAGCCGGTTCCACAAGCAATCCGGAACCGCCGATCGCATTGACACGCATTTCCCGTTCCACCAGATAATCCCGGAATCCAACCGTCAGGGATCTGGCTCCACGGATCGCAGCATAATCTGCAAAATATTGTCCGGCAAAAAAATAAAAAACCTGAAGCATCCCGAATAACACCAGAAAAATCACAAAAAAGGATAGCAGTGCTTCAACCATGGCTGCACCGCGTATCCTTTTTCTTACGGAACGCTTCAGATATTTTTGAGGCATGAATGACCTCCCCGGATATTCTCCGGTGTTGCTGTTCTGTCTGCTCAAATCGGATAGAAAAGAATGGGATCAGATCCCGTCTTTTTCCATGTTTTTGAGAATATCGACAGATTTATTATCAACTTCCTGAGAAGCATTATTATCACCGAATGAAGAAGCCGCGCCGGCAATAATAGTGCGGATTCGGTCACTGAAGAATCCCATCACAGTCAACGCAGCCACAGCCACGATCACAATAATGATAATGTATTCAACAATCGCCTGTCCGGATTTTCTTTTTCTTCTGATCATGTTTATTACTCCTTACCTTTACAGGTTTCCCTTCATTATATTTTCCATCTGGGATCGACTCGGTGGACTCGGTTCCCAGGAGACCAAACCAATCAATCTTGAGCCATAGCCGGTGAAAGCTGCCAGCAGAATAAAAAACATCACAGAAAACAACACACACACTGTCAGCATAAATGCGTATTCAGTAAGG
>JAGCNI010000034.1 GCA_017646015.1 Lentisphaeria bacterium
CCGCCCGTTCCCGGCGTATGGCAGGTGGAGAACATGCGTCAATTTCTGGATGAGTTGAGCCGGGAGTTTCCCGATCTTGTTCTGGGATGCGAGGCTGCGGCGGCGGAACCTTATCTGCATGTTTTGCGATTCAATGATCTGCGTTTTCATTGGAATATCCGCAATTCCCATGCTGTGCCGTTGTATGCGTTTCTTTTTCATGAATATATCAACAACTTCATGGGGAACCAGTGCGGCTTGAATTATCATCTGAAATTTATGGATTCCCCGCATAATCTTTTGTGGCGTATTGCTTATTCTTTCAATGCCGGCGATCTGCTTTCTCTGGTATTGCGCGATGGCGGACACGTTGCATGGGGTTGGACGACTCCGTGGGATGAAACGGATCATCCGGATGAAAAAAATGTCATTGAATTGGTACGCAACCTCAATGAAGTCCGGAAAAAATATCCTGAATTTCTGAGTCGCGGCAGAATGATCAAACCGTTTGTCGGAGTGAGTGGAGGAAAATGGTCGATTGCAACTAAGAATTCCGGTATGATCGAATATGATTCTTTCTTTACTTCCGCATGGCGTTCACCGGATGGAAAAGTTGCTCAGTTTGCAACGAATTTCCTGCCGTATGCCCAAGAGGTCACAGTGACAAAAGAGGATGGAAAAGAAGTTGTGGAACTGCCGCCGCTTTCAGCCGTGATCATCGCCTGACTTCAGGGGAAATCTTATACTCAATCATTGTTCTCTGCCGGACAGAGAGTGATATTGGAAGGACCGGAAACAACAGCTGGCTTATAGAGAGTCTGCTGTTGTTTTTTTATTCCGGGATCTGATAAGTTTCGAGATATTTCAAATGGTTTTCGCGGGCGAAAGAAATGTGTTTTTCCATCAGCGATTTCGCCAGATCATCCCAATGCCGCTGAATGGTCAGATAGATCATCCAGTGTTCTTCCAGAACCCGTTGGGAATCTTTGATCGAGAACGTGTCGGTTGTCCGCCAGTTCAGAAACGCATACGAGGTCTGTGCTTTCAACATATAAAGACGATCACTCAGGAGACGATTATGAGCTGCATCGGTGATGGCTGCGTGAAAGATCAGATCCTGTTCGATATTCGGTTTGATCGTTTCATTTCCCTGTTGGGAATAAGTCCGGATATATTCCTGTTCAGACTCCAGACTCTGATGTATTTTTTCGAGATCTTCCGGAGTTGCGTTTTTTGCGGCGGCGGCAGCGGCGGCACTTTCCAATGCACCGCGCAGATAATAGAGTTCGCAAATATCCTCCCTTGTAAATTTCCGGAGAAAAACACCCCGGAAGGGACTGCTCTGAAGCCATCCTTCGTATTCCAACCGCCGGAATGCTTCCCGGATCGGGGTTGAACTGACACCCAATTCAGTTGCCAGATGATCTTCACGCAACGGCATACCGGGTTCAAACTGTTCATGCATGATCTTCTGCAGAATTCCCTGATATGCAATTTCCATGGAGGTATTTTTTTTATTTTTCCCCATTCTTATCGCCATATAATATCTCCGTATAATTTTTTTTGTTTGTAATATACTGTCTTTCCCGGAAATTGCAATCTCTGAAACAATTATTTTGCAGACACAGCCCCTTTTCAGACTTTTTTTCTTACCATTAGTAAGGCTGCTTTTTCCATAGAATCCTGTAATTCTGCAGAAATGATCAAAAATATGTCTGAAAATAGATAAATTATATAGAATTTTTAAGAAAATACTCTTTATTATGAGCAAAAAACTTGATTTTCTCAATAAATTCTATGGAATTACTCTTGAAAAACACTTGTTCATTGATATATTATTCTATAGTTATAAACGAATGGAGTAAAAATTATATGGAAAATGATAACAGAACAGATTCTTCTCTGCGTTCATTGCTGTCTTTGCAGGGTAAAGTCGCACTGGTGACTGGGGGGTGCCGGAATTTCGGAGCTGAAATGGCTGTCGGTCTGGCGGAAGCCGGGGCAACAGTGCTTGTCACTGCCCGTGATCTCAGTCGTGCTCAGGATGGAGCTGCCGCATTGAAAGAACAGACAGGATTCGATTTCGTTCCGTTTGAATTGGAATTGAATGATGAAAATTCTGTCATGACTCTCTTTCAGAATATTAAAGAACAGTTCGGTCGATTGGATATTCTGGTCAACAATGCTGGTGGACACTCCAAATCAGCATGCGGATTGCTGGAAAAAGAATCCTTGCAGGGCTGGAACGATTTTATCGGTCCGAATCTGACAGGAACTTTTTTGATGTTGCGCGAATATGCCCGTCTGATGATGCCGCTCCGTACCGGCAGTGTGATCAATATTGCATCCATGGCTGGATTGGTCGGTCGGGATCGTACCATTTACGGTGATGATATGACCCCCAATCCGATCGCCTATTCTGCTGCAAAAGCCGGTATGATCGGGCTTACCACAGACAGTGCCGCATATCTCGGTCCTTACGGGATCCGGGTCAATGCCGTTTCTCCCGGTGGATTTGAACGGACTCAGCCGGAACATTTCATCCGGGATTATTCCAATCTGACCATGCTCAAACGTATGGGCAGAGCCGGATTCGATCTCAAAGGTGCGATCGTATTCCTCGCTTCAGATGCTGCTGCTTATATCACCGGACACAATCTCGTGATCGACGGTGGATTTACCAAATACAAATAAGGAGTTGTTTCCATGCTTAATTTCGGAATGGTTGGAATGAATCCGGGTAACGGTCATCCTTATTCATTTACAGCTGTTTTCAATGGCTTTGATCCGGAGACTCTGGAAAAATGTGATTTTCCCATCATCCGGCAGTATCTGAAACAGCATCACCGCAATCAAGAGTTCATCTCCACGGCAAGAGTGTCTCATATCTGGACACAGGATCGTGCGCTTTCTGAACAAGTCTCTGCCATTTCCCGGATCCCCACTATCGCGGATTCTCTTGAACAGCTGGTTGCAGAAACTGACGGGATCATTTTTGCCCGCGATGATATCTGGAATCACTTTGAAATGGCTCGTCCGATCTTCAAAACAGGCAAGCCTGTCTATATGGATAAACTGCTTTGTGCAACCAAAGAGGAACTGAAAATCTGGAGTCGTGAGATTCCCGCAGATTATCCGCTGATGACTGCATCCAGTTTCCGGTATGCTCCGCTGGTGAAAGCTGCCGCTCAAACGGTCGCAGAAAAGAAACCTTTGATGGTACATGGGGTCAGTCCGTGTATCTGGATCCGTTACGCTCCGCATCTGCTGGATGCGCTGTTTGCTATCTGCGGACGGGATGTTGTCAGCGTGCAGAACTCCGGTACAGATAAACGTGATATTGTCACGCTCACGTATGGGGACGGTTTGCAGGTCGTGCTGGAAGTTTATGAAGGCATGGCTCTGCCGATGGGACTGAAATTCCGTTTCAATGCTCCTGAACAGGCATTGGAAGTACCTTATACCGACCCGACTCTGGAATCTTATTTCCTGAGTATCGCGGAAATGATGAAAGAGTTCACAGCCATGGCTGAGCAGGGCACAAGACCTGTCACATGGCAGGAAACTCTCTTTATGAACCGGGTCGTGCTGGCAGGGATCGAATCCCGTGAAAACGGCGGGATCAGGATCATGATGGATCAGTTTTTGAACGATTTGTAATTCAACATAAAACAATCTAACTTAAAGGAGAAAAAGCAACCAACATTTTTTCGTTCGATCCAACAAAAACTTTTGCATTTCAACAAAAACAGAAACAAAATTTACGAAAGGAAGAAAACATGAAACTCTTGCAATTCTCTCAGAAACACGCAACCCGTAAGGAAAATTTTACTCTTATAGAGCTCCTCGTGGTGATTGCCATTATCGCAATTCTCGCAGGAATGTTGCTCCCTGCTCTCAACGCTGCCCGTCAGCGTGCATACGCTACTCAGTGTCTCAATAAATTGAAACAGATCGCTCTTCACTGGAACCGTTATGCGGAAGATTATAAAGGTCATTTGATGAATCCGCATACGATCAATAAATCTGTTCTTTATTCTGGAACAAAGGACTGGAAGGGTGCTTTGGCTGAATATATGGAAGTGCCCAAGGATCAGGCAAAACCGCCGAAAGTCAATACATTCCTGACACATTGCCCTGTTTTTTCTGCACATGACAGAGCTATTGCAAATTCCAAAGCCGATTATAATTATTTCCTCCAGGAACGCGGATATGACTTGACTTATGGTTGGAATTATGGTCTCAATTCTTATTATATTTTCCATCAGACCGTGGAGCCGCTTCCGATTCACCGTATCAAAGTTGCCTCCACCCGTTTCATGGTTGCAGATTCAATGGCAGTTGGGATTGAACCGGATTCCAAGTGGCAGAATCAGCTGAGAGCGGATAATATCGTCCCCCGTCATAACAAGATGGCTTCCTATATGTTTATTGATGGACACGTCGAATCTCATAATCCGTTTACTATGCCGGCGAGTTTATACAAAAATCCGAATGCAACCTCTGGGAAAAATGACACTTACTTCCAGTAATTTGCATACATAAGAAATCGAAAAGGTAAAGAATGATGAAAACGACTGCCATAGGATTATTGTGCCTTTTTTCCATGCTTTCTGCATCTGCTTTGGAGTGGAAGTGCAAAGATGGCACAGGCACCCAAATTCTTAAAGATTCAGATAACGGAGTGAGTCTCTACATTCGCACTCCGGATAAGGTTGACTGGGCGCGGGAAGATGACCGGGGCTTTTTCCTCTCTTATAACGGAGGGATTGTTTCCCGACAGATGGATTCTCGTTTTCATTTTCCGGATGGAATGATCATAAAGATCCGTTTTTCTGTTGACTCTTCCAAAACAAAAGATGATTGGCTGCCATTGATTACGGCACATAATTATGATCGCGGCTATTCAGTTTGGGTTCGTAAAAAAGGAGATCTTCTGGTTTGTTTTCCGGGGGCATCGAATTGGTATAAGATCATTCCCGCCGGGATTCAGGATATGCGTGATTATGATTTGAGCATAATCCGTGGCGAAGATCGGGCACAAGTTGTGCTCAATGGAAAAATTCTTGCTGATTATGCCTCCAAAGGAAAACTCAAAGCCCCGGGGAAAAATGATTATTTCCATTTGGGATCATTGGGCGGCTCACGCAATTTTTATGGTAATATTTATCATTGTTCCATCAAGCCGTTCAAAAAAGGTTCTTTCCTGAAACCCAATCAAAAAGCGGTTGTAAAGAAAACTGTTTATCCTGCTGAAGAGATCAAGGATCTTAGTGTATTGAAACTCAAAGATCCGGCAGGGACTGTGATCCTTTCCGATTTCAATAAGTTTTCCCCAAAACCCCGTATCACAGACGGATATGCCTCGCTTTATGGGTGGACATGGCGTCAATGCAAATTCTTCCCGCATGGATCAGGAGCCTTATTTGCTCCCATGGATCCGGATTCTCTGGATATTTTCTCTTGTGATCCCGGGCTGAAAGGGAAATATGATGTCTATTTAGGACTTCGTATTTCTGGTGTTTTCACCGATTTGGTTGTTGCTGTTCCCAATGAACAGACTCGTTACCGGGTTCGTGTCGGTCGTGCGGGGAATAGAATTCACCCCAATACAGAAGTGTTGATTGCCCGGAATGTTGAAATGGATGCCGGAAAAATTTCTTTTTTCCCCGGCAGTCACATGTTTCTCGGGTATGTGAAATTCATTCCTTCCAATAATCCCCGTAAACCGGATGTGCCTGCATATAAATCTGTCAGTGTACAGCGTACCAATAGCAACTGTGCAGAAAGAAATCAGGAGCAAATTCAAGAGTTCCTTAGAACCGGTTATCTCAAGGAACGTATTTTTGTCGGTCCGACCCAAACAAAAAATATTTCAGAACGATCCAGAAAACGCGGGTATGTTCTTTTCCCGCAGGATTGGATGGATCTCTGTTTTGAACAGGTTGCTCCGGTAGTTGATCCGGGAAAATTCACTTTGAAACTGAAAGCAGCTAAAGGCGAATTTGAACCTGTTACATTGGGGGTTCACGGTTTGGAAAATCTGGGAAAAATCACATTCACCGGTGGTGAAAAATTCAAGAAAGCCGGAATCAAAGTTGATATTGCAACAGCACTTTCCATGCCGAAACGGACAACGAATTATTCTAAAAATTCTGAATTTGTTGTAGCTCCGCAGTGTTTGGAACGTACTAATATTGCCGAGCTGAAAAAAGGGAGAACCAAACAATTCTGGATCACTGTCAAAGTTCCGGAAAACATGAAAGCCGGGATTTATCGTGATAACTTTGTGTTGACTTCTTCCAAAGGAAAAGAGATCGTTCCTGTTGAGTTGGAAGTCCGTCCGTTCAAATTGGATCCGATCGGTAAAAATCGCACTCTCTTGTGGTTTTGTGATGATGTAGTCGAAGGCAGATTTAACAAAGAAGATATTATCCGTGAAATGGCAGATCATGGCTTGAACTCGCTGTGTTTCTATGAAATGTTGGAAACACTTGCCAACTACAAGCGTGATGCTTCCGGCAGACTCCAGCCGGATACAGATAGACCCGAAGTCAAAAGATTGATCAAAGTCATTAAAGAAAACGGAATCAAACTTCTGGTTTTGAATACACGCAATCTTGTGAAGGAAACTTACAACAAAAAGAATGGCGAGGAAGATTTCTGCCGTGTGATCAATGCCGTGATTGCAACAGCCAAAAGAGACAACTGGCCTGAGCTGTTGTTCTATGGCATGGATGAGACTTTGAGCGAAATGGCATTCAAATATCCCCGTGCACTTTGGGAAGCGCGCATGATCAAAAAATGTAACGGCAGACTTTTTCATTCCCATTTGTGGTATAAAACAGCCCGTCCATATCAGAAAGAAGTGGATGTGATCTCTCCGCTTGTTGATGTATTCTGTCTCCGTTATAATACCAGAAATCTGTGGTATGTCGATTCCTGGGATAAAATTCAGGATGAAGCAGAAAAGCGCGGAAAAGAGGTATGGGCTTACAACTCAGACAATGCGGTCGTTTTTGCTCAGACTGCTATGAAACGTTTTTCCTACGGTTGGTTTTTCCGTACGATCGGCGATAAAACAATCGCACATTCAATGTGGGAATATCACTCTGTGTCCGGTTCACCTTACACCGATTTGGATTATAATACTACAGATTGGTGTTACAATTTCCCGGAAAACAAGATCCATAAAGGCGGATTTTCACTGGATTATGAATCACTCCGTGAGGGCGTTGATGATTTGCGTTATATCTGCACTCTGGAAAACAGTATTGCCAAAGCAAAGAAACGTGGAATCAATACAGCCTCTGCTGAAAAATTGCTTTCCGATCTGAAGAAGAGTTTTGATTTCGGGGATAATTTCAAAAGGAAATCTCCGTTCCTGACTTCTTCCTTTGAAAAAGTTTGGGAAGAAAACGGGAAACGTTATTGCAGTGGTTCATTCAACCTGCCCAATGGCTGGACATTTGCAGATTATCATGCTGCAAGAGAAAAAATTGCAGCTGAAATTATAAAATTGAACCAATACTGATTTAAGTTTTCTCCGCAGAAAGAGAAGTTTCTGCAGAAAGAAAGGATTTTAACATGTTTCAGAAAATTTCTGAAGGTTTGATTTATCGGGATCCGGAGTTTTACAGTTCCTTTCCCGGTGTGGCAAATCTGGGTAACGGTGAAATCTTTGTTGTGTTCCGCCGTGCCCCGCGGTATTCCGGTCTTCCCGGTGTTACTCCGTCATGGTGTGTTCATCTGGACCGTAATTCCAAATTGATGTGTATGCGTTCCCATGACAACGGCAAGACTTGGGAAAAACCGCGTTTGCTCTTTGCGCCCGATCTCGGAGCCGCACAGGACGGCGGGGTGATGTTTGATGGTAAAATGCTTTTTGTCAACAGTTTCCAGTGGGGAAATCTGCCGGATCATGTTATAAAACTGTTGCGGGAAAGCGGTCAGGATGAATATATTTTCTCCGCATATGGAGGTTCCAATCTGGCAACAGTGCTTGGCTCTTTTGCATTACGCAGTAAAGATGGCGGAAAAGAATGGGAAGGACCGTTCATTCCGGATCCCATCCCCGGTTATCCGGATGTTCATCCCGGACGTCCGCTCCGGATGCATAACCGTGCGAATATCATCCGTTTGCCGGATGGACGTTTGCTCTATCCCGGACAGGCATTGCATTACCGTCCGAAATATATGTCCTCTGTTGTGTTGTACGAAAGTCGCGATGACGGCGAGACCTGGCAATATCTTGCCACTCCGGCACCGGATTACGGCGAAGCGATTTTTGAAGAACCCTGTATCACACTTACAGCCAGCGGCAAACTGGTTTTGCTGATACGCACACACAGAGGTCCTGACGGTGTGGAATATCCGGACAGCACCGGTGTGAAACGTGCAAACTTGTGGCTGTGTGAATCGACAGACGGCGGACGTACCTGGACAACGCCTGTGGATTTGGGTATTCATGGCGAACCGGCAACGACCGCCCGGATGGATGACGGCAGAATTCTGTTGGCATACGGTTACCGCATGGAGCCGTTCGGAGTCCGGGCAAGAATTTGTAATCCGGAAATGACAGATATTGCTGAAGCGGAAGAAATCGTGATCCGTGATGATTGCGGGAGAGCAGATTGCGGTTATCCCTGGATCGCACCGCTTGGTAATGATCAGTACATGATCGTTTACTACCGGAATCCGCCGGATGACGGCTGCGGCGGAATTTATGCCACGATTGCGGAAATCAAGTAAAAAAAATCAAGGAAAAAAATGATGAAAAGAAATATTGCAGGATTATTGTGCTTTTTTTCTCTGCTTTCAGTTCAGGCTCTGGACTGGCAATGCAAGGATGGAACAGGCAACAGAGTGGTCAAAGATCTTGATGCGACTAAATTACATCTGTTTATCCGTACACCGGACAAAGTGGACTGGGCGCGCGAAGATGACCGAGGATTCTTTCTCTCTTATAACGGCGGTGTTGTCTCCCGCCCGATGACTCCGAAAATGAATTTTCCGGATGGAATGGAGATCAATATCCGTTTCTCCGTGAAACTTCAGAATGCAAGAGCTGAAAAGACTCATGGCGGCTGGCTTCCTCTGATCACGGCTCAGAACTATGACAAAGGATATGCAGTCTGGGTTCGTAAAGACGGCTATCTGCTGGTTGCTTTTCCGGGAACGACCAACTGGTATAAATCCATTGATGCCCGTATTCTGGAAATGCGTGACTATGATTTGAGGATCATCCGCGGGGAAGAACGTGTGCAGGTCATTCTCAATAATAACATCGTTGCCGACTATCCCTCCAAAGGAAAAGTCAAAGATCCGGGTCCGAATGCTCATTTCTATCTGGGTTCTCTCGGTTCCCGTACTTTCTTCGGAAATATCTATTTCTGCTCCATCAAACCGTTCAAAAAAGGTTCTTTTATAGGAGCCAATACCAAGAAGAACGCCGGACAGCAGGAAGTGTTTTCCGGAGATGAAGTCAAAGATTTCAAAACAATGAACATCAAAGATCCTGCCGGGACAGTGATCCTTTCTGATTTCAGCAAGTTCTCACCCCGTCCGCAGAATATCACCGGTCATTCTTCTCTGTATGGCTGGAGTTGGCGTAAATGTCCCTTTTTCCTGCCGCAGGCTCCGGGTGCATTGTACTCTCCCATGGATCCGAAAGATATGGATATCCTTTCCTATGCTCCCGGCTTAAAAGGAAATTATGATGTTTATCTTGGACTCCGTATCAACAGTTTTGAAAACGATCTGGTGTTTGCGGTTCCGAATGAACAGACCCGTTACCGTGTTCAGACAGGACGTGCGGGGCCGTCTCTGCATCCGAATACCGAAATCCTGATTGCAAAGAATGTGCGTATGGATGGAGGTAAAGTTGCTTTCTTCCCCGGCAGCCGTATGTTCCTCGGATATGTGAAGCTGATCCCCTCCAACAATCCTCGTAAAGTGGATGTGCCGAAATGGAAATGTGTTTCTGTGACACCGACCAAGGAAGATTGTTCTGACCGGATCAACGAAGAGATTCGTGCGGTCATCAAATCCGGCCGTCTTGTGGAACGTCATTTTGTGGGAGCGACAACCACGAAAAATATTACTGCTGCCTCGAGAAAACGCGGTTATGTTCTTTTCCCGCATGATTGGATGGATCTCTGTTTTGAACATGTTGCTCCGGCTGTTGATCCTGGAAAATTCACTTTGAAACTGAAAGCAGCCAAAGGCGAATTTGAACCGGTCACTCTGGGGGTTCACGGTTTGGAAAATCTGGGAAAAATCACATTCACCGGTGGTGAAAAATTCAAGAAAGCCGGAATCAAAGTTGATATCACGACCGCACTTTCTTTTGCGAAACGTACAACCAACTATGTCCGCGGTTCTGAATTTGTTGTGGCTCCGCAGTGTTTGGAACGCACCAATGTCGCTGACCTGAAAAAGGGAAGAACGAAACAGTTCTGGATCACTGTCAAAGTTCCGGAAAACATGAAAGCCGGGATTTATCGTGATAACTTTGTGTTGACTTCTTCCAAAGGAAAAGAGATCGTTCCTGTTGAGTTGGAAGTCCGTCCGTTCAAATTGGATTCGATCGGCAAAAATCGTACAGCTCTGTTCAACAGACGCACTCTCTGGAAAGGAAAATTTGATTATCATAATGTGATCCGTGAAATGGCGGATCATGGTTTGAACACGCTGATCATTATTGAAATGATCAATGACCTGATCCCGTGGAAATTTGATGCGGATGGCAGAGTTCAGATCGATCCGAAGAATCCGGAAGCTGTGAAACTGATCAAAGTGATGAAAGATGCCGGGATCAAAACCATTATTCTGGCAACACAGACGATCGTATTTGAGCTTTACGGAAAGAAACATGCCGATGAAAACTTCCTGAAAATTGTCAGTGCCCTTCAGAAACTGGTCAAAGAAAATAACGGCCCGGAAATCTATTTCTATGGGATGGACGAAGTTTTGAGTAATATGTCATGGAAATACAAACAGGCTGTCTGGGAGACAAAACTGCTGAAACAGTTGAATGCCAAACTCTTCCATGTCCATCTCTGGTACAAAACTGCCCGTCCGATCCAGAAAGAACTGGATGTACTTTCTCCGCATGTGGATGTATTCTGTGTCCGTTACAATACCAGAAATCTCTGGTATGTTGATTCCTGGGAAGAGATCCAGAAAGAAGCTCATAAACGCGGCAAAGAATTGTGGTCATACAATGCGGACAATGCGGTTCAGTTCTCGCAGACCGGCATGAAACGTTTTGCTTACGGCTGGTTCTTCCGTACGACCGGAGAAAAAACGTGCGGTCAGACCATGTGGGAATACCACGCTATTTATGGCAATCCCTATACCGATCTGGATTATGACCATACTGACTGGGCGTATGTCTATCCTGCCAATATGCAGTACAAAGGCGGTTATTCTCTGGAATACGAAGCGACCCGCGAGGGTGTGGATGATTTGCGTTACATCTGTACATTGGAAAACAGTATTGCCAGCGCAAAGAAACGCGGGATCGATACCACTTCCGCTGAAAAATTGCTTTCCGACTTGAAGAAGTCCTTTGATTTCGGCGAGAATTTCAAAAGAAAATCACCGTTCCTGACCTCTTCTTTTGAAAAGCAATGGACAGCCAACGGGAAACGTTATTGCAGCGGTCCTTATAATCTTCCGAACGGCTGGAGTTTTGCGGATTATCACTCTGCAAGAGAAAAGATCGCAGCTGAGATCATCAAGCTGAATCAGAAATAAACTCAGAGTTTTCGGAAACAACGATGGCACTGTCAAAGATTCTGGCAGTGCCATTTACATAATAAAGAGATTTGACTATGAGCAAGAAAATTCTTTTGTCCGTTTTGTCATTGGTTTCTTTCCACCTGTTTGCAACAGATGTGATCGTTCTGATGAGTGATTCCACGGCAGTGGATTATCGCAAGATGAAAAATTATTATAAAAAGCCCTGGGAGCCGATGGCTGGCTGGGGAGAATATACCTTGCATGATCTCCGGAAAGGAGTTGTACTGCGTAATTACGCCGCCGGAGGTTACAGCAGTAAAAGTTATTATAACAGCCGTTTCCCGTATTACAAACGCGGATTTGTCAAAGGCGGCTGGCTTCTGTTGAGTTTCGGTTCCAATGATGCCCGTCCGCATCCGAAATGGGATCGTGTTACCCAACCTGAAACAACCTATCCGGAATATCTCGAAAAAATTGCTTCTGAGGCGCTGAAAGCGGGAATGAAAGTTGTGATTCTCAGTCCTCTGCCTTACTTTATGTACGCCGATGGCAAGTTCCGTAATTCTGTTTTGGAACCCTATGCTGCGGCAGCAAAGAAACTGGCAGCGGAAAGGAACTATTATTTCATTGATCTTTTTCAGCTTGTTACAGATAAATTTCAGACTATGAGTCAGGAGGAGATCAAGAGTTATTACATGTTCCTGAAAAAAGGCGACTCCCCCAATTGGCCCAGTGGTGTTTCTGATCCGCTGCATTTTACAAGAAAAGGTGCTGCCATGGTTTGGCAGATCATTCTGGAAGCCATCCGGAAAGATATTCCTGAATTGGCAAAATATTTCAAGACTCCGGCAGCGGAATAAGAGTGATCCGGCTCAGAAATTTTAGCGTAAAAATCAGAGTTTTCTGTTTTTTGTGCTTGAAATATCCTGAAGCCGGATTATTTTTATTGCCGTTTGATTGTAACAAGGAGTTTGTCTGATGGAAGAATGGAAACTTGGTTTTGATATCGGAGGGACAAAGTGTGCTGCAATTCTTGGGAAAGCGGATGGCGGAGAGATCACGGTTGTCGCCAAAAAAGTATATGCCACAGCAGAGATGCCGACACCGTTTGCCTGTATCGACCGTTTTTGTGCGGAGTGTGAAACACTGTTGAAAGAGTTTCCGGAGGCATCCCCGACTTCGATCGGAATCAGCTGCGGTGGACCATTGGACAGCAGAAAGGGGATCATCATGTCTCCGCCGAATCTGCCCGGATGGGATGATATTCCCGTTTGTGAAATTTTGGAAAAACGTTTTAAAATGCCAGTAAGACTTTGCAATGATGCGGATGCCTGTGCGGTTGCTGAGTGGAAATTCGGAGCCGGACGCGGGGCAGAAAATATGGCATTTTTCACATTCGGGACAGGGCTCGGAGCCGGATTGATTTTGGATGGAAAGTTATACAGCGGTTGTTGCGGTATGGCGGGGGAATGCGGACACATCCGTCTGGCGGAGGATGGCCCTGCCGGGTATGGTAAAAATGGTTCTTTTGAAGGATTCTGTTCCGGCGGAGGGATTGCCCGGATGGGACGTGCCTATGCGGAAAAACATCTGCCTTTGAGTTGGTGTCCCACTGCTGCGGATCTGGATAAAATCACCGCAAAAAGTATTGCAGAAGCGGCATTTGCGGGAGATGAATCAGCGCGTGCGATCTATGCCGAAAGCGGTCGTCGGCTCGGGTACGGTTTGTCGATGCTGATTGATATTCTGAACTTGGAACGGATCGTGATCGGCAGTATTTTCCAGCGGAGCGAATCGCTTTTGCGTCCTGCTATGGAAGAGGTTTTGAAACGGGAAACATTACCGTTGAGTCTTGCCCGTTGTGAGATCGTTCCCGCCAGTCTCGGTGACAGTATCGGGGATATTGCCGCATTGAGTGTGGCTTTGTTGTAATAATGAAAAGAGGTTGATATGAAGAAAATTCTGTTGTTCTGTCTTGATTTTTTGCTTTTTGTTTTTTCCGGAATCCTCTGTGCATCTGAACGGCGTGGAGCTTTGGTGTTGACTTTTGATGATTATGGGGGTGAAAACTGGGTTCGGGCGGATGCAGTTTTTAAAAAGTACGATGCTCATGCCACTTTTTTTGTATATGGAAATATCACGCCGGAATATGCTGATGTGATGAAGAAACTGCAGGATGCCGGTCACAGTCTCGGTCTGCATACCCGTGATCACCGCGATGCGGTTCCACTTCCGGAAAATATCAAAAACCTGGATGAGTATTTCATACAACAGGTCAAACCGCAGTTGGATGCCTGTGCAAAATACGGCTTGAAGGTCCGCAGTTTTGCATATCCCAATAGCCGTCGTTCTCCGGAAACCGATGCAATGTTGTTCCGTTACTTTAACTTTTTACGTTCAGGATTGGGAAAGAACAGTTCTCCTGTCTATTGGAAACTTTCTGATTTGAAAGATCGGATGTTGTTGACAGGGAAAGTGATTGGAAAGTATTATAAAACCGATCTTGATGAAGTGAAAAAAATGTTGGATGTTGCTGCGGCAGAAGATAGTATGATTCTTTTTACATCGCACAATATTTATTCCAATGCCCCCAGTATTCACATGCCGACAGAATGGCTGGAAGAAATATTGCGTCATGCCCGCAAGCTCAATATGAATATTGTCGGGATCGATGAACTGGAGAGTTTGCGAAAGAAACGGCAGTGATTTTCTTTTCAATATTATTCCTGTGAGTTGAATGTGTAACAATGTAAAATTGAGAATTCCGGGGAATTTCTTCTTGACATTGCAGCGAGATGGGTTATATTACTGGAATTGAAACACAGGGGTGCTGTTGTCGCGGTGACAATGGCTGAGATCAAACCCTTTGAACCTGAAACGGGTAATGCCGGCGTAGGAAAGAAGTATGAAAAAAAATCTTATTACACTTTTGACAAGGTGCGTTCCGCACCGACATGCCCAGAATCGGAGCATAAATTCGCTCCAGAAAGGATTTCCGGGATGTCAGCGGAAAATATTATCTCTACAGCAATCATCAGCAAATTCAGCGAAAAACTCATCAGCGGCTTGAAATTGGATGTCGCCCTTGTCGGCGGCGGACCTTCTGCCCTTGTTGCCGCCCGTGATCTGGCAGCTGCAGGATTGAAAACAGCCATTTTTGAACGTAAACTTGCTCCCGGCGGCGGCACATGGGGCGGGGGAATGCTCTTCAATGAAGTCGTTGTTCAGGATGAAGCACTTCCCATTCTTGATGATTTCAATATCGGTCATGAAAAATTGAAAAATGCAGAAGGGTACCATACCCTTGATTCTGTGGAAATGGCAAGCGGACTGATTTTCGGGGCACTGAAAGCGGGCGCAAAGATTTTCAACACCATCAGCGTGGAAGACCTTGTTTTCAAAAATGGAAAAGTCAATGGACTGGTGATCAACTGGACTCCTGTGGAACGCCTTGGAATGCATGTCGATCCTCTGACAGTGATTGCAGAAAATGTGATTGACGGAACCGGACATCGCAGCGAAATTTTGAATCTTGCGGTAAAAAAAGCCAAGATCCAATTGGATACTCCCACCGGCGATATTATCGGAGAAAAACCGATGTGGGTGGAAAACGGCGAGGCGTCCACAGTTGAAAATACACGGGAATATTTCCCCGGTCTGTATGCCTGCGGTATGAGCGCCAATAATGTGATGGGCGGATATCGTATGGGACCGATCTTCGGCGGTATGTTGATGTCCGGTAGAAAAGTGGCAAAGCTCATCATTGAAAAAGGACGCTGAGCTATGAAACGGAGTTTGGCTCAACGCATTGAACTCTTTCAAAATTCCGACCTTTATCCGGTTGTCAGTTCTGAATTCTGCAATGGCAGGGATGTCTGTGACATTGTGGCAGCCATTGCTTCAGCGGGAGCTGGGCTTGTTCAAATCCGGGAAAAGAATCTTTCTGATTGTGCCATGTTTGAACTGGTGCAGCAATGTAAACGCATTACAGATAATTATCAGATGCTTCTGATCGTGGATGACCGTTTGGATATCGCCATGGCTGCCGGAGCGGATGGAGTTCATCTGGGGCAGGACGATTTTCCGTTGTCTGAAGCAAAGAAACTGGCTCCTGAGATGTTGTTCGGTGTATCGACTCACAATGAAGCGGAGATTCGCAAGGCACAGCAGGAGAATTGTTCTTATCTGAATATCGGACCGATGTTTCCCACAAAGACAAAAAGTGTTGCCTGCGGGGCATTGGGACTGGAGATGATCGAAGAACTTAAAACATTGGTGCAGTGTCCTTTCTCAGTCATGGGCGGGATCAAGGAACATCATCTGGAAATGCTGGTGTCCAAAGGGTTCCGTCATATTGCCATGGTGACAGAAATAACACAGGCTGTTGATGTTGCGGCAAAGGTCGGACAACTGCGCCGTCTCATGTTGAGTGCTGCTGCCCGGAATGAAGGAGTTCTTTCTGATGAAAAATGATGTTTTCCTTCCGGCAGTCCTGACTGTTGCAGGGAGTGATTCCGGAGGGGGAGCAGGGATCCAGGCGGATCTGCGAACATTTCATGCTTTTCAAGTCTATGGCTGTTCGGTGATTACAGCTGTTACATCCCAGAATCCGGATGAAGTCCGGCGGGTGGATATCCTGCCCGTCGAATCTGTCCGGACACAACTGGAAAGTGTGTTGGATGCCATTCCGGTAGGTTTTGCCAAAACCGGTATGCTTGCCGATCTTGCAACGGTAGAGTGTGTAGCAGCATTGGCAGAGAAATATCAGCTTCAGCTGGTGGTGGATCCGGTCATGATCTCTACATCGGGAACAAAATTGCTGGAAGATCGTGCGATCAAAGCCATGCAGGAAAAACTTTTTCCTCTGGCAAAATGGCTGACTCCGAATATTCCGGAAGCAGAAACGATTTGCGGTCGGAAACTGGACACCCCTGATGCCCTTGCTGTTGGCGCGATGATGCTTTATGAACGATATAAATGTAACTGTATTCTCAAAAGCGGTCATGCCATCAGCGGGAGCAGAGTAACGGATATTGTCTGTTATGAAGGGAAACTTTTTTCTCTGAGTTCGCCAATTGCTGATGTTGCCGGGAATACAACTCACGGGACTGGGTGCAGCTTGAGTTCCGCATTGGCGGCAAATCTTGCCATTGGAAAGAGTTGGAAAGATGCTGTTATTGCGGCAAAAGCATTCGTATATGGTTCACTTTGTGAAAATGTAAGGCTGAGTCATACTCTCTGTCAGATGTATCCGCCTGAAAGAGAGTATCTGGATCAAGTTGTCTGTGAGGCAATTTGACCGACTGAATGATTGGCGACAGGGACTCTCCCTGCCGCCTTTTTCGATTTCAGGAAACTTTTTTTGAGGGGATCTGGACCAGGAGGACAGCGGCAAAAATAATAGCGCAACCGACGAGATTGGTCAGAGAATATTTTTCATTGAGGATCAGCCAACCCCAGAGGACAGCAAATACAGAAGCCGTACTCAAAATGATGGAAGTCGTTGCCGGGTGCACATATTTTTGTGCGGCGACTTGAATCGTACAGGCGAATCCGATCGCAATGAGTCCGCAGAAAAGCAGCGGCTTGGCAGTATCTGCAATACTGATCCAGGTGCAGCTTTCTCCTGCAATCAATGAGGCAATGCCGGAGAGAACTGCAACTGTAAAGAATTGAACAGCTGCGAGTTGGAGCGCATCTGCTTCCGGAGCGAATTTGGCAATGGCAATGAACTGGAAAGCAAAAAACAGCGCACAGATGATCATGAGCAGATCCCCGAAGTTGCCGATTTTGTTCAGTGTGCCATCGGAACAGAGCAGATACGCTCCGACAACTGAGAGAACAGAGGCACACCAGATTTTCCATGTTGACTTTTTATTGATGAACATTCCGATCACGGGGATCATGATGACATACAATGCCGTCAGAAACCCCGCTTTTCCTGCAGAGGTGTATAGCAGACCGAACTGTTGCAGGATCTCACCGCCCGCCAGACATATTCCGCAGAGGATCCCGCCGGTAAAGAGGTTTTTGTCCGGACGTTTTTTGTTGAAGAAGATGGCTGGCAGCAGCATCAATGTTCCCAGCAGATAGCGGAGAAATACAAAGATGAGCGGAGACATTGTTTTCATCGCTTCCGCCTGTGCGGAATAGGATAACCCCCAGATCGCCGCTGTCAGAAACAGCGACAGAATTGCCAATTGATTGAATGATTTCATTTTTTCACTCCACAATTTTTGTTAACGTATTTTTAATTACATTTCCATAAAATTTTTGACTTTGACCGTACAGCTTCTTTTTTCCGGTCCGAATCTTAATTCCAGTTTATCCAGTCCCGGAGATCTGGAGAGATAGATCAATGCGGTCAGACATTTTTCCAGAATATTGTTATCGCCTACTTTGGCAGTGGAAACGAAATTCACATCTGCATTGAATCCCAACCGGATCGCCAGCGATTGGAAAAAGGTTGGCGTGGGAATATAGGAAACAAAACGGAACGCATTCTGGCGTTTCGAGGAATAGACCGTACATTCCGAACTGCTGAGCCGGAAATCAATGATATCCAGATAGTTGATCTCACCTCCGATTTTTTCCCCGAGATACACGATCCGTTGAGTCGTCAGATAGATGTCAACCTCTTCATTCAACGCGGTAAATGTCTGTGGCGTACTTTCACCCATACTGATGCCCATATAAGAATCGTTTTCTGTATTGCCGAAATTGACATTGTTTTTGACATATCTTGTTTTTTCTTCAAAAACGAATGCCGAAAATTCTGCAAGACATGCTTCGCCCGGACGCAGGTTCAAGGTCGTATCCGGGATCACCGGAAAGATAGAGTAGTCGTATGGATTGGAGGCATCCAGGCGTCCTTTGCTGAACAGACTGTCATGCCGGGATTGAAAATTCTCTGTAAGTTCGATGATTCTGTCTATCTCTGTTTCCGGCAGCCACAATCCCTGGAGACGGGTTGGTGCTTTTCCCTCGGGCGAAAAGAGCATATCTCCATGTCCCAAAAGATCTTCCGCGCCGGATGTTTCAAGAATGATGTTGGAGTTATGGGAATCCACCACCGAGAATGCGATTCTTGCGGGGAAGTTGGCGCGGAGAATCGGAGTGACAACGGTGACATCCGGGCGTTGGGTTGCCACGATCAGCCGGATCCCTAATACGCGTGCGATCTGGGCGATGCGGCACATGTTTTTTTCAAAATCACTGCGTTCCTCTTTATCCATTTGTGCAACCAGATCGGCATATTCGTCGATGATGACAACGATATAGGGGATCCTTTCCTCTTCCGGAACAGACTTGTTATAGTGTTCCAGAGTCAGGGCTTTGTTACGGATGATCTCTTTCCGGCGATCCATTTCCTCTGTCAGCCCATTGATGAGTCTTCTGGCGATTGCGGGATTACTGATTACATTTCCCGGCGGATCCGCATGAGGAAGTCGTGCGAAAACTCCGAAGTCCAGACTTTTGGTGTCAATGATGACAAGTCTCAAATCTTTGGGGGAATGTTTCAATGCCAGCGAGGCAATAATTGATTTCAGGAAGACAGATTTTCCCGATCCTGTGGTTCCTGCGATCAGAAGATGATGACATTTCAACAGATCCACAGAGCAGGGCTGTCCGGATGTTGTCAGCCCTACGCAAACATGCAATTCATCTCTGGAGGTTGCCTGCACATAATTTTCAAAGCGGAGCAGATGATCAAAATCGACCGATTGTCTGTCATATCTGGGAATATCAATTTGAATTCTGTTGCTGCCCGGCATATTTGAGATGGAAATATTACCGTCGCTCATCAATTCTCGGGCGATGTCTTCCTGACAGCTTTGCAGTTTCAGGAGTTTTTCTCCGGGATGCAATTTGATTTTGACCCGCATCACGGAGGGACCTGTGTCAATATCATTTTCAGTTACCGGATCTGCATTGATTTTCCGTACTTTCAGGCTGGTGTTGAGACGGTTTACAAGATCTTCGAGGATTTCCTGACTGATTCCGAAGTTCTGCTGAGCCGGTTTCAATCCCTGACAGAATTGCGGGAATACAGAATCATAAGGTTCTGAGTTGCATGGGATTTCCTCGTTCATGAACGTTTCAAGATCTTCCTGGAGAGAACAACCAAGATTTTTTTGTTCAATCGAATCTTTTAGTTCCTGCTGCAGCTCAAACTGCTGAAGCCGTCCGGCGATCAATTTTTTTTCAAAGAGCCCCAACGCCAGTTTGTATTCTGCCAGAAGATCCGCATAAAGTCTGGATTGTTTTTCTTTTGCCCGGTCAGATGATTTTGCCAGATTATCCAGAGCCAGCATTTCTTCTATGGTCAGACCCAGCATTTCCCCCTGAGTATGCAGCAAATCCATAATATTGGAGGAAGCCGTCTGGTTTTCCGAGGCTACTTTGAAGAGCTCCAGATATTGATCATACTTTTCATGATGTCCGTTTCCGCCCATGATTTTACAAGTCTCCCTCATTCAAAAGAGTTGCCATTGCCTCCAACTCCAGTACTCTTGCTGATGAGAGTTTCAGAATTTGAGATGCCTGATACTCAAGCATTTTTCTTTCTGCAGAATCAATAAATCCATCTTTGTTTGCAAAAAGATAGGATTTCAGATAGACTTTTTCTTCTTTTGTCAGATTTTCTGTCAGTACAGAAGAGGAGATGTCTTCGCTGTTTTTCAAATCTTCTGTCTGTCCCCGATTTTCGCCGGATCGTTTTAACTGATCTTGATATAAGAAAAATTCGGAAATGAGATCAAGCAAGGATTCCACAGTATCGTGTTTGCAACAGAAAATCGTATCATTCTGATCAATAAAGAAAAGAGATGTTTCCTCATCATAAAAATCCTTCAGATATCCCTCCATTTCGTCTGCACAGAAGAGCGGATGAATGTTTTTTGCTTTATCCGGATAAAATTCTGTTTTCTTTTTATTTGTATCCTGCAGAGGGATGATCTTTCTGATCGGGAACTTGATCTCATGGTTTTTACCGGAATTTTTTTCTTTCCAGAAAAACTTCTGATCCTGCAGAGCGAGGACTCCGCTTTTCTCGATTTGTATTTCTGAAACAGTTCCGGTCTTTCCGCAATGATTGCATGGAACAACGTATTTTCCTGTCTTTTTATCTTTCTGACAATCATTGTCACAAGTAATGAGCTCTCTTCCCTGACATTTTTTACAGTAGATATAATGATGTCTGTCATAACTGTATTCCTGTCCGGTTCCCCCACATTTCGGACACGGCATTTTTTTGGTTCCATTGCATTGGGGACACAGCTGATTGCCTGTTCCCTGACATTCCGGACAATCAATATTCTTTTTTTCTACTATAACCGCGGGCATGGAAAGTACGGCAGAGGAATCATCCGAAAGCAGATACGGGAAGATTTTTTTGATTGAAGAGAATTTATCTGTCAGGTTCAGGAGAAAACCGAAATATTCCATTATATCAAAAATCCGTCTGACCTCTTCAAAACTCTTTTCCTTGTGAAGAATAACAGGAATCAATTTTTCTGCGATCTGCTTATCAACCGATTCCATATCGCCAAGCAGATCGTATGCGAAGTCCGGCATGACAGATTCCTGATTTTGTAAAATCAGATTGAAGGTGTTGAGACACAGTTCTCTGAGAGAATTTTGAATCCTCTCTGAGGTGTAGAGAATATCCTCGGCGAATGGAAAATCTCCGAGAATGTTCATCAGTCGATCCAGTTCTTTCTTATTGAAATTCCCGAATTTGATTTTCTTACACAGAATATCTTCCAGTTGTTTCCGGAAGGATTGTTTTTTGAGGATCTGAGCAAAAAATTCCCATCCCTGTCCGGATACAAAATGATGGAATTCTTCCAGCATTGTCAAATAATTGTTCCCGTTGAGAGCTTTGATAAATCGTTCTTCATACCACTGATACAGAGAGTTATATACCGGAACGAAGTGGATCCCATTGGAACTGTTGAGCTGCTGAGCATAATAGTTTGCCAAAACTTCAAATTCGGAAATTGCGTTGTAATCTTCGGTATCATGATGTATCACTGCAAATGCTTTGGGCAGTTCGCAACTGAAGAGTGCGTCAAATGTTTTTTCGGAGAATCCCGCAAGAGAATAATAACTCCTGAATTCCAGAAGGCTTGTCCATCTCAACTGTCTTTTAAAAAGCAGACAGGACAGCAGGAAGATATGATTAGCAATATCATTGTTTGCCTCATCTTCTAAGGCTTCAATCAATCCCGGAGTCTGGGGATAATATGTTATATATTCGAGAAATATATTGTCTTTATGCAAAGATTGTTTTTGGGCAAACCATTGTTCAACGTTCAGATCAGGGGATTTTTTCTTGTCGATTCCATCAAAAAGATTGAATAACCCCTGCATGTTCCAACGATTCAAATGGAATTTTTGAGAACATTTCGGGCATTGCAGTTTTTTATCAAGAAACTCCTGTTTGATTTGCAGTTGTTCGCCGCAGAATGGACATTCAGTATAATTTTGACACTGAATTTTATATTCGTTCCATGGCAACCATTCGCCGATTTGTTCGCCCCAGACCTGAAGATCCTCCGGCAATTTTTTTCCGTCGATCAGAATGGATATCCATAAATCCGGGAATGGTCCCTGCTGTTGAGAAGTGGAATCTATATAATAACAGTTCATGAGTATTTACCCCCTCCGCCAATCCCGTTCGAAGACTGCGATCCAATCTATCTGATTGGATGTTCTCTCCAGGAAAATATAGAATTCGTTAATATCGTTTTTATGTATTTTACGCAATTTTTTTTCCATGTCATCATCTGTTGCAGCATGCAATTCTTTTTTGATATAATTTTTTTCTTCGCTGGTTATTTTGCCGAGAATGAATGTCGGGGCAACAACTTTGAATAAAGGATTGTCTTCCAGCATCTCCTGGAGCGAATGATAATTTTTTTCAATCTCTTCTTCCGGTTCACTTTTTTCTTTTTCTGTCACTTCTTTCGTTTTTCTTATTTCCTCTTTTTCCTTTTCCAGTTCTCTTTTTGCTTTGCGGGATTCATAATCCCATCCTTGAGAGATACCAAAACTCATCCAAATGAACAAGAAAATAATCATTAGCGCAATACTCCACCATGATTTATTGGTGATGAGCATAAGATAGCTAAAGAATGCAAATCCGGCAATTCCGATAAAGAGCCAGCATCCCATGCCGCTATTCTTTTGTTTTCTCTCCGGATATTCCGGAATTGTTTTTTCCGTATTGGTCACACTGTCGTTATATTCCGGAATTGTTTTTTCCGTATTGGTCACACTGTCGTTTTCAGTATTTGTGTTGTTGCTCATCTCATATTCTTCTTGAGCTCTCAAATCATGGTTCTCCCAGAGAGGTTGTATATTGCAGAGAATATTCAAAGCAAATTTACTGTTTGCCTCACATGGAGATTTCGGAATTTTCTTGAGAGCTTTTTGAAATAAGTTCCATTCCTGAATTGAAAGAGCATCTTGCCGTATAGAGGAAAGGTATTCATGAAATTTTTTCTGTTCATGGGGAAATGTATTCAGAACAGTTTCCATTTTGATTTTCTGAAGACGCTTTTTCTGCAGATCCTCATTGAGTTTTTCTGCAGATTCCGGTTTTGCACCTTTGGCAAGCAGTAAATCTGCAATTTTTGACCCGTTTGAACCATTGCAGCAGGTAAGCGGGTGTGTCATTCCCCGATTCGGGTCTGCCCCGTGTGCCAACAGTTGCTTTACAATACCCTGATGCCCTCCAAGAGCGGCAAATGCAAGATAAGAACATGTCTGTCCGGATATTTTCAATGAGTGGTTGTTCAGATCAACGCCATGTTTCAAAAAGAGTTCGATCCATTCGGTTTTTTTAAGCATGATGGCAAGGGAAAAGGGTGTCAGTCCATTAAAAATCCTTTCATCCGGAGAACTGCCGATGGAAAGGAGATATTTTCCAATCTCTATTTTATCATTTGATAGTGCATGGGCGAGAGGTGTATAACCTCTTTGATCGACCTTTTTCAGCAGATTTTTGTTCACTTGGATCTTTCGGATCGTTTCCACATCACACAGGTTGATCAATTCATGGAAATAAATCCGTCCGGAGGTGGATTGATAATTCATCGGGAGCCCCTTATGCAGGATCAGATCCAACCATTCATTTTTTGCGGTGGTGACAAGCAGAATATGAAAATCCAGAATATCTTCCCGTATCGGGAGCATGTCAATATTTTCCCAGAGATACCCCGCCACTTTTTCCATATTGCCGGAAGTATACGCAACTTCGAAGAAGGAGGGAAAATCAAAATCTTTTTTACATGGAATTTTTTGAAATGCAAGACAATAATCGTTGCAAATCTCTTTTCCCGGTGGATTTTTCAAGTTTGTCTTGTAGAGTGCTCTGGTAGAATAAAGATAGTATGGAGCAGGATTGATTTCAATTGCTTTGTTGATATATTCGATTGCTTTATCCGGGTTTTTTTTGTAAAAGAATACTGCCGAAATGCCTTGATACACTGTAAACGCTTCTTTGGAATCTTTGGGGTAATAAGACAACGCAATTGTAAATTTCTGCAATGCTTCATCCCTTTGATCGGGCGTATCCAGCAATGCCCAGCCGATCCCGGTCAGTGCATGAGGATTGTTTTTATCATATTGCAATGCCGTATTGTAGTCTTTGATTGCCCCCTTGTTATCAGCGGGCTTCATCCATCTTTTTGTATTGCCCCGGACAATATACGCATCTGCATAATGAGGATCCAGTTCAATGGCTTTTGAACTGAATTCAATGGATTTCTGATATTCATGAAAACCGTCATCCAGGATCTCAGCTTTCCAACGGTACGCAATCGGTGAATCCGGAAAATCCCGTATCATCTGTTCTGCAAGATTCAAGGCAGCATTATGATTCCCGCGAAGAAATTGAAGCCGTATTTGCAGCGGCAGTAATTCTTCGTCCGGCAGTTGAGCAGATCGAATCAGGTTTTCCGCCTCCAATAGATCATGTCGTTCTAATAAATTTTCAATATCCTGTTTATTCATTGCTGTAATGAACCTTTTTCAAACTCAAAAATTATTGTCTGATATAATATACCATTGAATAAGGGAAATACAAGTTTTTGAAATAGATTTTTCTGGATCGGAATTCCTGTTTTTTATCCGGAAAAAATTGAGTTGGATCATTCGGTTTTTTGACAAAATAATGATGCGTCGGATAGGCTGATCAAACTTGCATTTGAGTGAAGAAACAGAATATTTCAAGTAAAGAATTTCTGCGTTGTGCCGGGGAAAATATTTCGCAAGCCTCTTTGCCCGTCTCCGGATACAATCATTCATTTCTGCATCCTATCATATTCCAAGCCCCGGTTCCAGTTCCGGAAATTTGTGAACCTGAAAAGGACATCGGTATCGCATGGATGCAGAAGTTTCTTGATACGATTTCCCCAACATCCATCAGGACCCGATGAAACAGTGGAATGTGTTTCATCGGATCCATCAGGGAAAAATTTTTTAATCATGTGAAACAGATGAATCAGGAGAATTTTCCTGATTCACCATGAAGCAGATATTCTCTGTATATCCGTTCACAATGATGAAGAATTCGAGTTCAGATTTTATCGGTTGAAATGCAGTAGAACCAGCTTGTCCGGCATGAAGTATGAGAGATTCAGCCGCAAATCATTCTTGAATTCACCAGCCGGATATGGCGTGGCGCGTTCTGTTGTTCCGATATATTCCACCCGTTCTACTCCGAACAGGATCCGGTTTTTTCCACGGAACAGTGCCCGCGGGATTTCCGCATTGACTTTCCAGCCGTCCGCAGTCTCCTGCTTTTCAAGGTGGGAGCATCCGGTCCAGTCGGAACGTTCCGGCGAATATCTCGCAATACCGGTATTGACAATATAGGGGAAAGTCAACCCTTCCTCATCCATCGCATAAAGTTTCAAATATTCATCATCGACCTCTGACGAGTTTTCGCAAAGGATCTCCAGAGAGAGCGTTTGGGATGTGCATTGTGCTTTCCATTTCAATTTGCCGTTCTGATACCAGATTCCAGCCTGGCATTCTTCGGTATCCCGGCATTCGGCAAACTCGCGGAAACTTTTGCCTGCGGAGAGAGCCTGACGGCATTCTGCAAAATCCTTCAGTACGATGTCTTCCAAAATCCCTGCCCGCCAGTACAGCTTGGCTGGATAGAATTTGAAGACTTCCGCCTCTGAATGATAGCCGAGTCTTGGATCTTTTTCACAGAGTTCAGCCAGAGCTTTGGAGTTGGAGATTTCTTTCCTGACAATTTTTTCCATGTCGTTCAGGAGTTCCTCAGAATCTGCGGCTCCCTCGAACAGAGAGGTGCGCATCTGGTAGAAATGGAAGATGTTGGATGCACATTCAAACTGCAACCGGACAGCATTGGCGACTGAGAGTTCATCGGCACAGACCGGATCATTCCGGTATTCTCTGGCGATTTCTTCAAGCCGGGCACATCCTTCCGACCAGAGACGACTCATTTTTTCCAATAGGATCGTGATCTCGCCAACTGTCTGATATTGCATGGATTCGCCCAGTGTATCCCCCGCCGGCATGGCATCCGGTTTCCAGGAGCGGGGCAGCTGTTTCCTTGCCCGCTTGAGGTGAAGAGGCCATACCGCACCATCGTGGACCGGACCATAATATTGGAACTGCTTGTCCAACGGATAATTTCCGTAGGCTTCTTCAAAAGTCTTCCAAATCTGTGCAACTTCCTGTTCTTTTCCCGGCCATTCCGGAGCTGCCAGCCGCTGTAGAAAGTCCATTTCACTATCTTGGAATTCATCGCAGGCTAACAGCCCGGCAGCCCTGTTCATCAGACCAGGATAATTGCCGAAATACCAACACATGATTGCATGTTCCACACCCAGTTTTTTCATCGCTCGATATTTTTCATAGAGAAGTCCCGGTGCAGGAATATAGGGGATCGCTGCATCTTCATGTGAACAGGAGACTTGCAGCTTGGCAGCAAATCCACATTTGCTGTGCCGGGCAGCTTCCGCCATGCGTGAGAAACGATCGGACGGTCCCGCGCAGGAAAGCCAGTAATCTCCTCCGGCACGTATTCGTCCCAGTTGGTTCTTTGTGACTCCAGACTCAAAATTGTATGCCAGACTGACCGATTCTGGCAGTTTTGTCGGCAATGTATAGATCCACGGTGCCAATTGTTCTGCATCCGCCTGATAGAGCCAGCTGATCAGTTCCGCTTTGGGGTTTGCATCGCGGATTCCCCGCGCCATCGGTCCCAACGTGTTGGCGATGATGTCCGCAGGCTGCCAGCTGCATTCCTTTTTGCATTGGACTTTCCCATCCAATGAAAATTTGCTCAGCGTGCTCAGACAGGAGGTCGTCCGTTCCCCGTGTGAAATCGTCAGCATACCACCCAGTCCGGGCACTTCGCTGAAAAGATAATACGCCGATTCGTAAAGATATTTTTCTGCCGTTTCGGAATTCGGACAGAAACTCTGTTCGTTGCCACATCCACTGTTCAGTGCATAGGTCGTTCCGGGACCTTGCAGTTCCGGCGCACCTTCCGGACACGGATTTGTCCTCATCCAGGCTCGCGGTTCAATGCAGAACGCCCAGGTCTTGATTCCGTAGCGCAGACATTGACGCACTGTTTTACGCAGTTTTTCCAGCCGCTTCGGCGCATCCGGAGATTGTTTCGTGATCGAAGTCTTGCAGATATCCTTGAACGTGATCGTCAGCCATAGCCCATTTACCCCTTCGTGCGCCAGTCGGCTCAGATATTCGTCTGGATAATAGTCGATATCGTTCATCAGCTCGTCGATGTTGAACGGAGGTCGTTTGATCGGTCCGAAAAAGCAGCGCGAGATCCGGTTCTTCAGCCAGTAGTGCTTGGTCTTCGTACCGATCGGCAGATATGGAATCTGCAGTTCTGCGATCCGGTCCATAAAATAATAGACTGCCCGCCGGATCCCTTCTGTTTCGCCAGTTTCGATCGTTACCGCATCAGCCGCAATCCGTATGCTGAAATCTTCTCCTTTGAATGCATCCGATTTCTGGAAACGGACGGGGAGACCTTTGTCCCGGGGAAGCCCGGCTTCGCCGAGAAAACGATCCAGATCGAAAAATGCAGTATCCAGTGC
>JAGCNI010000035.1 GCA_017646015.1 Lentisphaeria bacterium
GTCCCCCCTTATGAGAAACTGTATGCAGATCCAATAATACTTCCGCTTTCTCTTCAGATAAATTTACCCGGATCTCCCCCCCGAAAGATCATGGTTTCATTCTGAACAGACGGACTTTATGGTATCCCCCCCAAGAGAAATTTGATTTCAAGAGCACTGCAAAAGAGTTTTTGATCAACTGCTTTCATCCTACTGATTCGCAGAAAAAATCTCTTTTATGCAAACAATTCAGAAAAAATTCATTTTTTTTCGTTCTGAACCGTTTTTTCTGCGGGATTTGCCTCTTTGATTTCTTTCGATATCGCTTCAGCTTTGACTTTTTCCGCTTCTGTCCGGACCGCAGCGGCAGTCGTTTCAGCCTCTTCTTTCTCTTTCAGGAGCTTCAAACGTTCCGCCGCAAATTTTTCCTTCGCCAAAGCAATCTCTGTTTCTTTCAACTTCAACTCCGCCAAGGCTTTATCCCGTTCTGCACGAATCAGAGATTCACGGACTTTATGCAGATTGACAAGTTTTTCCTGTTCCGCTTTCAATGCCGCTTTCCCGGCTTTTTCAGCAGCTTCGGCAGCCTCACGACTCTCTTTGACCGCTTTATCAAAACGGGCTTGCTGTTCTTTCAATTCCGCTTCAAGACGTGCTATATTCGCCTGAAAGGTTTTTGTCCCGGCAATCAGAGTCACTGTCTGGGCCTGCAGTGAATGGATCATCTGACCATTATCCTGATTGATTTTGTGAAGTCGCATATTTTCCTGATCCGCTTTCTGCAGCTGCATCCGGAAAAGAAATCCGCCCGCCGCGATCGCACAGATCAATAAAATAAAAATCAATGCCCATAACATGGAATTCTTACGCTGGGAACGGGTCAGGTTTTCCAGTTCCTCCAAACGTTGTGCCATAGACTGAAAAGACTCCCCGATCATCTGACCGATTTCTTCCGACTGACGTCTGGCAATCAACGCATATTCTTCATCAGCATTGTTTTTCGCCGATTCCACCGCAGCATTATTTCCAATCCCCTCCTGGGATGCCGCCAGAGTTGGTTCACCGGAATCCAACGGCAGATCAGGTGTCTCCTCTTCCACTGTTTTTTCCAATTCAGGAACAGCACTCACAGGATGTTTGCCCGCCAGTTCCTGTTCAATATCATGAAACGCTTTTCCCGCATTACGCAATGCAGCAATTTCACGCAAAACGGAAACTGTCGCTTCTGAATACACTCGCCGTTTCCCTTGCATAACCGGTGCAGCATACATCGAATAACGGCTGAGCCAATCATTGATCGTAGTTCGCGGAACTCCAAGAAGTTCAGCAAGTTCCATCACAGTATAACGTTTTTCTGAATCCATATTTTTCAACCCCTTTCCAAAAAACGGTTTATACAGATTATATCCTCCCGGATCTGTTTCTTCAACTCTTCCGGCGAACCGAAAGTCCGTTCAGGACGGACAAAACCCACCATTTCCAATTCCAGTTCCCGGTCATAAATAGATTCCTTGAAGCCATTGAGAATGTGGATCTCCACCCGTGGCTGGATCTCTCCGTACTGAGCTCTGAAAGTCGGTGAAACACCAATATTTACAGCCGCAGGAAAACGCTGTTCATCCAGATGCACATACGCAGCATAGACTCCGAACGGCGGCAAAACTCCGTCGGTGATCTTCAAATTCGCCGTCGGTGTACTCAGCTTCTCTGTCGCAACCTGATAACCATGCTCCACTTTCCCGAACAATGAATAATTCCGCCCCAACATTTGAGCAGCCTTTTCCAACTCCCCTTTCCCGATTGACTCACGGATGGAGGTACTGCTGACAACCTGTCCGTTTTCCATACAAAGCTCATCCACCGCCGAAAACAGAAAGCCGCGTTCATTTGCCGAACGCTGCAGAAAATCAGTATCGCCCGCCGCTTTCGCTCCGAAACGCCAATGTTTGCCAACACATAACCCTTTGATCTCAACCGGACCGGCAAAAACGGACTGACGCAGAAATTCAGCCGGAGAAAGCGAAGCAAATTCTTTTGTAAAATCTACAGTAACAACCGCTTTCGCTCCAAACTGATATAACAGTCTGACCTTTTCTGACGGAGGATAAAGCAATTTCGGAGGATGATCCGTCAAAAGCTGACGGGGATGCGGAAAAAACGTCATAACAACAGGTTCCGCTCCCGTTTGACGGGATAGATCCAGCAGTTCCGTCAAAAGTTTCCGGTGCCCCTTGTGCAAGCCGTCAAAAACACCGACCGCTACCACGGCAGAAGTAATCCCGCAAACTGACAGTTCTCCGATGCTTTTAAAGTCTGATGGTATAAATTTTCTCATTTCTCTGCTCAATCATACAATTATTTCCGAATGATCGGTACTATACACAAAAATGACGGATTTGCAAGTGTCAATTTTCCGTCATTTTCATAACATACTATCAATCAACAAAATAAAAATCGTCATTTTTTAGCTCCATTCCACGTTCCTCTCATTTTACAAAGACGGCTTCCAGTCCTGAAATCAAAAATAAAATAAGCCTTTTTTCAAAATCCGCACTTGAAATTCCACGGAAAGTATTTTATCTTACAATGCAAAATGATCAGAACAATAAACTTTGGGAGAATAGAATCAATGAAAATCAAAAAAATTGCTGTCATAGTGGCTCTTTTTACAATGACTGTCATGTTGACCGGTGCCTCATCCTGTGGAGAAGCATTTGTGGATTTTATGGAGGATCCGGAAAAAGCAATGGCTAATTACGGCGACCGCACAACACGTTATGTCCTTACAGTTCACGAACTTATCAAATATAAACGGGCGGATATCCTGGAACTGGATGTTGATTCCTTTTTCGGCGGAACTGTTTGTGTCAATAAAAATCACTTCATCCATTCACGCGATATTATGAAAATCGAAAAAGTACCCCGTCCCGGCAATACCGATTTCTTTGACCTGAGAGTAACTCTCTCTTCCCGGGGACACAAACTCTGGAGTGCCATGGCAATTACACGTTATGAAGGAAAACAAGTCGGAATCCTGATCGATGGGATTTTCTACCGCAAGATCACCCCGGCTATGATCCTTGATCCGGAATCAACTGTCATCACGATCGAAGGTCCTTTCGATCCCGCTACTGCAGCCGGACTGGAAATCAATTCCGAACGTAACTACAAGATCCTCAACAACGAATAATAAATTTCACAAAAAAATACCGTATCTCATCCGGTGTTCTTCCGGATAAAATACGGTATGCAATATCGAATCAACACGTTCTGCCGGAGAGTTGTTCCCGACAGAACGTTTTTTCTTATTCCATTCTGCCGAACTGAGTATCATGCAGTTTCTTGTATTTCCCGTTCAAAGCAATCAGCTCATCATGGGTTCCGGCTTCCACGATCTTACCCTGATTCAACACAATGATCAGGTTGGCATGTTTGATCGTACTCAAACGGTGGGCAATGGCAAATACAGTACGGTTTGCCATGACTTTGGTCAGAGCATCCTGAACCAGTTTTTCAGTCACTGTATCCAAGGCACTGGTCGCCTCGTCCAGAATCAGAATCGGCGGATTTCTCAAAATCGCACGGGCTATGGAAACACGCTGTTTTTCTCCCCCACTGAGAAGAAAACCTTTTTCTCCAACCACGGTATCATACCCCTCTGCATGACGCCCATCAGTGATAAACGCATGAGCATTAGCAAGTTTTGCAGCCTCAATGATCTGTTCACGCTCGGCATTGGGAACTCCATAAGCAATGTTGTTGGCAATCGTATCGTTAAAGAGGAACGCCTCCTGGGTAACGATCCCGATCTGATCGCGCAGAGATGCCACATCAATATTACGGATATCCACACCGTCAATCAGAACACGCCCGCCGTTTACATCATAAAAACGTGCAATCAGGTTGGCGATCGTGGTCTTTCCGGAACCGGTCTCGCCGACAACTGCCACAACATGACCTTTCGGAATCGTCAGATCAATTCCATTCAAAATCTTCTTCTGTCCATAAGCAAACGTAACATTTTCAAACTGGATCCCCTGCCGGAACTCCTTGAATACCACAGGATTTTCAGCTTCCTGTAAAGCTGTGTCAACATCAAGCAGTTCAAAATAACGGTCTGCGGCAGCCATACTCCGCTGAACGTTGCTCATTACTTTGGAAAGAGCTTTGATCGGGGCATACGCCAGAAAACAGGGCGCAAGCAACTGCACCAGCTCGGTCAGCGTAACTCCCTGACTGTAACTGAATACCAGAAATACAAGCGTCGCAGCCACTGCAACTACCTCCATCAATGGCTGCATAAACAACTGTTGTTTCAATGCCCGGACAACGGTTTTAAAGTAACTGTGATTGATTTTGCCGAATTTGTCATTTTCCCGTCTTTCTGCATGATAGGCTTTCACCACAATGATCCCGGAAAGAACTTCATGCATACACTGAACCACTTCAGCGATCTGCTGAAACGCCTCCCGGTAAATTTTACGGATCTTGCGCGTGATGATCAACAACGGAACCATACACAACGGCAAACCGATGAAAAGTATCACCGGCAACAGCCAGTTCTGATACTGCATACTGGCAATCACGATCGCTGCCGCACAGGCAATAACCTCCAAAGGACAACGGGTTGCATCCGCAATAGAGTTGGATACAGCCGCCTCCATAGCAGCAGTGTCATTGGTCGTACGGGAAATCATCTGCCCGATATCCACATGCCCGAAAAAGCGCAAAGACTGTCCGGTCAGTTTCTCAAATGCAGCTTGACGCAAATCCGCAACCACTTTTGTACCGACCCAACGCATACAATAATGATTCAGAAATACAAACAGATTCCGGATTGCCCACAAAACCACAAAGCCCAATGCAAAAATAGAAAAGAATTGCCAGGTCATCTTCCCGAATTTATTTTCAGCCGGCAGCGAAAACAGCGATTTTCCAAAAGCAGATAAAGTCACAGTCCCTTCATGATAAAGAACTTTGACATCCCATGAATCCGGCAGGATCGAAAGTCTTTTATTGATTTTGTCAACACTTCTTTTCAAATCACTTTTCTTCGACTGTTCCGGAGAAATCAGAATAGACGTAACTTCTTTTGTCTTTTCGGAAGTGGTCAGAGTGGGATTCTTTTCCAGAACATCCACGATCTTGACTGCCGCCTGCTGATTTTCTCGGATCGTTTCCGGAGAAGCAAGATCCACTCCTTTCATCAACTGCGGCAGCATCATCAGACCGCCGAACAATGATCCGCTGGCAATCAATCCCGAAAGAATACCGATCGTCAGACGCCATTTATACGGTTTGGCATACTTCAATAACCGGGTGTACGATACAAAATCTTTTTTCTTTTTATGAGACATATTGTTTCACCTGTATTATAAATTATTTTATAAATTTTTCCATATCAGATATTTGCAGAAACGGAACCGGATTTCCCGATTCATCCGCAAGTTGACGGTATATTTCCTCCCCATGTCCGGCAGATGCAGTAAACAGACATACACACGGATGTGATTTGTATTTCTGAATATACTCTTTTCCGGTCAACTCCAACACCACCATGATCCCCGCTTTGCCGCAACGTTCCAACTTCATTTCCAACTCCGGATCCGAATCCGTAAGAAATATCAGATTTTCCGGATTCCCGGAATAACGTTGATCAAATTCTTTCTCTTCCAATTGAAAATCCGGTTCAAAAGAAGATAAAGAAATCTCATTCCCATTGACACTCACTTTCTCTCCGGTACAGCTCACAAAACGGATCCCACAACGTTTTTCAATCATGTAAAACGGTTTGCCGTCATGATGAAATACAGCGGTGAAACTGTAAAGCGAGGGAATCCCTTTCCCTCCATTCGGATGCCAGAGCAGCGGACGGCGGATACGGACAGGCTGTGTCAGCGGAATTCTATTCCATCCCTTGCTGACCGCCACACGGGCAGACTCGATCATCTCCATCGAATCCACATAAAACGAAACGATCAGAGTATGATCCCGGTCAGAATCCAGTTCGATACAGGGAATGACTGAAATCATTTCCGCATTCCCTTCCAGTTTGAAGGAAAAATCCAGTTTTTCAAATAATGCTTTGTCCGGTGTCATCGCCACTGCTCCTTTTTCAATATTCCCGACCGCTTTCCGGATCAACCAGTCTGAACTGTTCAATATGGATCGTCGGATCAGCACGGAAGGAGAGATCTTTCCCATATTCAGCCTCCATGTTCCGGAGCAGTTCTGCATCTTCATTTTTCAAACGGGCAAGGATCGCAGGATTCATGATCACTCGGATCGCCATCTTTTTACGGTTGTTCCGACGCTTCAGAATCTCTTTCAGACGGCGCTGGATCTCCACACTCATACTGATCGCCGATTTGACTCTGCCTGAACCATTGCAGTAAGGGCACGGATCATACACAACATCCTGAATACTTTCATGTTCACGCTGACGGGTCATTTCCATCAGACCGAATTTACTCAACGGCAGGATCCGTGTCTTTGCCCGGTCATCCTCCACAAATTGACGCATTGCCCGGGTCACAGTTTCCTTATCCTGCGGAGAACGCATATCAATAAAGTCGATCACGATCTGTCCCCCGATATCCCGCAAACGGAGCTGACGCGCAATCTCTTCCGCCGCTTCCAGATTGGTCTGCAGGATCGTATCCGCCTGATCTTTGGCATTACGGGCTTTCCCGGAGTTGATATCGATCGCAACCAGAGCCTCCGTTTCATCCACGCAAATATAACCGCCGCTGGGCAGTTGGACAACACGATTGAATATATTGGCAGCCTGTTCATGCACATTGTAATGACTGAAAATCGGTTCCGCCTTATTGTAATACACCACTTTCGTGTCAAAATCCGAACCGACAAACTGGTGGAAAGCTTCTTTCAGATAATCACAACCCTCTTTGCTGTCAATAATGATTTCATCGATCTCTTCCGTCAGAAAATCACGTACTGTCCGTTCCAGCAGAGTAGGCTCTTTATATACGATCATCGGGGCTTGCGGATGCTGGATCGCTGTTTCCACTTTGTGCCACAGAGAAAGAAGCATATCCAGATCCCGTTTGAAAAAGAGTGCCTTGCGCCCTTCCCCGACTGTCCGGCAGATCATACCCATTCCCTCCGGTATATCAAGCTCCTGCAGGATCTTACGCAAACGGGAACGTTCTTTTTTCTCATCAATTTTGGAAGAAAGTCCGATATGATCCGAATACGGCAGAAGAACCAGATATCTGCCGGGAATCGTCAGATTGGTCGTGACCCGGGCCCCTTTGGTTCCAATTGGCCCCTTGGTGACCTGAACCAGCAGTTCTGACCCCGGCGGAAATGTTTTCGGAATATCCTTTACTGTCAACTTGCCGCGGTGCAGAGCCATCTCTAAATCCCGGAGACGCCGGGAACGATCCCCACCGAGAAAATTGCGGATCTTATCGGAAAAACCACTGAGAAAACGTTTCTTGCGCTCGGAATTTTCTTCCTCTCCCTCATTGATCCGACGGATATTTTCTGCAATATCATGCGTTGCAGGAAGCATGTCACGATAATGAAGAAAAGCATTCTTTTCCGCCCCGATATCCACAAAAGCAGCCTCAAGAGATGGTTCAAGACGGACAATTTTTCCCAGATAAATAGAACCCGGCAGAATATCTTCCGAAATCCGCTCGATCTCGTATTCCTCCAGACGGGAATTCTTGAGAAGAGCCAATCTCGTTTCCAGTTCCTCACAGTTGATAATGATTTGTTTTTTACGGTTCAACATTTATAGAAAACCTTTTATTGTGCGGAAATTCCGGGACCGTTCAGAAAGATCATACCGGTTTCAATTCTGAAACCACGGGCAAAATCTGCCGCCCCCATTTCCTTTTTTCCTTCCGGGATCACACGGGAAAGAAGCAGCGCACCCTCACGGCAGGCTACCGTGATCCCTTCTTTTGTAATTGCCGTAACCGTACCGGGTTCCATTCCTGTATCCTCCCGGATCAGACGGCATTGCGAAATCTTGACCAGCATCGTTTTCTCCCCGCGAGCTACTGCAAATGTGACAGACGGCCAAGGCTGAAATGCACGGATCTTACGGTCAAGGATCTCTGCATTCTCATGCCAATCCATCGCTCCGTGCTGTTTACGGACTTTCCGGGAAACAGTCGCCTCCGCATGATTCTGTTCCACCGGAACCAATTCACCGGATGCGATCCGGCGGATGCAATCCCCGATGTGACTGCCTGCCAACTGCGCCAGCTCCAACTCAAGATCCGGCATAACTGTTTCGCCGGACAACGGCATCGTGACCATCTGATAGACCGGCCCCGTATCCAAACCTTTGTCCATACGCATAAAAGAAACTCCCGTTTCCGCCTCACCATTGAGAACCACAGAAATGATCGGGGAAGCTCCGCGGTATTTCGGCAGCAGAGACGCATGAACATTCAAACATCCCAACGGCGGCAGAGAAAGGATCTCCTCTTTCAAAAGTTGTCCGAATGATACAACCACAATCAAATCCGGGGCTGTTTCACGGAGACTCCGGAGAAATTCCGGATCATTGACCGAATGGATCCGTTCAAACACGATTCCCTGAGCCTCACACCATTTGCCAAGCGGTGACGGCGTCAGAATCCCTTTCCGTCCTGCCGGTTTATCTTCCTGTGTCACGATCCGGGCAACTTCGATCCCCGGATCATTCAATAAGGATTCCAAAACCGGAGAAGCAAAAGGTCCGGCACCTGCAAATACAATTTTTATCCTGTTTGCGTTCATCTCTGTTTCCAATTCATTTTTTTAACGGGAAACTCCATTCCCGTTTCTGTTGCCGATCGTTCCCGGACGGATGACTCCCACCGGAAAGACCGGGTTATCGCTGCGATCTGTAAAACGCAGACAGAAACTCCGGTTTTCCAGAAAATCCTGCTGCGGATCCACATATTTGACTACAATCCGGTTCAAGCCCTTCCGGAGAAAAATATTTTTTACAATATCACTATCCGGTTTCAATTCCCTGGCTTTACCATCATACACATACACCACATGACCATTGATCCAGACCTTGAGCTTGCCGTAACTGCCCGCTTTCAACTTCGCCATCTCATATTCTTCCGGACTGTTCAACGTCGCACAGGCATAAAACACTCCCGGTTTCTCCCCGCCCGGACGTTTCCGGAAAACATGCGAGAAATTCACCTCGCCCGGAACAGATTCCGGCAATTCATTCCGGGCATGGACACGGAACCAACGGGCAATCCCCGGCGCATTGTGGTTCCCGCACAAAATATTCTCATCCGTAAGCAATACCCGCCCCAAAGAATCTTTCTCCGCCGATGCAACCGGTCCCAGAACAGTCCAGTTCCGTACAAAATACACATCCTCCAGAAAATCAGGCCCGTTCTTCACCACCGTCATCAACGGCAAAATCTCAAAATCCGGAACTCCACGCCACGGATCCGGTGCACACCCGGCACAGAATAATATCAATAATAAAAGAAAAAAACTGCTGATTTTCATGTCATTCATCCTGTTCATTCAAAAACATCCACGATCATTCCCGAAAACAGATCCGCAGTTTCACGAACCATAGGATTCTCAGCCGCTTCCCGTTTCAATTCATCCAATTTCTTACGCGGAGCTTCCACCGTAAACAGACCTTTCTTCAGATATAAAGAATAATCCGCATACTTGTCTCCGGTCAGAATCCTCAACTGATTCCGGAGATATTCCCGTTCCCGCTCCAGAGCAACTTTGGAAACATTGCCGGAATCTTCATCAAAAGCAACATACACTGTCGAATTCTCGATCCGTTCCGCCACACCGCTCAACATCATCTCTGCAAGACTGTAATAACCCTCCCGGATCATCTCCGAAAATTTCTGCCACAGAGATTCCGGCGAAAAACGCTCCTGCAATGTCATCGAATTTCCATGTTCCTCCGGCTCGGATACTTCCGCAACCGCTGCCAAATCCTCCTCCTCTTCCTCTTCGGATTCTTCAGAAGAATTTTCAGAAACATCTGCCGCAGTTTCCGGAATATCAACAAACACTTCCACAACCGGATTTGACGGAATATTTTCCGTCATTTTCTCTTTTTTGAGTTCAGAATTTGACGGAGCTGATTCCGTCACGATCTGTTCCTGCACAATTTCCGGTTCCGGAACAACTGCTGAGGCAGGCGTTGTTTCCTCCGGAATATTTTCAACA
>JAGCNI010000036.1 GCA_017646015.1 Lentisphaeria bacterium
GAAAAAAGATTTGCATTTTTCCTGATTTGATATTACATTACCTTCATGTCAGGTGTTTGGGGCATAACACCTGACATGAAGAAATTTTTTTTCGGATCTTATTTGTTGATTGAATATGTTGTTATCAGGAATAAAAAGTGACATTAAAAAACAACATTTCACTTAGGGCTTGATATTTGCATTTCAATATGATCCATGTTATATTATTTTCTAAAAATCATCTTTGAGGAAAGCATGGAAAAATATACTGTTTACATTTTGATCAACAGCAGCAACAAAGAGGTTTTTTTCGGGTATGCCCCGGATTTGAACCGTCTTTTTGCTGAACCTCTGCCGTCGGAACTTGATCATTGGGATCTCCGGAACGATTCTATTACGAATCCTGTTATGATCGAAGAAGATTTGATTTTGGAAGAGGCGTTGTCAGTGATTCGTACATTACAGGACAATGCGTTGCGGAATCCGCAGGGGAAAACGATTCTGCTCAATCAGGCAGCGTTGAGTCATGTTGTTCAGGTGGAAGAATAAGACGTTTCAGAAAAAAAGCAAAAAAAATGGCTACCCCGTCGGGATTCGAACCCAAACTAACTGGACCAAAACCAGTTGTGCTACCGTTACACCACGGGGTAAGCCGGAAAAATAAATTCCATAGTTGTGTACTATACGCTCTGTTTTCATTTTTTCCAGTCCGGGAAATAATAAATTTTATAAATTTTCCATTCTGGTATATGATTTTCCCCGCAATATCGGTAAAGACAGAGTGTTTTATATGAAAAAAGATCTCCGCTGTCAGTCGGTGAAAGCAGGAGATCTTTTTTTTAATGTGTTTTGGATCAATACAGGAAATAGCGTATATTGCTGAACTTGTATTTTCCGGGAGAGCCTCTTCTGATGAGCAGACTGTAATCCTGAATTTTTTTCCGGGGGCGGAAAACAAAAGAATAACGTTGTTTCTGTTTTGTTTCTCTGAAACACCCAGAGGACATGGTGACGATTTGTCCTTTTTCATTGATGATTCGCAAAGAAGCCGGATTTCCCGGTGAATGACATTCAATATCCATGGAAACGATCAATTTTTTCTTTGCCTCCACTGTTTTTTCTATTATTTCCCGTGGGATCAACAGGCGAGAGTCTTTTTGTATATTGAAAAAACCATTGGAATCTGCGGCAACTTCTGTTTTATCTTTTTTGCCGGAAAGAATAACGGGTTTGTGATCTTTTTTGATTTCCTTCCATGGGATATTTTTAACAGAAAACTCTCCTTGCAGAGACATTCCGGACTTTCCAAAATAACTGATTGGAGTCAGAGAGAAATGATAATCACCTTTTTCAAGATATCCTGCGCTGAATGCAAATTTTTCAGCTTTTTCCGGCAATGAACTCCGTATGATCTCGATGATGCCGTAATGAGTATTTTCTGTGGAATTTTTCTTTTCCAGGATCAGACGGTAACGGTGAAGAGCCTTATTATTTTCCGGAAGGGGAAACTCCAGGATCCCCCAACGGTTCCAGCCCATTTTTTTATTTTGAAAAACAACCTGATTTGTTTTTTTGAATTCCGGGACCGGAAAGTTTTTTATTCTGTTTTCTATTGTGTAAGGAGCTGTTTTTTGATCGAACGGCAATGGGATCGTCCACGGTGTTTCAGGAAAGATTTCATTGCCGTTTGAAACATTGAATCTGCGGATGATGATCTTATTTTTATACACTTCCCAGATCGATGCATCATAAGAATATTGTCTGATGGAGGGATTTGCGATCCCTGCATTATCTGTGTATGCCAGGGATCCTGCATTGACGGCCGTAAAATTTCCCTGCCAGATAGATCTTTCATCCATCAAACGGGAATGAGTATGTCCGGAAATAACGACTGCCTGCGGACAGGAATCAAGGATTTTACGATACTGCAGATCTCCGCCGCTCGCCGCAAAACTTCCCGGAGTTGTATTTCTCGGCGGATAATGGGTAATAACGAAGACTGTTTGCTGCGGTCCGGAGGCGGCGACTGCCTCGGCAAGATTTTTTTTCAGGATTTTTGAATCTTCGTTCTGGGCGATTGAGACAAAATGAAATCCTTTTATTTTTTTTACCGGATTGACACTGCCCGAACCGGTATATTTCACAAAATCACTGTATCCCTGTTGCCAGGATGTTCCGATCCGGTCATGTCCGGCAGGGATCATAAGAAAATCAGGTCTGGTTTTTTCATCCTGAAAAACTTCCAGATAAAGTTGTCTCCACAGACGGAACATATCGGGTTGGTAGGTATCTGCCACATCTCCGCAGTCCACAAAAAAATCAACTTTATGTTTCCGGAAGAGCTCGAAAGCCATTTTTGTCCGTTCTGCCATAGCCGGTCGTGTCCGGTCAAAATGATTGTCGGATATCGCTCCGAAACGCAGCAGTACCTCATCAGATATAACTGCCGTTGAACATAAGAACAGACATAACAGAAAATACAGTTTCATTTTACATATCTCCTTTTTTTGATGAAAAATGTTTTAAGTCCAATGATTGTTTATTCTGATCTTTCAGTTGTTTTTCGATCAGAAAGTTCCTTTTCCAAATATTCTGCGATTTCCCGCCGGATTTTTAATATTGCCCGGTAATCGCGTAGCGGATTTCTGCGATTCGGACAGATTTTTCTGGCATATTCAAGAGCCAGATCCGGATTTTTTTGACTCAGCAGAAACAGGTAATCATAGTCTTCACTGCCATCTCTCAGGTTCGCCAGACGTATTGACGGATAGATTTCTTTTTTGCCCGGATAAAGAAATTCGCCATCTCCGGTTGCATTCATGGCAAATTTTTCATGCTGGTAAAAACGTTGAAAGTTTACTGTATCATCAATAAACATCCGTTTTTTCCGATGCCAGTTATTGACATGCCAGAACAGAAAACCATCTGCTTTGAGTGAATAAACCTGCCATGCCATTTGTCTTGCATTCATGTAGGGATACTCCAGATTGGCAAAATTGATATATGGATATTCCGGTCCGCAACAGGAGTAAACCCAGACTTGATGACCATCTTTCCGCAGTTGTTCCGCGTGGTCTGCATGATAAAAATTGGTCAGAGGACAGTACCAGTCTGTTGTTTTGTATGCCGGATTCTCCGGATTACGCACGAGTTCCTGAAACATTGTGGAGGTGGACATCAAGGGGATGTTCCAACGTTTTTTCACAAAATCCCGTGTTCGTGTCAAGGCATCAAAAGCATCTTTGCGCCGTTCATCAAATCCATAAAAATAGCCGAGTTTTTTCAGATCCAGCTTTTCCAACTCTGCAATATACGCATCCAGACGGGAGGCAAATTCAGAAAAGAGTTTCTCATTATACGCAGAAAGCGGACTCCATAAGGTCCAGAGAGTTTTCTTTTCCGGTTTGGGTACAAGGTGCAGCAGATTGAAACTGTTCATCCCGCGGGATCTCGCATAGAGAAGATCTTCTATCGCAGGTACTTCGGTTCTGGTGATGTCATCTGGATTGAGACGGTGATCAAGCATGATGTCCCATGCCTGACGGCGGAACTTACGCAACTCTTTCGGGTAATAATATTCAAGAAAACCATCCATCAGAGAAAATGCTGACCGGTAGGAAAAAGTCCGGGGAAGATCAAATCCGAAAACCCGCAATTTGATCTCAATTTTTTTCAAAACTTTTTCCCGTACCGTGAGCGTAACTGTTCCTTTGTAAACTCCGGCAGGCGTGCCGGCAGGCGCATACACAGTCATCCAGATCCCGGAATTTCCTCTTGCCGGAATTGTCATGTTTTTCATCGGCAGAAGTGGATCCGGAAGCCAATATTCATGTGGCGGAAGTTGTTCAGGATGAGTGCTGTATGGAATTGTTCTCGGTAAATAAGTGATCCGTCGGAACTCTACTTGACCGGGAAACACTTTTCCTGATTCATTGATCAAATCAGAAATATAACAATTGACACCATATAATTTTTCCGACCCCATATTGGCTATAGTGATTTGCAGACTTTCATGTTCGTTCCCTGCAACTTCCAGAAAACCCGTATCCTTCCGGTTGCGGGGCGGCTTTGCCAGTGGTGAGATTTTTTCCATTGAGTTGGCACACCAGACAACGATTTTTTTCTTGCCTTTTGAATCCGCAGACGTGGTTGGTACTGAAAGCGGGTAAATGACCCGGTTATGTTTCCCTTTTTCTGTCAGATCCAGTTCCAGCTTTGCCGGGACTTTGGGAAGATGAAATTCTTTCCGGAAGATTTTTCCTTTCCCTTTGAATTCAGCAAGAACTGTTTCCGTATTATCTTTGATTTTACCTGCAATCATTATGGACGAATTGAAAAAAACAAGATCCAGACGATAATTTTCTGGTCGGAATGGGGCTAATCCTAAAAGAGATACATGGGATGGTTGAGGAGCAAGAGTTCCTCTGCGGAGAGATATGTTGCGGAACAATGCCTTGCCTGTCGTGTTGCGGAAAAGAACGTAAAGAATGATTTTACTGACCGCCTTTTCCGGGTAATGACACATAAGTGCCTTTTCCCAGGAATGAGTTCCCGGAGTCCATTTGGCTTTGACCGCATAACGGACTGTTCCATCTATATGAAAAATATCTGCATAGATACAGTAATCACCGCCGTAGCCGGCATTGAGACCTGAACTTTCCCCTTGAAAAATGATCGGCTGTTTATCCGGGTTTGCAAATTTGATCTCTTGAAAAAATGCAAAGGCCGGAGCCTTTTTCCCGCGTATGGATGATCCGCCTCCAATGTATCCGCTTTCCTGAAAAAAAGTGCTCTTCCCATCCAAAGCATGCCAATGGGGCAGCCCTCCTCGCTGATCCGGCTGCAGCATTGCATTACGCAACAGATTTCCCTCCGATGCACAGAGAAGAATATATTGACAAAACAGAATAAGTGAAAGAAATGTTTTCATTTTGAAAGATAAAATACTTGACGGCCATTTTCTGAGAATCGGGAGTAACTGCAACTTTCTATATGCCCGTCTCCAAAAACAGCATTGCTCCGTCCTTTGTTGGCACTGCAATACACCGTGGTGGAATTCGCCTTCGATACATTGGATGATTCCTTCAGTGGCAGATTGGTCGAATGACGTATGGCAGGACGGTATTGTGAGGTATCATATTTCCCTTGAATATACCATGCGCTGGATCGCCATTTTTCGCCCGCATAGATCTTCTCAGATGGATTTTTTACCAAAGTATTTTTATAGACTCCTTCCGTGTCGATGTTGCCGCCATAACCGATACTTGTATCATAAATACGCTTGCTGTTTGCCATCCCGTTGCCTGTGCTGGAGGGACAATAGAAAACAGCTCCGGCATTGCTCGCATCAATTCCTCCGCTGGAATGCCAGCTTACCTGTTTGCTGCTTATATAAGTATAAATCTTGTAGGACCAACCCAGTTTGTTGCCATCCGCATCTGTGTCTCGGAGCGTTGTGCATAAATAGTCCCTGTTGTCAAGTTCATACGTGAGAAGTGCTGTTGAGATTTGTTTACAATTACTCATACAACTGGTCAGACGTGCCCGTTCCCGGGCTTTGTTGAGTGCCGGCATCAACATGCCTGCCAGAATGGCAATGATCGCAATCACGACGAGGAGTTCAATAAGTGTAAACTCCTTTTTGATCTTTGGGCTGCAATTCATCTTCTGAATGTTTTTTGTCTTCATTTTTTGAACCTCAATTTTTTATTTTTTGATATTTTAAATTAAAACTGCATTTATTGCATCATGATCCGCAAATTCTGTCAGACGGCTTTTCTGAAAATACAGAAAAGGAGAAGAACAACTTTTCCGGATCAGTAATTCACCTGCAAGAAATACGGGATCATCCGATATTTTTTTCCCTGCCCGCTGAAGAGAAATCAATTCCGCTGCAGTCCAGCCTATTTTCTGCCGGGGCTCACATAATGAACTGATCGCACTGTCCGGCAAATATTCCTGACTTTCTCCAAGCGTGATCAGAGAGAGCTTTTCCGGAATTTTACAGCCATGTTCCTGAAGGCGTTTCCACAATTCCCGGATCAACGGAGCAGAACAGAATACGGCTGTCGCAGAGGGATGTTCTTTGAATACCATGCTGACATCGGATTGCTGTTTCCCTTTGAAAGTCATCGTATATACAAATTTTTCCGGATCAGAAATCCCGATCGCACGGAGTTCATCCATAAAGACATGCTGACGATTTGTAAAAATGGGGGCCTGTTTGGGCAAATCAATAAATATGATTCGCGTGTGACCTATGTTATAAAGAAAATGTACTACATCCTGAATACCTTTTCTGTAATCAAAAAACAGCGAAGGTACTCCGCTGACTGTTCGGCTGATCGTCACCTGCGGAACTTTATGATGATGCAATTTTTCTATGATATTGTTACAGGTATGCGGGGGACGGTCCCAGATGATCCCATCAAATTTCAAATTGCGGTACTGATCCAGTAAACGTTCTGCACTGTCTCCTTCCGCCCGTAATTCCAGCTTTCCATGATTTTGAAAGGCGTAATCAGAAATGCCCGCCAACAAACATCTGTCGTAGGATGATAGTTGTCGCGTACTTTCATTATAATCCGGAATAATGATCAGAAGTTTGTTCAGGCGGGTTGATTCCAACGGTCGTGTTTCCAGCGGGACTATAAAAGTTCCTTTCCCGCGACGTTTATACAAAAGTCCCTCATCCAGTAATGTCTGCAACACCTTCCGGATCGTATTACGGCAAAGACCATAACGTTTGACCATTTCCGTTTCCGACGGAATGGGAACAAGTGCATCAAACTGATTGTTCCGGATCATTTTCCGCAAGTCATTTTCAAGTTTCTCTCTGATACAACTTGCTTTTTTTTCGCATATTACAATATCTTCATTCATTTTGCCGGGAGGAGTCTTATTGTTTGACTTGTTCACAGTTGTTCATTTTTTTGATAATATAATATCCAATACCTGAAAGTCAATAGATAAAACAGATTTTTTTCAGTTTTATTATTGAAATCTTATTCTTGTCCCATGGGAATGCTGCAAAATGTTGAAAAAGAAAAGAGTTGGATAAATATTTGAATTTTCAAAATATTTCAACAATTCGGTAAACTATTGCATAACTTTGCAAACTATTGCAATAAATGGTTTTCGGTATCTTTTTTTGTCAATAAAAACCTTTTTGAGAGTTTGTATTTTCCCTTGAAACAGTGTATATTATTTGGATTTACAATTTTAGATCCCAACACCAACCATATAATAAAAATGGAGGAAGAAATGGTTAAACAACTCAATGCTGCTCCGAACCATGCCAAACTCGTTGCATGGGTCAATGAATGGGCGGAACTTTGCGAACCGGATGCCATCTACTGGTGCGATGGTACCAACACCGAATATTATGGTCTCTGCGAAGAAATGGTTCAATCCGGACTCGCTGTCCGTTTGAACAGCAAACTTCGTCCGGATTGCGTTCTCTTCAAGAGCGATCCGTCCGACGTTGCACGTGTTGAAGCACGTACTTACATCGCTTCCGCAAAAAAAGAAGATGCAGGCCCGACCAACAACTGGATCGATCCTGTTGAACTGAAAAAAGAAATGCGCGCCCTCTACAAAGGCTGCATGCACGGCAGAATCATGTATGTGATCCCGTACTCCATGGGTCCTGTCGGTTCCAATATCGCTAAAATCGGTGTTGAAATCACTGACTCCGCTTACGTTGTGATCAACATGCACGTCATGACCCGCGTCGGAAATGCTGTTCTCGACGTCCTCGGTACTGACGGCGAATTCGTTCCCTGCATCCACTCTGTCGGAAAACCCCTTGAAAATGGTGCTTCCGACAATGGTATCTGGCCCTGCGCTCCGATGGATAAAAAATACATCGCACAGTTCCCGGAAACCCGCGAAATCTGGTCCTACGGATCCGGTTACGGGGGAAATGCGATCCTCGGTAAAAAATGCCTCGCTCTCCGTATCGCTACCGTTCAGGCTCGCGACGAAGGCTGGATGGCTGAACACATGCTCATCCTCAAACTTACCAATCCCGAAGGCAAAGTCAAATATGTCACCGGCGCATTCCCGTCTGCTTGCGGTAAAACAAACCTCGCAATGTTGATCCCGACCATCCCCGGATGGAAAGTTGAAACCATCGGTGACGATATTGCATGGATGAAATTCGGTAAAGATGGCAGACTCTATGCGATCAACCCCGAAAACGGTTTCTTCGGCGTTGCTCCCGGCACCTCCATGAAATCCAACAAAAACGCTATGCTCTCCTGTGCAAAAGAAACCATCTTCACCAACTGCGCTCTCCGTCCGAATGGCGACATCTGGTGGGAAGGTATGGATGTGGAACTTGAACCCGGTGAAAAACTCATCGACTGGAAAGGCAATGTCTGGGAAGCCGGAAAAGTTGATGCAGAAGGGAAACCGGTCAAAGCAGCTCATCCCAATGCCCGTTTCTCTGCTCGCGCTAAAAACTGCCCGGCGATCGCTTCCAACTGGGAAGATCCTGCCGGCGTTCCGATCGACGCTTTCCTCTTCGGCGGACGTCGTCCTTCCACTCTCCCGCTCGTCTATCAGTCCCTCTCCTGGGAACATGGTGTGATGATCGGTTCCTCTGTCGGTTCCGAAGTGACCGCAGCTGCTCTCGACGTCAAAGCCGGTACTGTCCGCCGCGACCCGTTTGCAATGCTGCCCTTCTGCGGATACAACATGGGTGACTACTTCCAGCATTGGCTGGATATCGGTAATGTCGAAGGCGCAAAACTGCCGAAAATCTTCTGCGTCAACTGGTTCCGCAAAACCGCTGACGGGAAATGGCTCTGGCCCGGATTCGGCGATAACAGCCGCGTCCTCAAATGGGTCTTCGAACGTTGCGACGGCGAAGGTAAAGCTGTCGAAACCCCGATCGGTTTTATGCCCACAGTGGATGCAATCGACCGTTCCGGTATCGAAAATGAAGTTACCGAAGCTGATATGACTGAACTCCTCCGCTATGACAAAGAAGGCTGGAAGAATGAAGTCGAGATGATCAAAGAACACTATAAGAAATTTGATCGTCTTCCCAAAGTTCTTATGGAACAGCTCGAAGCTCTCGAAGCCCGTATCAATAAATAAGGCTTTGAAAGTTTTTTGAAGATCCCCCGGAAATGTCTGATGAAGATGTTTCCGGGGAACTTACAAAAAATCAGCGGAAATATGATTTTACCTGAGATTACGTTGCTGGAATTGGAAAGTGTTGATTCAACCAACGCTTACGCCAAACAACATTTTGAGTCTTTCGTGGATGGAACTCTTGTAACTGCTGAAATGCAGACTGATGGACGCGGCAGACTCGGACGCAACTGGTTTTCTCCTCCCGGAGTCAATATTTACGCCTCGTTAGTCATGAAACAGATCGCCAATCCGTTTTATGCAACGATCACCGGTTCGCTTGCCGCACTGAAATTACTTCAGGAACAGCTGCCGCGGGAATCGTTTTTTATCAAATGGCCGAATGATATTTATGTGGAACGCAAGAAAATTTGCGGAATCCTCAGTGAATGTCATACTTCCCGCTCCGGAATCGATGGTGTCATCACCGGAATCGGGATCAATATCAATCTGGAGACAGAGGAGCTTGCCGGGATCGGGCAGCCCGCTGCCTCTTTGAAATCGCTTTCAGGCAAATTTTTTGATGTCAGAAAATTGACATTTCTTCTGGCGGATGCCCTGGCGGAATATTACGCAGTTTATCTGCATTCTCCGGAAAAATTATTTGCCGAATGGAAAGAAAATAATTTCGTGATCGGGAAACTGGTTGGTCTGGTTGACTCAAACGGAAACAGGAAAAGTGTCAAGGTGCTTGATATTTCAGAAACCGGTGAACTGATCACGGAAGAGAACGGATGTATTTCCCGCTTCAACTGCGGGGATGTTACATTGATGAAAGAATCTTTCCCGGAGGGGGTACTGCCGAGGAATGGATTTTTTTCTATAAAATGAAAAATTAACATAAAACAACAAAACAACAAAAGGCGAAATCTACAATGGACCTGATTCTTGACGGATTAAAGCTGATGGTGATCGGTATGCTGACAGTTTATGTCTTCCTGCTGATCATGATTTTCTGCATGAACCTGCTGGCAAAAATTTTGACCCCTCTGGCGGCAAAATATGAAAAGGCAGCAGAAAAACCGGCTGCCGCTCCGGCTAATGACGACGCACTCCGCGCCGCTGCCGCCGCTGCTGCATTCGATGCACATTCCAAATAATTTCAAAAAAACTAAAATAGAAAGAAAAAAGAGTTATGAAAAAGATCAAATTCATGGACTGCTCTTTCCGTGACGGATTCCAGTCCTGCCTCGGCGCACGTGTTAAAACAGAAGACTTCCTGCCTGCTCTCGATGCAGCTGTCAAAGCCGGTATCGATCATATCGAAATCGGTGGCGGCGCACGTTTCCAGAGTCTCTATTTCTATTGCCAGGAAGATGCTTTTGAAATGATGGATAAATGGCGCGAAACTGTCGGACCGAATGTCAATCTGCAGACTCTCTCCCGCGGCGTCAACGTTGTCGGTCTTTCTTCTCAGTCCAGCGATATCATCGACCTCCATGCAAAACTCTTCAAAAAACATGGTATCACCACCATCCGTAACTTCGATGCTCTGAATGACCTCCGCAACCTCGATGTTTCCGGTAAAGCGATCGCTAAACACGGTCTGAAACATCAGATCACTGTTACCATGATGGGGCTTGCTCCGGGTCTCAATGAAGCATACGCTCACACCCCGCAATTCTATATTGACCGTCTCAAAGAAATCCTCGCAAGTGATATTCCTTTTGACAGCGTTGCTTTTAAAGATGCTTCCGGAACTTCTACTCCGGCAACTGTTTATGAAACCATCAAACAGGCTCGCGCTCTTCTCGGAAATGACAAAGAAATCCAGTTCCACACTCATGACACCGCCGGTATGGCTGTTGCCTGCAACATGGCAGCGATCGAAGCCGGTGCAGACGTGATCGACCTGGCTATGGCTCCGCTTTCCGGCGGAACCTGCGAAGCTGACATTCTCGTGATGTATCAGCGTCTCCGCGGAACGGAATATACTCTCGACATCGATCCCGAAAAGATCATGAACGTCGAAAAGATCTTCAAGAACTGCCTCGATAAATATTTCATGCCGCCGGAATCCATGCAGGTCGCTCCGGAAATCATCTTCAGCCCGATGCCGGGCGGTGCTCTCACTGCAAACACCCAGATGATGCGTGACAACAACTGCTTCGACAAATATGATGCCTGCATTGCAGAAATGCGCGAAGTCGTTGCAAAAGGCGGTTTCGGTACTTCCGTTACTCCGGTTTCCCAGTTCTACTTCCAGCAGGCTTTCCGTAATGCTGTCATGGGCAAAAATCCCGATGGCTCCTGGAAACTCGATCCCAACGGCTACGGCAAAATGGTTCTCGGCTACTTCGGAAAAACTCCGGTCGCTCCCGATCCGCAGGTCGTCAAATGGGCTGCTGAACAGCTCGGTATGGAACCCACCACCAAAGCTGTTGTCGAAATCAACGATGCAAATCCTGCTCTCGGTATCAAACCCGCTACCGAAACTCTCGAAAAGAACGGTCTGCCTGTCACCGATGAAAATATCTTCATCATCGCTGCTTGCGGTGACAAAGGTCTTGCCTTCCTGAAAGGTGACAAGCCCATGGGTATCCGTTATAAAGAAGAAAAGAAAGCTGCCAAGAAAGACGGCGCAGCAGCTTACACAGTTGCAGTCGGCGGCAAGACCTTCAATGTTCAGGTCAATGGCGGTAAAGTCACTGTTGACGGCAAAGCATTTGATGTCAGCGTTGCGACCGGTGCAGCCGCTGCAGCAGCTCCGAAAGCAGCATCTGCCGGCGGCAGCTTTGAAGTGACCTCCCCGATCCCGGGTACTGTCACCAAGATCATCGCTCCGGAAGGAACTCAGGTCGAAGCTGGTGCTACTGTTGTTATTATCGAAGCCATGAAAATGGAAACTGAGATCAAAACCGAAAAAGCCGGCCGCGTCTCCAAGATCCTTGTCAATCCCAAAGACGTTGTTACCGCTGATCAGGTCATTGCTACCATCGAGGAGTAATTCAACAATGAAAAAAGTCACAGCATTTTTTCTGACTTTGGTGCTTTTCACCGGAATGGCATTGTCTGTTTCGGCTCAGGCTCCCAAAGCAGATTCTTATGATGCGTTGAAAAAAGATCCCAAAGCCGGGATCGGTGAAACGCTTGTCGAAGTCACTAAAAAAGATAAAGATACTCTCTTTACAGCACAACAGGCTGAATATCTCCGTTCCTCTGCGAAGTATCTGACTTTTGCAGAAGATAATCTGTTCCAGTGGTTTCAGCTGCCGGACGGACGTTATGCGGTGATGTATAAGCCGGAAACCAAAAATGCCAAAGGAGAAGTCATTCCGACACCGGAAGCCACGATTTATTCTGTCTTCATGGCAGCCAATCAGAAGATCACTCCGGGACGTGAGATCCTGGTGTTGACCATTCCCGGATTCAGCAAAGCAAAATGCAAGAACATGGGAAATTTCCTTCCGTTGGCGATCAATCCTGATCTGCAGCCTGCAAAAATCCTCAAACCGGGTACGATCATTGCTTATTTCGCTCCGGTTCTGATGGTCAATGATGCTGTTGCCGAAGGAACTGCATCTCAGAAACTCGGCTCCATGGGCGAACTGTTCAAGGGTCTCTGGGAAAGTACCGGGATTTATGACATCATCCAGCAGACCAAATCCAACTTCTCCTCCACTTGGATCCTCGGATTGGGTCGTGTCCTGATGATGGCTGTTGGTCTGGTTCTGGTTTATCTGGCAATCGCGAAAGGATTTGAACCGTTGCTGCTTCTCCCGATCGGGTACGGTGCAGTGCTGGCAAACATCCCGCTCGCCGGAATTTCCGGTCCGGATGGATTGCTCGGTATGGTCTATAACGTCGGTATTGACTCCGGTGTGTTCCCGTTGCTGATCTTCATGGGGGTCGGTGCAATGACAGACTTCGGTCCGTTGCTGGCAAACCCGAAATCCTCTCTGCTCGGAGGTGCCGCTCAGTTCGGTATCTTCTTTGCTCTGCTCGGTGCATTGGTTCTCTCCAAACTCGGTATTCCGTTTGACCTGAAAGATGCTGCTTCTATCGGTATCATCGGGGGCGCAGACGGTCCGACATCCATCTTCCTGACCAGTAAGCTCTCTCCGAAACTGCTCGGTGCAGTTGCGGTTGCGGCATACTCCTACATGGCTCTGGTTCCGATCATTCAGCCGCCGATCATGAAGGCTCTGACCACCGAAGCAGAACGCAAAATCAAGATGAAACAGCTCCGTCCGGTTTCCAAACTGGAAAAAATCTGCTTCCCGCTTCTGATCACTCTGCTTTGTGCATTCCTCCTGCCGGATGCTGCTCCGCTGATCGGTATGCTCATGTTCGGTAACCTCATGAAAGAATGCGGCGTTGTGGATCGTCTCAGCGATACCGCTCAGAATGCTCTGATCAACATCGTCACCATCTTCCTCGGTACAGCTGTTGGTGCAAAACTTTCTGCTGACCAGTTCCTGACCAAACAGACCATCGGTATTCTGATCCTGGGTGCTGTGGCATTCTCTGTCGGTACCGGTGCCGGTGTGATCTTTGCGAAGATCATGAACAAGTTCTCCAAGGATCCGATCAACCCGCTGATCGGTGCAGCCGGTGTTTCTGCTGTTCCGATGGCAGCCCGTGTTGTCAATAAAGTCGGTCTCGAATCTGATCCGCGCAACTTCCTGCTCATGCACGCCATGGGTCCGAACGTTGCCGGTGTGATCGGTTCCGCTGTGGCAGCCGGTGTGCTCCTCAAGGCATTGGGTGGTCTTTGATCCTCTCTGATCTTTCTGAACTGCCGGAACATTTCCCCGGCAGTTTCTGAACAGGATCAATTTTTATAAATCCCTGATTTTCCGAAATAAGAAAATCGGGGATTTTTTATATTTTCCCTCTTGACAAATTTTCAGATATGGTGTATAATATGAAGAGACAAAACAAGACTAATAATAGGGAACTAATAGAACTAATATGATCAGTAAGCTGAAAAGTGATCAAGTTTATCATCTTCTTTACAATAAGATCGTGAAAGGAGACCTTGCACCCGGCAGCCGCATTCCTGCGGAAACGAAACTGGCAGCCCAGCTTGGAGTCGGGAGAAAGACATTACGTACCGCTCTTGGCCGTCTGGAAGATCAGAAACTGCTGATCCGGATGCGGAAATCCGGGACGTTTGTAGCGGATCTGAATGGTACCTCTCCGGATCCGGAAATTCTTCTTTCCACTCCGGCTCCCCAAAAAAATATCAAGCATAAATTCCTTATTATCAATACTCCGAAAGGCTCTCCGTACTCTCTCACCGAATATCTCCGTGAATATGCAGCGGAATGCGGCATAGAGACAATGGAAGTTGATATTTATTTTTTCCATACCTCAGAACTGGAAGAACGTTTCCACTGGTTGAGCGATCAGCACTTTACGGGGATCATTCTTACTGCTCATACGATTTCGCCTGATGATCCTGTCCTGCAGATCCAGGACAAGCTTCATCTGCCGGTGATCATGCCGGCAGCGTGGGAGACAGATATGGCGATCACGCCCTTTTTCATGATCCCGCTTTCTCCGCGTCTTATTTTCATGAAGGCTGTCAATTATTTTTTCAAAGAAGGCCATCGCCGTTTTGCTTTTCTGACGATGAACTGGAAAGAATCTCCGGATGATTTTTATAATATTTCAGATATGGAATTGCAGCTTCTGACGCAACAGAAACACATACTGCGCCGTTCCGCCTGCGAGAATGTGGAGAGTATCGAAGCTGCGATTGAGTATTTTCTGCAACAGGAAGAACGCCCTACTGCATTGATTTGTTACAATGCATACTTTGCCGTTATTGCGGCGGAATATCTGAAAAAACGCGGGATCCGTATTCCGGATGATATATCTCTGATCGGTTTCGGTCATCGTAAAGAGTGTGAATATGCAACTCCTGCGATCCCGGCTCTTTCCCTCTCTTTTCCAGAACGGTGCAGAGCGGCGATCGATTTTCTGATTGCAGGAGATTACCGTCATGAAGTTGTGCCCCAGATCTCCTCGGTCATCATTGCTCCTGAAAGTATCAAGAAAATTTTTCATTCATAAAAATATAAATAAAAAGAGAAAGGGAACATTATGAGTCTTAAAACCAATCATCTCAACCGGAGTTATTCTTTTACACTGATTGAACTCCTCGTAGTAATTGCGATCATTGCAATTCTTGCCGGAATGTTGTTGCCGGCTCTGAATTCTGCGCGGGAAAAAGCCCGTTCCACGAGCTGCAGTGCCAATCTGAAACAGATCGGACTGGCAATTCACATGTATGCCGCAGATCACGATGACAGCATCAATGGTCTGTTCGGAACAGATACCCTAAATCTTCCCAAATACTGGGATGGACACCTGAATGAATACATCAACAATACCAAGATTTTCTCCTGTCCGACCGATACAGTTATTGTCCGTGATACAGTTGCCAAAGGGAAGACAAAAAGTTCTTATGCTGTCAACTATATTTACTACTGGCTTGAAATCGGAACGGGTGCCAATGTGCGTCTTTCCCGTTTCCGTTCTCCTGCGACATTGATGTATGCCCATGATTCCCACACTCCGTATCATGCGTTCAATATTCAGGATTGGAATTACATCTCTTACACCCGTTATACTGCTTCGTATGCGCCTAAATGGTTCTTCCCGCATAACAAACGGCTCTGGATGAATGCGAACCATTTTGACGGTTCTGTAGCATCCTACCGCTGGGGAAATCTGCCCAAAAAGGCAATTGGTTATTATGCTCTCGGCGAGGTTTTCAAATAATTTCCGGAGAGTATTTTCATGTTGAAACAAATCATTCTGCTGCTGATTTCAGTTAGTCTGCTTTCATCCGGAGCTGAAAATCTGATCAAAAACGCAAATTTTGCACAACGGAATCCCGATGGAACTCCGACGCACTGGAAAATCTGGCCTGAAAAACTTGCGCGCGGAGTCACAGCAGAACTGGATACGACCATGAGTACCAGCGGCGGTGTTTCTTTCCGGATTCGTCATGATGATCAGAATCATTATACCCGTATCAGCCAGATCATTCAGTGCAAACCGCATACAAAATATGTAGCATTCTTCAAATCAAAAGGGAGAAATATCAACAGTTCCCGTGGCGGCGGGATCCGTATGTTTATCGGTCAGGATGTGGTGATGAGTGCTGCACTGACTACTTTCGGTCCTGCCTTTGACTACTTCAAATTGAAACGGCCTGCGGATTGGAGTTATGATTGGAAAGAGTATCAGAGTGTTGTTTTCAACAGCGGTAAACAGAGTGCGCTCGGGATTTGTCTGTATCTCCACAAAACCAGCGGAACGGTGTGGTTCGATGAAGTGGCGATTTATGAATATACGCCCGCTTTGCAGAAAGAACTGAATGCAAACTTCTACCGTCAGATGCTCGGTCATGATCTTGCAAAGATCAAGGAAAATGCAAACGGGGATCAGGGGGTCTTGAAAAAGCTGCAAGTATTTCATGATCAATTAAAAAGCTGGATGCCTGAAAAGCGTAATGATGTTAAAAAAGGCATTCCGTTTTTCCGTTTGCAGCAGGATATCATCGGATTGAATGCTGAAATATTGCAAAAGAAATATCCGGGCGCAAAAATTCTTGTCAGCACCGCCGATGCCCTGAAACCGTATCATCATCTGAATAATGATATTGTGCCGTTGCAGGGTGGGATCGAGCTGCATGGATTCAAAAATGAGAAAGAGTGTTTTGCGCTGAATTTCACAAACTGCAAGAACAGGGAAGAAACAGTGATCCTTGAATTGGATAAGGATCTGAAAAATCTGGAAGTCCGTCAGGTTGCAGCGGTTGAAACAAAATTGTGCGTGACTGTGGATGACGCTCTTGTGCGTTTGCGTGCCTCTGCGGATGGAAAAATCCGTTTTACGCTTCCCTCGGGTATGACCCGTCAACTCTTTTTTGTTGCCACGCTGCCGGATCATGCGGGAAAGAAAAATTCTCTGTTGAAATGGAAGAGTTCCGACGCATCGGGAGTTATCAGAATCTATCAGAATGTTGTGAACGATGTTCTGCCGGAAAAATTACCGATCCACAGTTTTTCCTATATGTTCCCGGATCGTTATAAAGTTCATAACCGCAACAAGATCCGCGATAAAGCAATTTCCCGGATGCACCAGAATGCACACATGATCTTTCATGTTACCCGGTTCCGTCCGGTGTTTGATGAAAACGGCAGGATCCAGCCGGAAAAAATGAAATGGAACATTCTTGATGAGGAATTGAAAGTGATGCTCCCCGGCGGGATCATTATCTTCAATACCGTTTTTGAAAGTGATCCTCATCTGACTATTTTCCTCGGGAAACATAAAGGGAAACGGATCAAACCGTTCTCGCCTGAATGGGAAAGCCGTGCATCACAATTCCTGAAAGTTCTGATCGAGGGATTGAAAAAACGGGGAGTCGGTTATGACAGGATCTTGTTCTGTCTTGAGGATGAACCCGATCCGGTCAAATTACCGGAAATGGAAAAAATGGCAGCCATGATCCGGAAAACAGATCCGAATATATTGATTTACAACAATTTCAATACGATCATGCCACTTTCCGGATTGAAACGTCTTGTGGAGATCGTTGATGTGATTTCTCCGGAAAAGAATTCTCTGAAAGAGGAATATCTGAAACTTTTTCGCGAAAAAGGCAAAACCGTGTGGTGTTACTGGGTCCAGAACAAACATACCGGAGGAAATGAGATCCGTGATCTTCTGATTTTTCTGCAACAAAAGAATATTACCGGGTTTTCCTACTGGTGTTTCTATGATATGGATAATACCTGGTCCGCACGTGAACAGAGTTATTCCGTGGTCTATTCCGGCGATCCTGCTGAATATATTCCCTCCAAACGCAGCGAGGGGATCCGCGAGGGGCTTGAAGCCTACACACTCCTGTGGATGTTGCAGCAGAAAGAGCCCGCAGTCTATCAGCGTGTGATCCGGAAAATAACAAACGGAAATTGGCTTCCGCTGAAAGCTGAACTTCTCAAAAACTGGCAGTAAATACAGATTTTCACAGACATTCTTTCCCGATCTTTTCCGATTGTACTGCCATCGGTTGGATCGGGATGAATGGATCCTGTTTTCTGTATCTGACGGAATATCCTTATGATCGTTTATTATTTTTGCTGAATTTTTTATCTCTTATTAGAAAAAGAGAACTTCAGGCTGTATAGTAGCCCATCCCCCTTTTTTCAATAGGGCTCGATGAATTTTGCATTTATCTTCCAGAAAGGAAATATTTATGAATATTGTGATCGAACAGAATGATTGGTCTTTGTTGCAGAACGCAATTGATCAGGTTTCATCTGCCGGCGGCGGGAAAGTAACTGTTGCCTGCAATATCAGTGATTCCCACACGATTTTTCTCAAAGACAACGTGGAGCTTCATCTTGCGCACGGATCCGGGATCACCGGTTCGGAAAAATGGGAGGATTATACAGACTTCCGTCCGCCGGAATTGGGCGGATTGGCTCCGGAAAAAAGTAATTGTACATTGCTTGCCGCAGTCAATGCCCGGAATATTGCAGTGACCGGACCGGGCACATTGGCTTGTCCGGGACAGAAATTTTATGATACGACCCAAACCTCATACGGCGGCAGATTTTATGCAAAACCACAGACTCCGCGTCCCCGTATTTTGCACCTTGTAGATTGCAGCGAAGTGCATCTCTCAGAAACCTTGTACCTCAATTCTCCCTGTTGGACGATCTGGCTCTGTGGTTGTGATCATGTTACGATCCGCGGGATCCGGATCGATGGAGATCAGATGATGATCAATAATGACGGGATCGATATTGATTCCTGCCGTGATGTGACAGTTTCGGATTGCAACATCAAAACAGCGGATGACTGTCTTGTGCTGCGAGCCATGCCGCGCGGCAGAGAAACTCCGGATATCTGTGAAAATGTTGTGGTTACAAATTGCATTCTGAACAGTGCCTGTCAGGGGATCCGTGTGGGTTGTCCTTCTGATGATACGATCCGGAATTGCCGTTTTTCCAATCTGATCATGAATTGTCCGGGGAACGGGATCCACATTGACAATCCGAAACATTACCTGCGGCGTGGTTGTAACGGCAATCTTGCCTTGAGTGATATCTTTTTCAGTCATATTACCTTGAAAACGGGTTGGTATCCGCTCCGGATCAACGTGGAGGAAGGGATCCGCCTGCGTGCGTTGCGGAACATTGTTTTTGATGATTTGCAAATGGAATCCGCCACACCGTGTTGTTTTACGGGTTCGAGTGAAACCTTGCTGGATGGTATTACGCTCCGCAATTCCACATGGATCCGCCCTGCATCAACAGAAGAAATGTTGATTGTCCGTCATTGCCGCCGGCTCAATCTGGATAATTTTGAGTTGCGGGAACAGGATTGATTTTTTTGATTTGTTTTTTTCCGGTCCGGAAAGAATGATATTTCCGGACCGGCAGATTCCCGTAAAATTCTGTTATTTCTGATATCTCCGACTGAGTTATTCCGAAAAGAGAATCAGAAAAAAAACGGTTTTTTTTCATAAAACGGCTTGAATTTCTGAAAAAAAACAGTAAAATACATATACCTCAAATAAAGGGCGATTAGCTCAGTTGGTTAGAGCGTCACGTTTACACCGTGAATGTCGGGGGTTCGAGTCCCTCATCGCCCACCATTTTTGCCTGCGTCAAAAATGGTGAATGAAGCCTGAAAAGGCTTCGCTTCATGGCACGCAGTGCCGCTTCATAA
>JAGCNI010000001.1 GCA_017646015.1 Lentisphaeria bacterium
GCATCTTTGAGAACGACATCGAAATCTTCGCCGGTGCGTTCCATGCGGGTAAGGATGTAGTTGCAGGTTCCGTTGAGAATACCGTAGATCCGTTCGATACGGTTTCCGGAGAAACCTTCACGAAGGCTCTTGATGATGGGGATACCGCCGCCTACACTTGCTTCGTAGTAGATATCTGCGCCTGTTTTTTCAGCTTCAGCAAAGAGTTCTTCGCCGTATTTGGCAAGCAGAGCTTTATTTGCTGTGACGACAGGTTTGCCGCGTTTGAGAGCTTCCAGGATGAAAGTCTTAGCAATAGTAGTTCCCCCGACCAGCTCAACAATAATATCACATTCTTCAATAGCTTCCATAGCATTGGTTGTCAGCACACCGTCGGGGATTTTCACTCCTCTGTCGGTTGTGATGTCAAGGTCTGCTACACGTTTCAGGACCAGCTTAACTCCGTCGCGGCGTGCGATCACATCGCCATTTTCCAGCAAGCATTCTGCTACGCCTGCGCCGACGGTGCCGAATCCGATGATTCCAACTCCAAGTTCTTTCACGGGGAGAACTCCTGTTCTGTTTTTTTGGTGCTGTAATAAAAAAGCGGCTCTGACCGGGGATTTCACCGGAGGAGCCGCTTGATAGTACAGAATAATTTATTCTATTCGGAACATCCGCCGATTACTTCTGAACACGGATACCGAGAGCTTTGACAACTTCAAGATACTTTTCGTTGTTTTCAGCTGCGAGGTACTTCATGAGGCGTTTACGCTGGTTGACCATAGCCATCAGACCTCTGCGGGTGCTGAAGTCTTTCTTGTGGCTGCGCATGTGATCAGTGATTTCGGTGATGCGCTGTGTCAGAAGAGCGATCTGAACTTCGGGGGATCCTGTGTCAGCTGCGTTTTTGCCGAACTTAGCGATGAGTTCTGTCTTAGTTGCTTTGTCCATGATATTTATCTTTCCTAAAAAGGTGCGGGGTTATCAGCCCCAATTTCAGTTATTTTACGAATGACCCAGAGGGAATTCTCCAAATCACCGGTATGATAAACAGCTCTTAATATACACCTTATTTCTTCTTTTTCAAGTCTTTATTGCATTTTTTTGTGAAAAAGACACTGTTATCATATAACGTCCATGAAGAAAATGCTTCTGAAAATAAAACGCCGCCCTTACACGACTTCAGAAACCATATCATCATCAATCCCCCCAAGCTATGATCTGATACCGCTGTTCCATCTGGGTGTTTTTTTATGGTCTTTCACTCCTTATTTCTTAATTCTTACAAAAGCGATTGAAAAACAGCTCTCATACTCTTACTCCTGCCGCCGGAAGAAATTTTTTTGACAAAATTATCCGGCAATCCGTTTTTTTCAGAAGAAAAAGCAAGAGATTTTCCGGAATTTTTATTTTTGCTCTTGATATTTCCGGAAATGTAATGTATATTGCGGTGTGTTTTAGAAAGAAGAAAGGTAAAATGGGAAACAAAATATGGGATTGCTCGTCTGACGGAAAAGAAATCATAGCTGAGGAACTGTCCAGGGGAAAATCATTGCCCCGGGCTATTGCACTTTATTTGGTGTCACGTGGAATTGGATTGAAAGATGTGGATGCATACTTTGATGCATCATTGGATTATCTTAGCGATCCGTTCCGGTTTCCGGGCATGGAAATTGCCGTCAAACGTTTATGGAAAGCGGTCGTCAGCCGTGAACAAATCCTCATTCATGGGGATTATGATACGGATGGCGTTACCGCCACGGCTCTGTTGTCTCGAATTCTTGAACGCAACGGAGCTATCGTCACGAACTTTCTGCCGCACCGTTTTGATGACGGATATGGGTTCACACCCGAATCACTGGTCAAGGCACTTGAAACCACCGAAGGAAACTGCGGGGTTCTTGTAACGGTCGACTGCGGAATCAACAGCTGTGAAGCAGTGGAAGAAGCATCCAGACGCGGAATTGATGTGATCATCACGGACCATCATGAACCGGGGAATGTTCTGCCGGATGCCATTGCCAATATCAACCCGAAGATCCATCCGGAACTTGCGGATCTCCACAATCTCTCCGGAGTCGGCGTTGCGTTCAAACTGGCACATGCGTTTCTGGATTACGGACGCCGCACAAGTCTCGGCGGATTCCTCACCAATCTGGAAGATGTGCTGGACTTTGTCGCACTCGGAACAGTGGCGGATATCGTCTCCCTGCTGGGAGAAAACCGTATTCTGGTGAAACAGGGTATGGAAGTCCTGAAACGTCAGGTCCGTCCGGGCGTCCGGGCATTGATTGAAGTTGCGCGGATCACCGGCGGCGGAATGAAACCTTCCGATATCACATTCAAACTGACTCCCTGAATCAATGCCGCAGGCCGTCTGGGCAATGCGATCACTGCACTGGATCTGATGACCTCCTCCCGCATTGTGGATGCTTATAAATATGCAGACCAGCTGGAACAGTTCAATCAGAAGCGGCAGGCGAAAGAACAGGAAATTTTCAGCGAAGCAAAACACCTTGTGGAATCCGATCC
>JAGCNI010000037.1 GCA_017646015.1 Lentisphaeria bacterium
CCAGTTCTGCAAAATCGATTTCTTTCAATTGTTTTTCCAGGTGTTCTGCAGCTTTCCCTGAAAGTTTTTCCAGTTGTGCAGCCACCGTGTCCTGATGATATTGTTTCAGTGTTTCGATCAATGACATAGATATAACTCCTTTTTTCAAAAAAATTATGGTCTTAATATATCACAAAAAAATGATAGAGCAAACGGAAGATTGTTTTTTCCTGAAAAAGAGTATTCCGGAATTGCAAAAATGGCAGTGTAAGTTTATATTATCATAAAAAAGAACTCACCATACAATATAACAACATAAAATTTTCATGGAAAGGGAGTATTACTAATGAAAATCTTTCTCGGTATCGGACTGGGTCCCATTCAGACCGGAATCTTTGTTTCCGGAGCAGCCAAAGGCGGATTTGACAGAATCGTTGTGGCTGAAGTTGATGAAACTGTCAAGAATGCAGTGAACGCAGACGGTGCGATCACAGTCAATATCGCTGCTGCGGATCATGTTTTCAAAGAAAAGTATCCGAATCTGGAACTTTACAGTCCTGCCAAACCTGAAGAACTGGAAAAACTCATTGATGCTGCTGCCAATGCCACCGAAATTGCAACTGCACTTCCGAGTGTGAAATTCTTTGCTCCCACAGCTGCATGGCTGCGTGAAGGTTTCCGCCGTAATCCCAATGGCACCCGTTATATCTATACTGCTGAAAATGACAACCATGCTGCTGAAAAACTGGAAAAAGAGATTGGTGAAGCATTCCCCAACACCTATTATCTCAATACCGTGATCGGCAAAATGAGTGACGTTGCCCGCGGCGAAGATGTTGCCAAACGTGAACTGACTCCGCTGGCAACCGGACTTGACCGCGCTCATCTCGTGGAAGAATTCAACTGGATCCTGATCTCCAATGCTCCCGGCATTGAAAACCGTCAGGTGCAGAGCCTCTATGTTAAAAATGACCTCTTCCCCTTTGAATTCGCAAAACTGTACGGACACAATGCAACTCACTTCCTGCTCGGTATGCTGGGGGCATCCAAAGGACTGAAAACCATGGCTGATCTTTCCGCTTATCCGGAATTGCTCGAAATCGGCCGTCAGGCTTTCATTAATGAATCCGGTGTCGCTCTCTGCCGCAAATATGCCGGAGTCGATGATATGTTCACAGAAGAAGGGATGAAAAATTACGCAGAAGGTCTGATCGCCCGTATGCAGAATCCCTATCTTTCCGATGCGATCGAACGCGTGATCCGTGATATTCCCCGGAAACTCTCCTGGGATGACCGTGCAGTCGGAACTATGCGTCTGGCTCTCAGTCAGGGTGTGAAACCGTATAATTTTGCCAAAGGTGCTTTGCTGGCTGCTCAGCGTGAATTCGGAAATGATCCTGCCGCGATCCGTAGTGGTCTGATCGCTCTCTGGCAGAAAGATGAAACTGATAAAGAAGCCGCCGAGATCCTTGAACTGATCCTCAACGCTCAGATCTGATTTCAGCTGCAACAGGAGATATATACAATGGCTTTTCTTGAAAATGAAGTAATGATCGAACGGATCAATGCTCTGAAAAAACAGCTCGATGCTGTGATCCTCGCTCATAATTACGAACTTGCAGAAATTCAGGAAATCGCTGATTATACCGGCGATTCTCTGGAACTGAGTATCCGCGCAACGCAGATCTCTGCCAGAACGATCCTTTTCTGCGGCGTTACTTTCATGGCGGAAACAGCCAAAGTCTTATCTCCGGATAAAATGGTACTTATCCCCGATCTTCAGGCCGGATGCACAATGGCAAATATGGCAGATGCAGAAACTTTGCGCGCTCTCAAGGAAAAACATCCCGGCGCCATGGTCGTGACCTATGTCAACAGTACTGCTGAAGTCAAAGCGTTGTCTGATATTTGTGTCACCTCTGCCAATGCCGAAAAAATTGTCCGCCAGCTCCCCGGAGATCAGGAGATCATTTTTGTTCCCGATATGAACCTCGGTCAGAATGTGATCAACAGCACCGGACGCAAAATGATCCTCTGGGATGGATTCTGTCCGGTTCACCGACGGATCACCAACGAAGAGATCAAGCGGAGAAAGCAGGAATATCCTGATGCGATCGTGCTTGCTCATCCGGAATGTAATCCTTCCATTGCTCCTCTCGTTGATGAATTCCTCAGCACCGGAGGAATCTGCAACTATGTGAAAAACAGTTCTCATGATAAATTCATTATCGTGACAGAAATGGGAATCTTCCACCGTTTGCAGAAAGAAAATCCGGATAAAACATTCATCGTCGGTTCGCCTCAGGCAATCTGTCCGTATATGAAGCTGATCCGCCTGGAAGATGTTCTGCGGTGTTTGGAAAAACAGCAGTATCAGATCGAACTCCCGGCAGATCTGATTGAAAAAGCCGCCCGTCCGATCCGGAAAATGTTGGAACTTTCCAAATAAAAAGCATTTTTCAAAATCAAAGTCCTGTTCTGAATCACTTTTCAGACAGGACTTTTTTTCATTTGGGAAAGGAAAACTCTTGACAACCTGATTGGCGGATAGTATATTATCCGGAACGTTGTTCAGATAAAACAGATATTTGAAATGAGGAAAAATCATGAAAGATTTTATGCAGCTCGTCCCCCGGTTTTCATGTCCGGATCATCATATCGAAGAGATTTTCCGTTATCGTTGGGAGGCTTATTCAACACATCTTTTTCAACGGGCAAACGGGAAATATGTTGTGACTGAATTTTCCACTCCGGTCACTCATTCCGGCGTGGATGGAACGATCAGTTGTCCGGCTCATCATCATATCGCCGAGGGCCGTTGGATCAAAGATCGTACTTTTATGCGTGATTATATCTCTTTCTGGTGCAGCAGTGAGGCAAAACCGCGCCTGTACAGTTTCCCGCTGGCAGACAGCTGTCTGAAATATTGTCAGGTCTCCGGAGAATATGATCTTGCGGAAGAACTTTACGATGCCATGAAATCCAATTATGAAGAGTGGGAAAAGGATCGTTATGACAACAATTACGGGTTGTTCTGGCAGATCCCCGACCGGGACGGGATGGAGTTTGCACTTCTTGCATTGAGCTACGGCAGAAGTCATGCAGGGGAAGGATACCGGAGCACTCTGAACAGTTATATGTATGCAGATGCTGTCGCGCTGGCAGAGATCGCAACCCGCTTGAAACGGACGGAAGATGCTGAATTATTCCGTGAAAAAGCCGCCAAGCTCAAAAGATTATTCCAATTGCTGATGTGGAATAAAAAACGTTCATTCTTTGTTGACCGGAGACGTGACAACCGTTTCTTTATCAACGGGATCGAACTGGAGGGATATGTGCCCTGGTGCTATGATCTGCCGGATGAACGTTTCAGCAGTGCATGGAAATATATTATGGATGAAGAATATTTCTGTGCTCCTTACGGTTTGCGGACATTGGAAAAGAATCATGAAGATTATCTGGTGGAACATGGTTTGCCCGGCGGTTGTATGTGGAACGGCTGGTGCTGGCCTTTTGCATCCTGTCAGGCTTTGGACGGCATGGCGAATCTGCTGGATCATTATCAGCAGGATTTTGTGGATCGTGAGGATTACTTCAAGCTGTTGAAAAGTTATACGATGTGTCATTACAAAGATGGTGTTCCGCATCTGGCGGAAAGTTATGATCCGGAAGAGGGGGTCTGGTATGCTGATTTCGGTGCACGCAGTGTCAATTACAACCATTCGACCTATTGTGATCTTGTCATAACCGGACTTGCCGGATTCCGTCCGCAGCTGGATGGTTCTGTACGGATCAATCCTTTGATTCCCGCAGAGTGGGAATATTTTTCTCTGGAAAATATTGCTTACTGCGGCAAAAATGTTTCTCTCTTCTTTGACCGTGACGGCAATCATTTCGAGTACGGGAAAGGTCTCACTGTCGTGGTGGATGATGTCCCTGTTATCCGGAATGCGGCAGACTCTGAAGTCTTGACTTGTACTCTCTGAAAATATGTGAAAAAATAAAGGTGTTTTATGACAACATATAAAAAAGATTTTTTTCCGGCATTGCAGCCGGTCAGCAGCAACAGCGGATTCAAAATGGAAAATTATTGGGTCTGGTGTGGTTCCGCCGTGAAAGAAGAGGGAAAAGGATATCACCTGTATGCCGCAAGATGGGGTAAGGATTATCCTATGCTGGAGGGGTATGTGTTCAATTCACACATTGTTCATGCTTTTTCTGAAACACTGGAGGGGCCATACCGTTTTGTTGAAAACGTTCTGCCGGAACAGGAGGATCCCGCCCGTTGGGATGGCAGAATGACTCATAATCCTGTTGTGGTGAAATACAAAGATGAATATCTGTTGTATTATATCGGCAGTACTTATGATGGATCGCCCACACCGGCAGCGGAGGTGATCGAAAACAGAACAATGATGAATAAAGTTTATGACCGGATCTGTATCGGTGTTGCCAGAAGTGATTCTCCCTCTGGAAAATGGAAAACTTTATCCCGCCCTGTTTTGATGCCGAGGGCAGATAAATGGGATAACTGGATCGTGACCAATCCCGCACCATGTGTGCATCCGGACGGCAGGATTTTTCTGTATTACCGTTCCAATTCTCAGGTCGGTCCGATCGGTCTTGCCATTTATCATGACCCGGAGGGGGAACCGGAACGTTTTGATATGCCTGTTTTTACAAAGGATATGTTTGTAGAGGATCCGTTCGTCTGGTTCAACGGTGAATATTTTGAGATGATCGCCAAGGATCTTTCCGGAAAATTGACCGGAGAATATCACGCCGGAGCTCATTTTGTTTCAGATGACGGGATCCATTGGGAATACACACATAAAGCCTATTCCAGAAATATTGTACTGGATGGAAAGACAATCACTCTGGGCTCATTGGAACGGCCGCAGCTGTTGTTTGATGAATCCGGAAATCCTGAAGCATTGTTTGCCGCTGTTGCCGATGGTCCCGGCGGATTTTCTCATGCAGAGAATACATGGAATCAGGTGTTCCGTTTGAAATAACTCTTTCAATCCCGTTCAAAATAGACCAGAAAAGCACCTGAGCCTGCTGTCTTTTTCGGCAGTCTCAGGATTCCGTTTTCATAAGTGGCATCACACAGAAAAAGATCATGACTCTGATCAAGGTATTCAGCCTTGATCCGGGCATTTTCCATACCGGATATTTTCAGTTCAAGATAGGTCTTTTTACTTCTATAATCCGCCACCAGCAGCATACCTTTTCTGCCATCCGGGGAAACTCCGCCTTGCAGATATGTGTCGGCATCCAATCGCTTGACTGCGATTCTGTTTTCAAAACATCCCAACAGTTTGCCGAACATGCACATGGAGTGGAAATTTTTATTGTATCCACCGTATTGATCCAGAAAACCCCAGTCTCCGCGCGGGGAGGCCCCATAGTAACAAGCCAGATCCAAATCTGTCTCCTGCCAGCCGCACAGAACAGCAAGATTATAAACCGCAGAGTCAATACCGCAAAGTCCGGTTGGTCCCTCGATCGCATACTTACGGGATTCCACACTCATATTGCTTTGCAAACCATCCCATGAGACAAGATAATGCCACTCTGTGACAGCTGTTTCGCAATCGAATCCTTCTTCATGGATGATCTTTTTCATCTTTTCCGGAGCGGCGATCAACTCTTGGGGGTTCTGTTGATAACTGTGCCAGGAAATAAAATCCGGGGAAATGTCTGCCGCTTTACAGGCTTTCAGAATATTGCGGATACGCTCTTCATGAAAATATGCCGCTGCCGGTCCACCGATTTTCAGTTCCGGAAATTCCGCTTTCAACCGTTTGAGCACAATTACAAAAAATTTGATAAACTCCTCATACGGACCACGCCAGCATGTCGGATTGTTTTCGGCTTCATTCCAGATTTCCCAATATTTTATATCATAATGAAAACCGTTTGCCCAGCCTTGGGTGTAGTGTCGGATGATTCCGGCAAGGACTTCCGCATATTTTTCATAATCTTCCGGCGGTAGAGAGTTGAAATGTTTCTGGTCCGGGCGTAATCCGGAGTGTTCGATACTGGTTCCGAGACGGTAGAAAATTCTGCTTCCCGCATCCTGGGTGATTTTGAGGATCTCATCTGTCGCATCAAAATAATAATTTCGCGGATCTGCGGGATCCAAATGCATCAGCGGAAAAATAAAATGAGTGTCAATGATCCGTTGTCCTGTGTTCCAGAGTGCCCAGTCATGTGTGCGGGCATACGTAAAATTCATCCGTTGAAAATCCAGTGTGAAATCACTGATCCCGCGGTTGGATAAATTCGGAGAAACATTGGAGGAATGTTGTGCTTTATTGAAAATTCCAGTGATTCTGTTAAAATCGGCTTCTGCACAGTATTGATTTATTTCAAAAGCTGTCATCTGGTATCTCCTCCTGTTTTTCAAGTTATATTTTTTATTTGATATATGGGAAGTGACAGGCGCACGTATGAACATTGCTGCCGCTGATTCCGGTCAATACCGGTTCCTTTTCCGCACAGATCGGTTTGGCAAAAGGACAACGTGTATGAAAACGGCATCCTGCCGGCGGATCCAGAGGTGAGGGTACATCTCCTTTCAAAATGATCCGTTCCACTTTTTTCTCCGGTCTGACTGAGGGCGCAGAAGCCAGCAAGGCTCTTGTATAGGGATGTGCCGGATCGGCACACAACTCTTTCGCCGGACCATGTTCCACGATCTTTCCCAGATACATGACCATGATCCTGTGGCTGATATGTTCCACAACTGCAAGGTCATGGGCAATAAAGAGAAATGCCACACCGGTCTCTTTCTGAATATCCTGAAGCAGATTGACAATTTGAGATTGTACGCTTACATCCAGTGCCGAGACCGGTTCATCCGCTACAATAAAACGGGGATTGACAGCCAAGGCACGCGCGATCCCGATCCTCTGACGCTGTCCTCCGCTGAACTGGTGCGGATATCTCCGGGCATGTTCCGGTTTCAATCCAACCATATCCAACAGTTCCGCAATTCGTTTGGAACGTCCCGCAGAATCAAGTTGAGTATGCAGCTTCAAGGCTTCTTCCAGCGCATTGTAAACACTCATCCGGGGATTCAATGATGCGTAGGGATCCTGAAAAATCATCTGAAAACTGCCGCGCATTTTCCGCAGATTTTCTCCGCGCAGAGAACCCATGTCGATCCCGTCCAGAAATATTTTCCCGTCCGTCGGATCTTCCAGACGAATCAACTGTCGTGCCAGTGTACTTTTCCCGCATCCGCTTTCTCCGACCAGTCCGAGTGTTTCTCCTTTTTCCAGTTCAAAGGAAACATCATCCAGTGCCCGGACAAAACGTTTCGGTCCGAACCAGGGGGAGGGTGCGGGATAGTATTTTTTCAAATTTTCAACTTGCAGCAGAGCCATTCTTTTCAGTTCCGTCCTTTCCGGGCAGTTTTTTGCAGCGTATCAATGCAATATCGGTGAAGTTGATCCAGCAGTGGCGATTCCGGCAGATATTGCCGCAACTGATCATAAAATTTTTCCGTCAGAACAAGCCGTGCCGAACCGGGAAGATTGAAATCGGTACACCAGGCAAAGACTGCAATTTTGAAATCATTTACATTTTTCATATCTTTGTGCAGTATATGTCTGCCGCTCAATGCCGTATGCACCAGTTCCTCCGTAAAACCGGGTGTGTCAACTGTTCCCAGATTCACAATTTCCTGTTCGCTCAATAGCGGATGACTGAAATGATGCAGCAGCACCTTCAAAATGGAGATCTTGTCAGCATCCCGCAATGCCTCTGCATACGGTCGCAGCTCCGCAGAAAGATCCTCCGGCAACTCCGCTTTATTATGATAACGGATCGCTTCCATCGTAAGAGCAAGAGAATGAGATGATAATTCAGGAACAGAAAACTGTTTCAGAAAAATTTCCGCACTGCGCTCCCCGTGATCGAAAGAACGGTCGTCCCGGAAAGTATGATGATCCCGGAGCTGTTCAAAACGGGAAACATCGTGAAACAAGGCGCACAGACGGTAGATAAAGTGTTGCTCCGGCGTGATCTTTTCATCGGAGAGAATCTGATCCATGATGGAACAGACATCAAAAGTATGATCGACTTTCAGTTGGTACGGGCGTACTGCATCTTCATCCTGCGGGATGAAACTTTCTGCATACGCCCGGAACGAAGCCGTCAGCTTTTCCCATAAAAGCTCCGGAGCATCCATGTCAACTACCGTGTCTGATTATTTTGCGTATTCAACAGACCGGGTTTCACGGATCACAGAAACTTTGATCTGTCCCGGATAGTTCATCTCTTTTTCGATTCTGGTACAGATATCACGGCTCAAGACTTGCGCCTGAGCTTCAGAGATTTTTTCCGGCTGAACAACGACACGGATTTCACGACCCGCCTGCAGTGCAAAACAGGATTCCACACCGCTGAATTCGCTGGCGATCGCTTCCAGTTGTTCCAGACGTTTCAGGTACAGTTCCGTTGTTTCACTGCGTGCGCCGGGACGGCTTGCGCTCAAGGCATCGCAGGCATTGGCAAGGAACGCATAGAGAGAAGTTCCTTCCACTTCTTCGTGGTGAGCCGCAACCGCATTGATAACATCTTTGGCTTCATTGTGTTTCCGGAGGATATCCGCACCGATGGAAGCGTGGGTTCCTTCCACTTCATGGTCAACCGCTTTCCCAATATCGTGGAACAATCCGATTCGGCGGGCTTTCTGTTCATCCAAGCCCAATTCTGCGGCGATCGTGCCCATGAATGCCGCAGTTTCGATCGAGTGTTTCAACACGTTCTGAGAGAAACTGAAGCGGAACTGAAGACGTCCCAGAAGATTGATGATCGGTTTCGGAACTCCCTGCAGACCGCAATCAAGAACCGCTTTTTCCCCGGCGTCAAAGACTTCTTCATCAATTTCTTTCCGGATCTTTTTGATCAATTCTTCAATACGGGTCGGATGGATACGTCCATCTCCGATCAGTTTTTCCAGGAGACGGCGTGCCACTTCTTTCCGGATCGGATCAAAGCAGGAGATCACAACGGCTTCCGGAGTGTCATCGATCAGAATATTGACACCGGTAGCGGCTTCAAGAGCACGGATATTGCGTCCTTCTCTTCCGATGATGCGACCTTTCATTTCATCGCTGGGCAGCGGGATCGTGGCTGTTGTGCGTTCATAGGTGCAGTCCCCTGCATAACGCTGGATCGCCAGAGTCAGCAGACGCTGCGATTCACGTTCGGCTTTCTGTTTGGCTTCATCCACCAGATTGCGGATGAGCATACCGCATTCGTTTTCAACTTCACCTTTGAGTTTATCCAAAAGCATTTCAATCGCTGTTTCCCGATCCATTTGAGCAATGCGCTGGAGTTCATCGATCTGCTTGGAGATTCCTTTTTTCAATTCATCTTCTTTGGCAAGCAAACGGTCTTTGATTTGTTCCAGATCATGTTCTTTCTTTTCCAGATTTCTGACTTTCGCTTCAAAAGAATCAGCCTTGCGGTCAAGATTTTCTTCTTTCTGAGAAAGTCTGCGTTCCGAATTCTGAAGTTCCCGGCGACGGTCTTTCATTTCGGATTCAAATTCTTCTTTGATCTTCAGCACATCGCTTTTTGCGGTGACGCGTGCTTCACGCAACAATCTTTCCGCTTCACGCTGTGCATCTGATTTGATCTTGTTGGCGGCTGTTGCCGACTTGACTCCCATCGCTTTCAATATAGCGACGTGGACGAGTACGCCCGCCAGTGCCCCGATGATCAGGGCAGCTGCCGCAATGGCGATTACCATTCCAATTCCCATAGTGTCATTCCTTTTCTTTCATTGTGTTCGAGTCAGAAAAACGGCGGTAGATCTCCTTTTCAGTCACAACCAGATCCAATGGCTGATCGTGGCTTTCCACAGGCAGGACAGCTGTTTTCTGACATTCATAAAATATTCCGATCATCGCTCCTTCATGAACTGCAAGGAAACGGTCATAAATCCCTTTTCCCCGTCCGAGACGTCCGCATTTTTCATCAAATGCAACACCCGGGATCAGCCACAAAGCATTTTGCAGAACGGAATCCGGCACGGCTGGTGCTTCCGGCGGCGGTTCCGGCATTTTCCATTTGCCTTCAACCAATGTGAAATCCGCATCGGCAACAGCCATTTCGTAAGTTGAATCCTGCCGCCAACGGGGAAGACAGATCTTCTTACCCGCTTGTGCAGCACGTTTGAGCAGCGGCATCAGGTCCGGCTCGGTACCATCGCTGGCATACGCCGCGATTACAGTAGCTCCCTGAACTTCAGGAAGTGACTCCAAACGCTCCAGAATCGCATGATCCGCTGAAATACGGAACTCAGGCGCAAGAGAACGTCTCGCATGGAGCTTCTCTTTACGCAATTCCTGTTTCATGTTGTAAATGGATGATGTCATTCCGGTTCTGTTCCCTGACTGAGCAGAGGCGGAAACGAGTCGCACGCAAAAGAACCAGTCCCTGAAAAAAAGAAATGCACGCAAACATCCCCGGTCACAGAGTCGCCCCCGCAACCGGATCCTTGTCCCGTGCTTTCATATGTTTTCAATAATAACTGTCTCATCGAGCGGTCCTTCCACCATAAAGCGAACGGTACCATGCATCAATGACTGAATTTCTCAAGAGTATCTCAAATCTTCATAAAGAAAAAACGATGACCGCCGCTTCCGGCAGCACACTGTCCGCAGAAAAAGAACTGATCTTCTGTTTTCAGATCCGTTTCATTTACAAGTATTCTCATAGTCTGGAAGACATCCTTGTCTGATACATTTTCCGTTTCGCCAAATTTCTTGACGTTTATCTGAAGCTTGCACAGATCATATCCATGATCCGCTTGGGCAATTTGTATATAACAATAACCCGTAAAGTGAAAAAATAAAAGTCATTTTTTTATAAAAATGATATTTTTTTTCAAAAAATTAAACTTTTTCGGGAAAAAATCTCTTCAAGCCGCACTCTTAGATGCCGTTTTGACCGTCAAATGCACTTCCCCGTCCGCAGGAAGACGCTGTGTCATACGCCGGGCAAGGGTGTAGGCAATGATGCACGAGACAACATCTGTGACCAGTCGGGCAACAAACAAACCTGTCAGTGAGTGGAAATACAATGCCAGCAGCGAGAGTGGAACAAGAAATCCGATCATACGCATCCCATTGAGAAATGCTCCCATGCTGGGACGTCCGCATCCCGTATAGAAAAATCCGGAAAAACGGTGCATTTCAACTCCTGCAAGCCCCCACGATACGATCCGCAAATACTCCGCCATCAATTTCTGCACCTCCGGAACCGTGGAAAAGTGAACTACGATATGATCCGCAAATAAGGTATAAATTACCGCCGCCCCTGTCAGAAACACAAACGCAAAACGCATCGCAAAACGGCGTCCTTCACGGATACGGTCATACAATTTCGCCCCGTAATTCTGTGCCACAAACGGCATCAGGGACATTCCCAGAGACATCGGAACCACAAATGCCACCATTTCCAGACGTCCGGCTGCCGCAGTCGCTGCAACTGCCACATCTCCGAATTCAGCCGTGATACGGGTGAGAATCGAACTCCCCAGCGGAATCATCAGCATCCCGATACAGGCGGGAATCGCATAACGGATCATGTGCTGCCATGCAGGAAACAGAACATCAAACGGTATCTTTTGCCAGGTCAGCAGTTTATGCCGCCGTTGCAGAAGTGTCAGAACAATAACCGTACTGATACATTGGGAAATAATGGTCGCCACCGCCGCCCCCCGGATCCCCATTGCCGGAATAAATTGCCACCCGAAAATGAAAAGAGGATCCAGGATCACATTGATCACCATCCCGAGAATCATCATGCAGCTTGCCATTTTGGAATCTCCAACCGCAATCAGCAAATCGTTTCCCGCCATCGCTAAAAAGCCTGTCGCACAACCGAAATACCAGATGTTCATATAGCCTTTGACCAATTCCAATGTGTCGCCGCGTGCCCCGAATAACTGGAATACAATGTGTCCTGTGGAGATCCCCAGGATTGCCATGATAATGGAAAAGAGAAAGACCATCAGCAGACCGCAGGTGACAAGCCGGGCTGCACGTTTCTGTTTTTTGGCTCCGATCGCCTGTGCGGCAGTTGTCATGACCCCTACGATCAAACCCCGGAACAGACATCCCACCAGCATGATCGCCGGGAATGTAAAGCCCATCGCCGCCAACGGGGAAGATCCCGGAAGACGTCCTACAAAATAAGTATCAGCCAGATTGTATCCGCTGAGTGCAAGGGTCCCTGCCACCATGGCAAGTGCTGTCTTGCACATTATTTGCCGGATCGATCCCTGAGTATATGCTGCTTTCGATTTCATGTTTTCAGTCTCTTTGTTCTTTTTTATCAAATACAGGAAAAAGAGTAATATACTCTTTCAACAGGAAAGAATCAATACTTGAATAAGGATCGGAATGTCAGTATTCTGTAAATTTTTATTTCCCTGATGCAATCAGAGGAACTTTGGTGCCTGTCGTGAAGCGAAGATAGAAATACCAGTTGCCGTGATTTCTGGAGGCTGTTTTAAGCAGGAGCCGGTTCGTTCCTTTTTTCAGATGAACTTTAACGGTTGATCCATCCGCACGCACTGGTGTTTTGGTCGTGGAAACAAAAACTTCTCTGCCATTGAGAAATACTCTGCCGTACTGTTGGAGCCCGACCAGCATGAGTGCCTCCGGATATTCCTGATCCACTTCGATTTCTGTCATCAGCCATGCCGCCGCAGCCTTCCTGTTTTTCCGGAAGGCTTCGCTCAGATTGAATTTACCGTCTTTTGTCAGGATTTCCGCCGCTTTCCAACTCATTCCTTCCGGTGTCATGGTAAGAGAAACAGAATCAATATCCTGATTCATACATTCCTGAAGCAGCGTTGTTTTCAAATCCATTTTCCCGGTAATCAGAGAAAGATCAAACGGTCCGAGAAATATCCATTTCCGGATAAAAAGGTCTTTGCGGGGAATATTTTTCTTTCGGGTCGCAATCAAAGGATTGACCGGGAGTGCCGTAATTTTTTCCGGCAGGATCTTCAACTGTGCCGCCTGAGCAATTTTTCCTGCTCCGGAAATTTTGATCTGCTGTTTTTTCGGACGCTTTACCATGTCCGTGTTATCGACCCGGATCGTTCTGCCTTCTCCAATCGCGATCAGAAGCGTATTGATCCCCTCCGCCAATGGTGTCCGGAGAAATGTGAAAAGTGCGGCAAGGAGAAGAAAAATCAGAAAGCAAATCAGATATTTGTTTTTCATCCGAATGACCTTCCGTGGTTGAAGCGATTCTTATCTTCCGACATTGAACTCATAGAGACCGGTATTGAAATCCTGTCCCCAGCCGCGGACACGATCATTGTCATCAAAGGCAATGGGGGTACATTCATCGCGGATGACAAGTCCATCCATCCAGACCTGACGGGTGTAATAATAGAAGACTTTATCATTGCAATATGCTTCGCCGGTAATGGGTTGTCCCATGATTTCAATCACTTTTTCTTTGGTCATGCCCCGCCGGATTTTGGCAAGATTTGTCTGGTTCCTGTCGATTTCAAAATAGAAACAGGAACTCAATAACGGAAGAAGCAGAGAAACTGCCGCTGTCACCAATACGATTTTTACATTATTCTTTTTCATAATAGCCGTACTATACACCTGTTTTATGCTGGTTGCAATCTGAAAAATCATTTTTTTTACAGATCAAACAAAGTTTTCTTTTCCCGATGTCCGTAAACCGAATGAACGATTCCGAGATACGCCATCGTTGTTACCAGAAATGTGCCGCCGTAACTGACCAATGGCAGAGGCAGTCCCGTGACCGGACAGAGCCGCAGACACATTGCGATATTGACGTAGGTATGAAAGAACATCAGGATCGCAATACCCACGCACATATATTTTCCAAAATCATCCGGAGCCAGCAATGCCGTCCGCAGGATCGAAAATAACAGGATCATAAACGTCAGAACCACTCCGGTCGCACCGAGAAAACCTGTTTCTTCTGCGATCACGGGAAAAATAAAGTCGGAGTTGGAAACTTTCTGCGGCAGAAATCCCAACAGATTGTGAGTTCCTTTCATAAATCCTTTTCCGGTAAGTCCGCCGCTGCCGACAGCCATTTCCGCCTGAAGAGTGCTCCATCCGCGGTTGCTTGGATCCCGGCTCGGATCCAGAAAAACACGGATCCGTTCTTTCTGATAATCTTTCAGAAAATAATAGCCGACCGGCATGCAGATCGCAGCTATAATACTCAGGATCAGAATGTAACGCCATTTCAGACGGGCTGTGAAGATGATTGCCAGAACTGGAGCCAGCATCGCTGTGGCTGTTCCTAAATCCGGCTGCATTTTAGTCAATGTCACCGGAATCATCGTGAGGATCACAAGCAACACCAACCAGAAGAGACGATTGATATTGACTTTTTTCATGGATAGGATCCATGCAGTCAGAACCAACAGGGAAAATTTTGCCACTTCAGAGGGCTGAAAGTTGATAGAACCGAATTGGATCCAGCTCCGTGCACCGAAATATTTTTCGCCCCAGAAGAGTACATAGATCAGCAGCGCAATACTCAATGGGTATAATGTCAGTGCAAAAGGACCGCACCAACGGTAATCAAGAATGGAAAAAATCAACCAGACAGCAATTCCGATCCCGATGTAGATCAAATGCCGTTTCCAGAAAGTTTCAGCATAAAATCCCCCGATTTGCTGTCCGGTACCATAAATGAACAGTTCGCCGATGGTGATCAACAGGATCATCGGAAGAATCTGCAGCCAGTCTGTCCGGAAAAGAATGACTGACAGCAGATTCCTGAATATACCGTTCCCGGAGGAGTCTCCCTGTTCTGGAGAACTTCTCCTGCCAGAAGCCATACTTAACATGGTATGTTTAGCCACATTCAACTCCCGGCACGGATTTGAAATCAGCGTTCAAAAGTCTGAGCGCGTTTGGGACCGACAGAGATGATGCCGATTTTGGCATCCAGCAGTTCAGCCATACGGTTCAGATAACGCTGTGCATTTTCAGGGAGTTCCTCCCAGCAAGTTGCAGATGTTGTGGAAACTTTCCAACCCGGCATGGATTCATAAACCGGTTCAACACGGGCAAGAGCTTCGGTATCAGCGGGGAAGTCTTCCACGATCTGACCATCCAGTTTGTAAGCGGTGCAGAGTTTGACTTCATCCAGATCATCAAGAACATCCAGCTTGGTGACTGCAAGATAATCGACACCGTTGATCTGGCAGCTGTGACGGCAAGCCACGATATCAAGCCAGCCGCAACGACGGGGACGTCCGGTGGTAGCACCGAATTCGCCGCCTTTGTTACGCAGCATTTCGCCTTCTTCATTGTCCAGTTCGGTCATGAACGGACCTTCACCGACGCGAGTGGTGTATGCTTTGATCACGCCCCAGACACAGGAGACTGCGCGGGGAGGAATTCCGGCTCCGGGGCAGGCACCGCCGCTGGTGGTGTTGCTGCTGGTCACAAAAGGATAGGTTCCGTGGTCAATGTCAAGGAATGCACCCTGAGCACCTTCCAACAGGATCTTTTTATTTGCTTTGATCGCTTTATGAACGGAAACAACGGCATCCTGAATATAGGGTTTGATGTATTCGCAAGCTGTCCAGACTTCAGCAAAAGCCTGATCGACATCCAAAGCAGTTGCGCCCAGCGGGCCGTACGTTTCATTATAAGCGGCAGCTTCTTCACGGAAGTGAGCTTCAAAACGGGCTTTGTCCAGAATTTCCACTGCACGGAGTCCGGTTCTTGCCATTTTGGAAGTATAAGCCGGGCCGATACCACGCATGGTGGTACCGATTTTTTTGGAGGGATCCGCTTTCATTTCTTTGAAAGCATCCAACAGTTTATGCCACGGCATGATCAGATGACAACGGGAGGAAACCTGGAGTTTGGATACATCGATTCCACGTTCGACCAGTTCTTCCATTTCTTTTTTCAGAGCCAGAGGATCGAGAACGACACCGTTTCCGATCACGCAGTCCGTTCCTTTATGCAGGATCCCGGAGGGGATCAGGTGGAGAACAAATTTCTCCGGACCGACTTCCACTGTATGACCGGCGTTGTTGCCGCCCTGAAAACGGATTACCATTTCCGCATCGCGAGTAAGGACGTCAATAATCTTGCCTTTTCCTTCATCGCCCCACTGAATTCCGACTAAAATGCTGACAGACATCTTTCAGCCTCCAATCAATTCTAAAAATAAGTTATCTCATGACCCTCAGCGGTCATGTTTTTCACCGTCGTACTGACGGAAAACAAAAACAGGGAATACACTGAGCATCCCCTGTCCGGTAGGTACAAAACAGATTATTTGCCCAGAACCTGAAGGGTGCTGCGGGCAATCATCAGTTCTTCATTTGTCGGCATGACAATCGCTTTCCATGCGCTGCAATCGGTGGAAATGACACCTTTTTTGCCGAAGCATGCGGCGTTCTTTTCTTCGTCAACTGCGATATTCAGGCAGCCGAGAGCTTCGATGATCATTTTACGGATCGGGCAGGAATATTCGCCGATACCGCCGGTGAAGACGAGAGCTTCAGCTCCGCCGACGAGGACGTAGTAGGAACCGATGTATTTGACAACGCGTCTGACAAACATCTTGAGAGCGAGTTCTGCCTGAGCATTGCCGCCTTTAGCAGCTTCGATAATGTCACGCATGTCGCCGCTGTTGATTCCGCCGACGCCGAAGAGACCGGATTTTTTGTTGAGGATGGTATCGACTTCAGCCGGGGTGTTGCCGAGCTGGATCATACGGACAACTGCAGCCGGATCCATATCGCCGCTGCGTGTACCCATCATCAAACCTTCCAGCGGAGTAAGACCCATGGTGGTGTCAACGACTTTGCCGTTTTTGATTGCAGCCATGCTGCATCCGTTGCCGAGGTGGCAAGTGATGATATTCAGATCTTTGAGATCTTTGCCGAGGAATTCAGCAGTGGAGTTTGTGACAAAGTGATGGCTGGTTCCGTGGAAACCGTATTTACGGATACCGTGTGTTTTATAGTAATCATAAGGAATTGCATAGAGATATGCTTCCGGCGGCATGGTCTGATGGAACTGGGTGTCGAAAACACCGACGTTCGGAACACCTTTGAAGATTTCTTCGCAAGCTTCGATACCCATGAGGTTTGCGGGGTTGTGAAGCGGTCCGAGGGGGAAGCATTCGCGGATGATGTCTTTGACTTCAGTGTTGACCAGAACCGGCATGGTGACTTTTTCACCGCCGTGGAGAACACGGTGGCCGATCGCTGTGACTTCAGAAAGGTCTTTGAGAACACCGTTTTCGGGGTCAGTCAACTTGGCGCAGACTGCACGCAGTGCATCGCCGTGGTTGGCAACTTTCGGGGATTCTTCGGATTTGAAGCCGTCCGGACGTTTGTAAATCAGATTCGGAGTGTCAGATCCGACACGTTCAACCTGTCCGGATGCAATTACGTTTTCTGCACCGTTTTCCATAGAGAAAAGGGTGAATTTCAGTGAGGAACTGCCGGCATTGATAACCAATACTTTCATTGTTTCAACTTTCTGCTTTCTTTTTGTTTTATTTTAAAAATGATGAACTTTAAAACACTTTTGCCATATAATATAGCATAAATTCCCAAAAAAGAAAACGTTTTTTCAATATTTTTTCGGGAAAGATGAAAAAATAACTATCTCCCGCACGAAATTGAGTGGGAGACAGTTTTTTTCAGTCGTGATGTTCAGCTTGCGGACTCTGCACTCCGGATGCATTCAGCCACCACACGGGAGAGCTGCGGCATGGAGTAGGGTTTCTTGACGAAATGTGTGATTCCCAGTTCGCGCAGGCGTCGTGCATCTTCATTGAATTCTGATGCGACCATGACCGCTGCTTTTGCATCTGGATTGATTGCTTTCAGGTTGGTGACAATATCCGCATTGCTGAAGTTGCTGTTGTTGATGTTGGTCAGAACACAGCTGATTTCATCCATGTGCTGCATATAAAGATCCAATGCTTCAAATCCGTTGCTTGCCGCAATCACGGTATAGCCGAATTTTTCCAACAGACGTGTTGTGATGCGTGACATGAAGATATCATCATTGATAAAGAGGATCACTCCTTCACCGGGGACGATCTCTGAATCATCAGCGTTCAATTCAGCACTGACTGCGGAATCTGCGGCACCGGTCTGGACTTCCGGCAGGTAAATCTTGAATACCGTTCCGCGGTCCGGTGTGGAGTTGACATCAATAAATCCGCCCAGATCGTTGATCACGTTGATTGCCACACTCAAGCCCAAACCTTTATGGTTGTCTCTGTTCTTGGTTGTGAAGAACGGGTCATAGATATTGGATTGGATTTCCTGCGGGATCCCGACCCCGTTATCCGAGATCAGAATGATCCAGTATGCAGGTTCTTTTGTGGCATAACGGAAACGCATGATTTTGTCGCTGACGATCTGTTCTCCTGCGATTTTTTCCACGGAAACAGAGATGATCCCGCCCTGTTGTGCACCTTCCGGACGCATTTCAGTCAGAGATTCCATTGCATTTGCCAGGAGACAGAGGAATGTTCTTGAAAGGGCGAAAGCATCTGCGAGGATCCAGGAACGTGTTTCATTCAGAGAGACTTCTACGCTGACGGATGGGGGGAATGTTTTCAGACAGAGACGGAGGACATACATGACCATTTCGTTCAGGTCGATCTGGATCTTGTTCAGTTCTCCTTTTGCGAGCGTGGAAGCATATTTCTGAGGAACCATACCGATCTGAGCAAGAGCGTTGTTCAATGCGCCTGTGTACGGGAGCATTTCTTCTGTGAGTCCGCGTTCTTCAGCGAAAGTATTCAGGGACTGGATCGTTTCATTGACATAATAGTTCAGTGCGGCAGAGTCCTGGATCACGTTATCCATTGCCTGACAGACCAATGTGGAGCAACGTTCGCGGACACCGTGTTCTTCCAATGTCATGAAAGAAGTCACGTCATCCATTTTGATCAGGATTTCAGCGTATCCTTTTTTCTGATGAGCGGGAACCATCGGTACGCAGAGGATATTGACCACGCGCATGGGACCTTTGTTGACGTGCATGCGTTCATGGTATTTGAAAGAACGTTTCATGGAATAGAATACGGCATTGAAATAATTTTTGAACTGATTAAAGATCGGCAGGATTTCATAAATATTCTGTTCCAGCACTTCTTTTTCGGGCAGGTCGAAATAGCGGGCGGCATTGGCGTTCCAGCTGCGGATGATACCGGTATTGTCGATCGTGATGAGAATACTGTCCAATCCCTGCATGATGGCGTGGAAGTTGGCATTGGTCATGTGCAGGCGTTTTTCTTTTTTCTGGAATCCCATATCATTGATATAGATAACAACAAAGATCCCTGCGAAAGCGACAATATTTCCGAGGATCAGGATGATATAGAAGATGCATGCGAGATTGATATCATGCAGGACAAGAGCATTGCGTTCATCATCGGTTGTATCCAGTCGTGCGATCGCATTCTGAACAATACGTCTGCACTTGTTCAATCCTTTGCTGCGATCCAGGGCTTCACTTGCTGCATATGTTTCTGAAGCAGCTTCTTTGAGTTTATCAATATCCTGGAGGAGGTTCAAATCTTTCTGAACGGAACGGATCTCTCCGGCTTTTTTCTCTGCTTCTTTCAAGAAAGGCCACACTTTCTGTTCCAGCAGAGCACCTGAAGCGGCTTTCTGATTATTGATGATCTCTTCGAGTTCTCCCAAAGCCTTATTCAGATTATGTCTGTATGCTTTTGAGGTTGCCCCCAGAGTTGTATAAGAGCTGCCCATTCCAGAGATCAGACGGTACGCATAAATATTCAATGCAGTGATCAAGAGGAAAACGATCCCCACAATGATATACAGCACTGTCATATTGATGAAAGAACTTTTCACTTTAAGTCCCAATTTCAGCTTCATATACAATATCTCCTTTCTGAAATATCTATTCAAAAAACATAATATGCAACGTCAATATATTTTCTCTTAAGAGATTTTTCAACTTGTTTTTATAAAAAACATGCTAAAAAATATGTCTTACAGATGAAAAATCATATTTTTATATTTGAAATCAGTCAAAAGAGAAGTATTATTCAGATAATACAATATATTTTGACTACGCAAAAAAACAGGGAGATGATTTATGGAAAAATATCATGCGGATCCGGAACGTTATCAAAAACTGTCACACCGCCGGAGCGGGAAAAGCGGATTGATCCTGCCGACCGTTTCATTGGGTTTGTGGCATAATTTCGGGAGTGTGGATTCTTTTGACAATGCTCAGAGGATGCTCCGGAAAGCTTTTGATCTTGGAATTTTTCATTTTGACCTTGCCAATAATTATGGTCCGGAACCGGGAAGTGCGGAAGAGAATTTCGGAAAGATCTATGTTTCCGACTTCAAGAAACACCGGGATGAACTGATTTTATCGACCAAAGCCGGCTTTCTGATGTGGGAAGGTCCTTATGGTGAATGGGGCTCCCGGAAAAGTCTGATCGCCAGCTGTGATCAGAGTTTGAAACGGATGCAGGTGGATTATGTGGATATTTTTTATCATCACCGTCCCGACCCGAATACTCCGCTTGAGGAAAGCATGATGGCATTGGATCATATTGTCCGCAGCGGCAGAGCGTTGTATGTCGGACTTTCCAATTACAGCACAGAGGATGCGTTGAAAGCCTTTACGATTCTGCGTGAACTCAAAACTCCCGGAGTCCTTTATCAGGGGTGTTTCAATATGCTGAACCGGAAACTGGAAGATAGCGGAATGTTCAGCATGTTGCAGGAGAACGGGATCGGTTCTATTTGTTTCTGTCCTCTGGCACAAGGGGTACTGACAGATAAATATCTGAATGGTATTCCGGCAAATTCCCGTGCCACCCGGAATCATTTTCTGAAAGAATCCTCTCTTACACCGGAACTTTTGCAGAAAGTTTCTGCGCTCAATGCATTGGCAGAGAAACGTTCTCAGTCTCTTGCTCAGATGGCACTTGCCTGGATCCTGAGCCGTCCCGGTGTGACTTCTGTTCTTTGCGGAGCAAGTTCCCCGGAACAGATCGAAGCCTGTGTGAAAGCACCGCAGAATTGTGCATTCACCGCAGAAGAATATGCTCAGATCGACAAAATCGTTCTGGGATAAATAACTTTCAGAAGATAAAAAAGCAGACGACAGAAGATATGGAGAAAAAAACTTCTGCCGTCTGCTGAGCGGGTTTGGTTGTCAGGAAAAAACCTTACAACCCGATTTTGGATGCAATTTTTCCGAGTCCGGTATAATTACTGCCGGATGTTTTGGATGCGACTTCAGCAGAGAGAGCTTCGATGATCTCTTTGTTGGTCAGGTTGGAATCCTCCAGATAACAGAATTGCTGTCTGGTATTCCGGAAATCACTCGGCGTGAGATTGTCGATACTGAAGAGTTCTTTTTTTTCATCTGCGGAGAGATCGGGCATTCCGAGTGGTTTGAAATATGTGCGGAAGAAAATCTCTTTTCCATCATTATTGAGATAATCGAAATGGAGTCGGAAACTGAAACGGCGCAATGCAGCCTGATCAAGTCTCTGTATCAGATTTGTCCCGACGATAAAGATGCCCCGGAAACGTTCCATTTCAGCCAGGAGTGTATTGACCTGACTGACTTCCCAACTGCGGCTTGCATTTTCTCTTGATCCGAGAAGGGAGTCCCCCTCATCAATAAAGAGGATCTCGCCATTCAGTTCTGCTTCGGCGAAAGCGGCGGCAATTCTCTGTTCTGTTCCTCCGACATAACAGTTCAGCAGATCGCTGGCATCCTTGATACAGAGCGGCTTATCGAGTTGTTTTGCCAGATATTTTACAAATTCAGTTTTTCCGCTTCCGGGGACACCGAAGAGGAGCAGGTTCATGCGAGGCTGATCGCGGTTTTCCTTATGGTTTTCCTGTGCTTTGAGGTAGTTCCGGCAGACTTCGATCAGGCGCGGGAGTTTGATTCCGCTTTTGATATTCAGACCGTCCAGAGAATAATCCCGTGCGGGTTCGAGTTTATTGACCATATATTCCTGAATTCCGAGCAGGGAACAGTGTGCTTTCAGAAATGTCATGATCGTATTTTCAAAATCTTTTCCGGGATTTGTTTTGCAGAGAGCGGCAGCATTTTTAACAGCCACTGAGATCCCGCCGGGATTGACCGGATAGCGGAGACTGATCCGGTCAAGAAAATCATCGTTCAATTTGCCGGAACAATGATGAAATTTCAATGCATTCAGCCAGATATGTTTCCGGGATGTTGCGCTCAGATCATCAAAGAAGATGGAGTAATCGAAACGTCTGCGGCTGCTGGGGTCGATCGCTTCCTGTTTGCTGTTGCAGATCCAGAGGATGGTATGACGGTTCTGATCGATAACGGTATTGAGCTGAGCTTTACTTTCTCCATCGCGGCTCCCGGCGGCATCAATTCCGAGCATGTTCAACAGTCCGCCTCCGAGCGTACAATTTTCCACCAGCTTGTCACATTCATCCATGACCAGAATACATTTTTCCGGATCCAGTTGTTTCTGTGCCACTGCCAGTGCGGCATAACGGAAAGAGGCACTGTAACTCATCCGGCGGTTGTCATCATCATTCTGTGCGATGAAGTAAAGATCCTTTCCAAGATCTTTTGCCAGACTTGCTGCGAAACTGCTTTTTCCGGCTCCGGCGACTCCGAAGAGCAGAACAGAAAGTCCGGTATCCGGATTTTTAGAAAGAATCATTTCTTTCAATACACTTCCGCTTTTTTCAGCCAGTTTTCCGTGAAAATCCCATGGCAGGACTTCTCCCTCAAACTTTCTCCAGAATTTTTCAGACAAAGCCTGAGAGCTCAATCCGGCAAGATATGCCTGAAAAGTCGGATCCAGATCGCAATCCTGATCGATCAGATTATATTTGCCGATATTCCCGCGTTCACTGAGCAGGTCCAATACTTCAATTTCATTGACCCCGATGATTTTGGAGATAATACTCAATTTTTCATCATTCCGATAGCCGCTGATGCTGAAATCTCCGAAATCCATTTCCCGTTTCCCGGAGAAAAAGATTGCCAACAGAATATCCATTTCCCTGTCTGAAAGAGAAAAAAGTTTTTTCATTTCCATAAAACGCTGTTCCAGTGCGGAGATCTTGCGATCTGTATTTTGAAGCATTTCATGATATTGTCTTATCCGGGTATCAAAAATTTCTTTCAGCACTTCCCACATATATTCCCGTCTGCCGATATTCTCATTCAAAAAAATCAACCATTCCAACGGGTTGTTTTTGCCGGGTTCCGGAACCTGCTGATTGCCGTTTTCCTTCATCTCTTCCCGTTTTTCCTGCGGCAGTACGGTGTTATAGACATGCAGGAGTTCTTCTTCTGTCAGAAATCTTTTGACAGTACAGAAAAAATCGTTGTCATAAATCTCATGCAGACCGATGGTTGCGATGATATTATACAAAAAGCGGCAGGCGTGAAGATTCTTGAAAAGATCTCTGTCTTTTCCGAAAAGACGTTCATATTCCAGCGGATTCATTTCAAATTTCTGTGTTTTTTCCATTTTTCATTTTCCTTTTTCAGCAGATTGACTTTTTTCTTATTAAGTATTCTTTTTCGTTTATTTCCGGTTTTTTAATTCATTTTTTTGATTTTTTTTTCTCCTGCCTGATGATTTTTGCAATTTTTTTCCCGATGCTGTTATTATACTGCATGTCAGTGGACATTTTTTGTCTTATCTTATCCGGAAAAATGAAAAAAATCAAATTTTTTTTAGGACTCCGGGGCGGAGTGGAAACGGAAACGTCTTGCAAATATTTGGAACAGGGGAAAGATTGCTTGAAAATAAATTTATCAGCGATATATTATTTTCAATATCTCATAGAGCTGTTTCAATAAATATGAAGGTTTCAGAATATGGTAAAGAAGAATTGTTATGTGCAGGAATTGCTGAGTTCTGATTTTTTTGAAAAAATTGAAAAAGGTGAATTTGTCCGGAATATTTATCCGCCGTTTTCAGATAGAACAGCATGGGAAAAAGTACGTCAGAACCGATATGCCGTTCAGATCATTGCCCGTGCTGACGCTGTTGAGCCGGGAGTTCTGCCGCAATTGCTTTACTCCGATTATTTCCGTTTCAATGTGGATGGAGACCGGCATACTTTTGAATCTCAATATTTCAAACGCCGTGAAAATCTGGCTTTTCTTACACTTGCCTTGTGTCTGACCGGAGATAAAAAGAAATATATGCCCCGTCTGCTGGATCATCTGATTGCGATCCTGGAGGAATGGAACTGGTGTATGCCTGCCCATGTCGTGTGGAAAAAAGATTTTCTTGCTTCATGGCATTTCTGTGATCTTTTCGGAGCGGAGACTGGGGCTCTGATGGGATTGCTTTACATCCTGTTGGGAGAGGAATTGGATAAAGAAATTCAGGGGTTATCCGGAATGATCCATCATGAAGCACTTGAACGGACAGTTTACCGGGTGTTGTATCAGGGGATCACGCATTGGTGGCATGATCCGGAGGAGACACCGTCGAACTGGACTGTATGGTGCAGTACCAATAATCTTCTGACGGCATTCTGTCTGGAAAAAGATTGCAAGAAATTGGCGGAGGAAGTCAATTGTTTTCTGGAATCAGTTTCCCGTTTTATTGAACATTACGAGGATGATGGTTATTGCAACGAGGGGCCCACTTATTTCAATCGGGCGGGTCTGATGGTGTTCCGGACATTGGATCTTTTGAATAAAATCATTCCCGGATCGGTTGTAAAATTATATGGATCGCCCAAAATCTGTGCTATTTTTGAGTTTATTGCAAATATGCGGATCAGCGACCGTTATCTGGTCAGTTTCGGCGATTCTCAACCGGAATTTCATCCGGATCTGCCAGCCCTGCTTCAAGCGGCTGTCGCTATTCAGTCTGAAGATCTGATGGAAGCATGTAAAAATCACGAGTTCACTTTGGGCATCCATGCCGCTTTTCTGACTCAGTCGCTTGCGGTTCTTTTTGATGCTCCGGCGGAATTGCCTGTCAAAAATACTGCTTTGAAACAATCCTCTTTTTATAAAGACCGTTTGGCGGTTTTGAGATCTCCGGATTTTTCTGTGTCATTGAAAGCCGGACATAATGATGAGATCCATAATCATAATGATCTGGGGCATTTTTCACTGTATCATGGGGATACACCTGTTATTGTGGATGCCGGGACCGGAACGTACACCCGGGATAATTTTACCGATAAACGTTATACGCTTTGGCATACCCGCGGGAAAGGACACAATGCTCCTCTTGTCGGTGAATACGAACAACTTCCCGGGAAAGAGTATCACGCTTCTCTTGAATTGGAACAGGATCATCTGATTCGTTGTGACCTTTCCGCTGCTTATCCGGGAAATGCAGGTGTTGAACACTGTTTCCGGCAGGTTGATTTCAGCAGAACCCGTATTGAACTTACGGATGAGATCACTTTGAAACAGCCTCTCCCTGTGGAAATAACATTCCTGACACCCTGTATGCCGGAACAGAAAGACCCGGCAACGATCCTGTTGGGAGATGTGATATTGTCATGGGAAGGAATTGATTTCGTTTCAACAACTGTCATGCCGGATATGTGTCATAAGAAAAACAATGCGGATATCAGTATTTGGAATGGTCCATTGAAAGCCCTGACATTCCGTACATCCTCCTCCAATTACAAATTCTTTTTTACGTTGAAATAATTGACTTTTTCCGTAAAATAAAAATCCCTCTGATCCGTGATAAACTTTTGATCAGAGGGATTTTTTATAAATCAAAACAAATTCTTTTTTTCAGAAAAGTCCGACTGTTTCACCGTCCACCAGTTTGATCGCTTCTGCGTTGGGGACTTTGGGCAAACCTGGCATGGTAATGATGTCTCCGAGATAAGCAACGATAAAACCGCTGCCGCTTTTGACTTCAATATCACGCACATTTATTTTGAAATCCGTGGGCACATTGAGCAGTTTCGGGTCATCAGAGAAAGAATATTGTGTTTTGGCGATACAGACCGGATAGCTTGTATATTCCGGAGCGAGAGATTCCAGTTTTTTGAGCACAGACAACGGGAAAACTGCTCCGTCGGCACCATAACATTTGCGGGCGATCTTATTGATTTTTTCTTCAATGGGATCGCTGAGGTCATAGAGATATTGAGCCTGACACTTCTTTTCCGCTTCCTGTACCACTTTTTCGGCAAGTTCAATGCAGCCTTGTCCTCCATCAACAAATCCGGTGGAGATGGCACAGGGCATCTTGTTTTCTGCACAGAGCTGACGGTACAATGCGACTTCTTCTTCCGTGTCATTACCGAAACGGTTGAGGTTGACGATCACATTGAGTCCGAATGTATTATGGAGATTGTCATAATGTTTTTTCACGTTGGCAAAACCTGTTTTTACATCGCCGTTTCCATGGAGTTTCATGGCTTTGATCGTGACCACAAGCACTGCACAGTCCGGAGCGAGATCTGCTTTGCGGCATTTGATATCAAGGAATTTTTCAGCTCCGAGATCACTGCCGAATCCAGCCTCTGTGACAACGTAATCGCCAAGACGCAGAGCTGTATCCGTTGCCGAGACTGAATTGCATCCGTGGGCAATGTTGGCAAATGGACCGCCATGGACGATCGCCGGAGTCCCTTCGAGTGTCTGCACCAGATTCGGGCGGAATGCTTCTTTGAGCAGAACGGTCATCGCCCCCTGAGCTTTCAGATCGTGCGCTTTTACTTCGCGTTTGTCGTAAGTGTGTGCAACCGTAATGTTGCCGAGATGTTCTTCAAGGTCTTCAAGAGAGGTCGCCAGACAAAATACAGCCATGACTTCCGAGGCGACTGTGATACAGAAATGATCTTCTCTGACAACCCCGTTGGCTTTTCCGCCCATCCCGATCACCACATCCCGCAGAGAACGGTCATTCATATCAAGACAACGTTTGAAAGTAATCGTGCGCGGATCGATCCCGAGAGAGTTTCCCTGTTGCAAATGGTTGTCAATAAGCGCGCAAAGCAAATTGTTCGCGCTGGTGATGGCATGAAAGTCCCCGGTAAAATGCAAGTTGATATCTTCCATGGGAACGATCTGGGAATATCCGCCGCCGGTGGCACCGCCTTTCATTCCGAAAACCGGACCGAGAGAGGGTTCGCGCAAAGCAAGGACAGCTTTTTTCCCGATTTTATGGAGCCCGTCTGCCAGCCCGATGGAGATCGTTGTTTTCCCATCCCCCTGTTTGGTCGGAGTCATTGCGGTGACAAGGATCAATTTTCCTTTACGCGGCGCATTTACTTTTGCAAGTTTTGCCTTATATTTTCCGTACAGTTCGTAATCATCCTCCTGCAGTCCGAGTTCTGCTGCAATCAGAGAAATGTTCCGGATCACGGAATTTCTGGCGATTTCAATATCGCTGAGCATTTTTGAATACCTCTGTATTTACTGTTTTTTTGGACAAAATTCCGCTTAATATACAGTCAATAAATATTATTGCAAGTTTGGACTGAAACAAATATTATAAATCATTTTTCATATTTCCATTTTTCAGGGTGTGATATAGAATCTTCCGAAGCCGAGAGCGAAACATTCCTTGGAAAAGCTTGGGCTGTCAATATCCGGGTAACGGTCAAAATATTTTCATCTCCATTTCCGGGCAAAATAATTGATCTTGCCATCATCTGCCAATGGACATGTCTGCCCACGATCTGGATGTCGTTTTGTTCTTTTCATTTTTTTACCACATATAATTATATTTCCGTTTTGATGACAGGAGCTTGCAATAATCCGCATGGGACAAGTTGACGATTGGGATTTTCATAGACTTTGAATTGATACGGTCCGGTTCTTTCCGGCCATTTTTCATTGAGATAAAAGGGACCGAATGCGTTGCGGCGGTGTCCGTAAACGGTGATCGCCAAACGGTGTTTTCCTGTTGGGATTTGTGCCGCAAGCAGTTCCGGTAATTGATTCAAAATGAATTATTTCCAGTGAAAATACCCCATGTAAAAAACACATGATTTAGAAAAAAACAAGTAACGACTCCAGAGTATTACACTTTATAATGGGAAACACCCCACGGGCATGGGGAAGATCCGTTTTCGTCAGTTCCTGCCCGTTCCCGTCCGGAACTACCCCCACGTTTGCGGGGAAGATCCGTTTCCGTCAGTTCCTGCCCGTTCCCGTCCGGAACCACCCCCATTCGTGTGAGGAAGATCCGTTTCCGTCAGTTCCTGTCCGTTTCCGTCCGGAACTACCCCCACGTTTGCGGGGAAGATCCGTTTCCGTCAGTTCCTGCCCGTTCCCGTCCGGAACCACCCCCATTCGTGTGAGGAAGATCCG
>JAGCNI010000038.1 GCA_017646015.1 Lentisphaeria bacterium
GGGGGCGGCGGTACAGGTCTTCTCACTGCCGGTTTCGGCGGCGGGGGCGGCGGTACAGGTCTTCTCACTGCCGGTTTCGGCGGCGGGGGCGGCGGTACAGGCTTTCTCACTGTCGGTTTCGGCGGCGGAGGAGGTGCAGGACGGACAGCCACCGGTTTTGCCGGAGGAGGTGCAGGACGGACAGCCACCGGTTTTGCCGGAGCTTTCCGTGCTCCGCCGCGCGGAGGTGCAGCCAACAACGCACAGGCAGTTGCTGCCAACGTGCAGACGATCAATGTTTTTTTCATTTTTTCCTTTTGGGGTTGAGAATAAAAGTTTGAATGGGTTATTTTGATTTTGTATTGTACTTCTGCAGCGAGATGAAATAATTCAATCGTTGCAATGCGGCTTTTTCCTGCCGGGATCCTTTCCGGATAGCCAATGCAGTACGCTGTAATTTCACCGCTTCAGCAAAATTGCCGTTCTGTGCATATACACGGGCAAGTGTTTCACAGGCAACCGCATGGATCGTTCCTTTTTTGTCCGGTAATTTGCCTTTGACAAGAATGCCATCATAGGCACGCTGAGCCAGTTGTTTTGAAAATGCCGGACTCAGGAATCCATAAGGAGCATTTTCAATAATATAGGCGACCGGAGTGACCAGCCCTGCTGTCGGTTTGGAAAAATCTTTATTGAAATCTTCCACCGCCAGACGGAATCCTTCGGCATTTCCCTGTTGCAGCAGCAAGTCCATCTGCAGGATCCGCAAGCGGAGATCCTGCGGATTTTCCTTGCAGACTTTTTGGATGAAGTCCGGGATTTCTGCCGAACGGCGCATGGAATTCAATGCCACGATCTTAGCCTGGATCGCGATCCGGTCGGATGAATTCAACGCAAGGATCTTATCCGCATTGGAAAGCACGACCAGCGGCAAGCCGGACTGGATCGCCATCTGCAATTCTTTCCGCATCGCTTCAATCTTCCGCTGACGGGAAATCGAAAACTTGCCGGAACGGATATGGGCGATCACGTTTTCCAACTCTGTGGGATGTCCGGTCCATTGCACAACTCCTTCTCTGGCAAGAACTGCATAAGGGAAAAGAGATTCATTTTCAGCTAAGGAATTCCGGGTCTGCATTTTGGAATCAGCAGCGATCCCGATCGAGAAAGGTGCAGCGGCAGTGATCACAGGTTTTGCGATCCTGTCACCATTGACAGCTACCGCTTTGAAGGGAATTTGAAATTCATCCTGCAACGTTTCCAGCATCCGGAGCATATTGACCGCATCGGCGGCTGTGGCATCGAACAAGACAATGCATTCCAGCGGATCATTCATACCGGAAGCCGGGGAGGTGTACCATTTGGAGATCCGTATTGCAGGCATCCCTTTGCCTGTTTCGATCGCAGGAAGCAGGAAACCGGCGGTACAGAACAGCAATAGAAGTATCAGTTTCTTCAGCATATTGACTCCCTGTTCAGGTTTGCGGAGGTACAGCTCTGTTCCCGGGAATTTTTCCGCCGGAAACAGAGCCGGATCTTATGCAGCTCAGAGAGGAGCTGTGAACTCTTTGATGCCCCGTGCCATTTCAAAAGAACGGGCTGTTTTGAACAGTCTGTCTTCGGCGAGGCTGGGAGCGATCAGCTGAATCCCGCTGGGCATATTGGTATCGGGGTCGATACCGGCGGGAACACTGATCCCGCAGTTGCCGGCAAGGTTCAAAGCTGTTGTGAAAACGTCCGAAAGATACATCTGCATCGGATCCGATTTTTCACCGAATTTGAAAGCAGTTGCCGGAGCAACAGGTGTGAAGATCACATCACATTTTTCAAAAGCATCCGTAAAGTCACGGCGGATCAGGGTTCTGACCTTTTGTGCACGGACATAGTAGGCATCGTAATAACCGCTGGAAAGGACATAGGTTCCCAACATGATACGGCGTGTGACTTCAGGACCGAATCCTTCCCCGCGGGAGGTCAGATAGGTACTGATCAGGTCATCTGCATTTTCGCTGCGGTATCCATAACGGATCCCGTCAAAACGTGCCAGGTTTGCACTGGCTTCCGCCGGAGCAATGATGTAATAACATGCCATGGAATATTTTGTGTGAGGCAGGGATATATCCACAAACTCTGCACCGAGACTCTTCAGGACATCCATTGCTTCCTGTGTGACTTTTGCAACGCCGGGAGCAACCCCTTCGACCTCGAAATATTCTTTCGGGATCCCGATACGGACACCTTTGAGGTCTCCTTGAAGTCCTTTGAGCTGAGCGGCAAACCCTCCCTGCGGAACTTCAGCAGGCAGACTGGTGGTATCACGGACATCCTGTCCGGTAATGAGATCCAACATGGCGGCAGAGTCAAGAACATCTTTACTCATCGGACCGATCTGGTCAAGAGAAGATGCGAATGCGACCAAGCCGAAACGGGAGACTCTTCCATAGGTCGGTTTCAATCCCACGATCCCGCAGAAAGAAGCCGGCTGACGGATCGAACCGCCGGTATCAGAACCGAGAGCGATCACTGTTTCCCCGGCAGCGACAGCTGCGGCAGAACCACCGCTGGAGCCACCCGGAACACATTCCAGATTCCAGGGATTGCAGGTCTTCTTGTAAGCACTGTTTTCACAGGATGATCCCATGGCAAATTCGTCCATATTGGCACGGCCCATCAGGACCATACCATTCTGTCTCAGTTTGCTGATTACAGTGGCATCATAAGGAGATACAAATTTTTCGAGGATTCTGGAAGCGCAGGTGCAGGGCTGTCCTTTGACGGCGATATTATCTTTGATCGTGACCGGAACGCCGTCGAATCTGCCGAAAGTTTTTCCGGCGGCACGGCGTGCATCTGATTCCTTTGCCTGCGCCAGAACAGATTCCTGATCCAGAGAAAGCAGAGCAGAAACAGCGGGTTCAACTGCGGCGATACGATCCAGATATGCCTGACACAATTCCAGAGAAGAGATCTTTCCGTCATTCAGCAGATCAGCAGCTTCGACCATTGTAAGTTTTTTCAGGTCCATAATTATGCCATCCCTTCATCCGCAAGGACTTGCGGAACACGGATCAATTCCTGATCGACTGTAGCCGGCGCATTTGCCAACATATTTTCACGCGGGAAAGATTCTCCGGCTGCATCATCGCGGATCACATTGGAACGCGGTACAGCATGAGCAGTCGGCTCAATCGCAGAAACATCCAATTCGGAAAGCATCTCGACATAGCCGACGATGCTTTCCATTTCCTTGGCGAGCTTCTCTGCGGCTTCCGGCGAAAGCTGAAGCCGCGCCAAAGCTGCGATATGAGCCACATCAATCGTTTTTGACGCGGCTGCCATGGATTATTTTCCTTTTTCGAGAACCAGTGTGATGGTGGTGATGTCAGCGACTTCGGAGGGACCGAAGAACTGAATCGGGCCGGGATAGACAAAGCTGGTTTCGACAGCCCATTTATCGCGGTTTGCAGCCAGCATCTTGAACGGAGCACCATCCAGTTCCACCAGAGCTTTCTTGATCACGGGTTTGTCTTCGCCGTGACGATGTTCCATATTCATCATAGCGGTCAGCGGAATTGCACCGGCGATCCACTGTTCAGCCGGAGCTGTCAGATTGCGGACAGAAGACATGTAACCGGTTTTGCCGGTGCTGATGATAGCCGAAGCATTGAAACCGAGGCTGTAGCAGTAGTCAGCGTCGAAGTTGGACGGCATGGAGCAACGGCCTTCATAACCGAAGAAGTGTGTCTGGCTGGAGAATTTACCGACGAATTTGCCTTCTTTCTTCCAGTCAGCAAGTTTATTTTTCACCAGTTCGGTGAGCAGTTTTTCCGTTTCGATACGGGAGACCTGAACGTTTCCGTGGGGGTCACGGTCCATGGTCAGCTGCATTTTGATTTCCATCGGGAGAGATGCGAAAACAGCAGCAGATTTTGCAGTCAGTTTTGCAAGGATGAATTCTGCTTTTTTGTCGTTTTCAGTGATTGCAGCATAGACTTCTGCTCCATGAGCGAGGATATCGTTGAGTTCAGCGATGAGAACTTTGAAGTCCGGGATGAATTCGATCAAACCTTCCGGGATCAGGCAAACACCGAAGTTTTCGCCGTTGGCTGCGCGTTTTGCAACGGAGTCAGCGATGACAGTGACAACTTCGTCGAGGGTCTGATTTTTAGCTTCGACTTCTTCAGAGATCAAAGTCACGTTAGCCTGAGTGCGGAGACCGCATTCGAGAGCGATGTGAGAAGCGGAACGACCCATCAATTTGATGAAGTGCCAATATTTCTTTGCGGAGTTTGCATCGCGTTCGATGTTACCGATCAGTTCGCTGTAAACTTTGGTAGCAGTATCGAAACCGAAAGAAGTTTCGATGAAAGCATTTTTGAGGTCGCCGTCGATGGTTTTCGGGCAGCCGACAACGATGATACCGGCATTTTTCGCCTTGTAGTATTCAGCGAGGAGACATGCGTTTGTATTGGAGTCGTCACCTCCGATGATGACAACTGCGGTGATACCGAGAGCTTTGCAGTTTGCTTCTGCTTTTTCAAACTGTTCCGGAGTTTCAAGTTTGGTACGGCCGGAACCGATCATATCGAATCCGCCAGTGTTGCGGTATGCTGCGAGGTATTCAGCAGTGATTTCGATGTATTTGTTATCGGTCAAACCGCTGGGACCGCCTTTGAAACCGTAGAGTTTGGATTCGGGATTGAGGCTTTTGAGACCGTCAAAGAGACCTGCGATCACGTTGTGTCCGCCGGGAGCCTGTCCGCCGGAGAGGATCACTGCGACGTTGATCGGTTTTTCAACTTTTGCCCCGCATCCGGCAGCAAAGGTGAGAAGCGGCATATTGCTGGTGTTCGGGAAACGGGCAGCAATTTTTTCAGTGTCGGCAAAAGCGGGCTGTTTTGCGCCTTCTTCGCATTTTACATTGGCACCGGCACGCAGAGCGGCAGGCAGTTTGGGTTCATAAGCAAGACGTGCTTTCTGGATGGGGGAGATACAGCAATTCATTTGTGCTTGATCCTTCCTTAATTGTTTATGTTAAAGTGAGAAAAATATCGTAATGATAATTTACTCCGTTTCTTCTGTTTTATCAAGAGAATAAAACGAAAAAATCGTTTTTTTTGAACCTTTTTCCATGCTTTCCGGTGATGGTTCAAAAAAGAAAGCGGACAAACTCATCAAGTCTGCCCGCCGGAGAATTTGATTTTACAGTAAAAAGTTATTTCCGGACAGCATCTTTTTCCTGTTGGAGATTTGCAGCACCGGCAGTGCTGATTTGGGTTTTGGCATCCTCTGCTGCTTTCTGTGCATACTCAAAGAATTTTGTGCCGAGCGTGATCTTCAAAATATTCTTTTCCGTACTGCGTTTGATCATGCCGGAAAGTTCCGGATCTTTCTGAGCAAACAGTGCCAGTCCCATATTGAGAGCTGCCAGAACCTGTCCGGCAGAATCTTCTTTGGTGAAATGAAATTCAAGGGTCAAGTCGTCATCCGGATTTGGCACGTTGAGCATGATAAGATTCAGATCATACAGAGCCGGAAGCATCGCCAATCCCTGTTTAGCCTCCTGCGGTACAGCGGAAAGATCAACGGAATATGCCGCAGAAACAGTATAGTCAAAACAGATGTATTGAAAAATCCGGTTGGGTTTGCTGCTCTTGAAAAATGCCGGGTCTGTTTTTCCGTAGGCAATCAGCAGAAGGTCTTGATGATAAAGTTTCATAAATAATGGAATTGCAGGGATTTGCGGTATATTTTCAGGGAGTGTGATCAAACATTCTTTCGCATCTGTTTTTTCCACAACTGAGATCCCCGATTTTTTGAGAGCATCACAAATCTTTTTAAAAAACTGTTCCGCTTTTCCCTCCCGGCTTTGCAGAACAACTCCGCCGAAATGTTGAGAGACGGAACCGAAGAAGAGGTAACGGTTTTCCAGATCGGCAATAGAAATTTTTTCATCTTTCAGCTCTTCCGCGGCATCATTGATCGCTTTGGAAACAGCCTTGTTTTTGACCATTTTCACCCCATCCACAAAAGCGGCGGCATCCACGGAATCCGGAACTTTGGATTTCAATTCAGCATCAGGATCGCTGCATCCGGTAAGAAACAAAAATGAACTCACGAAACAAGCCGTCACGGCAGATATCACTTTTTTCATTGGAACTTCTCCTTATGTTTTTATAAAGACCTGTACCAATATAAATGCAAAAGCGGGAGATTCAAGCCGGTAAATCTCTTTTTTCCGGATTATAACACATCCGGCTGATTTTTGATTGAAAAGCAGAATTTTATGCGGAGCTTCATTCCGGAAAAAGAACGGCATTGGAGCAAGAGTTCTTTTCCGTATGAAAAATCAATCAAACCATTCGTCTTCCGGATCAAAAACAGGAATGGAAACATTGGCAATCTTCAATGCTCCGAGAGCACGGTGACGGCAATATTTCTGAATGTAAACGGACATGCCCGGTTTTACGGGGATTTTTTCATTGTCAAGTTCCATAAAACCTTCGCCATCAAGAATATAATAAATCTCAATGTGATTCTTGTGATAATGCAGCTGTGCATCTTTCTGAATGTCCACGACATGATAAGAGGCAAGACTCCCCGGTGTAGTGGTAAACGCTCTGCGGCTGAATCCGCAGGGACATTTTACAGGATCGACAGCGGTAAAATCGACTATATCATAACGTTTTTCTTCATTCATTCTGCACCTCTCATTCTGTTGTTTTCATCTTCTCTGTAAGATAACTTGAAAAAGATATAATTCAAGCGGATTTTCCGAAAATCTTTTGAATAAATCCGGTCATATCTTATTAAAAAAAAGAGTGTCAGAAAAGACTTGATCCGGTCGGAAATAATGATCCTTTATAAAAAAATCATTGAAAAAATTTTTTTCTGTTGTATATTGTAAACAGAACCAACAGGAAAGTTCCCTTTACGATGTATTATAAATTAAACAAATTCACAAAGAATCCGGTATCCATGCCGAAAATCTTTCATTTGTCAAGATTATACATCTCTCCGCGTTACTCGGAACGTTTCCATGCCGATGTCAATAATGAGCTTTGCCATGTGATTGATGGTTCCATGGTTCTCCGTTTGGAGTCCGGTGAGGAATATTCGGCAAAGAAAAATGAAACTCTGTTCATCCCACGCGGGATCCGTCATAGAGATATTTTCAATATGACGAAAGGACTGGAAATTTTTACCATCAAATTCAAATGGAAAACAGCGGATAAATTTTTTGATCATGCCGCTCCGGATTGTTTGAAATCAGCCCGGATCACAGATAAACACCAGATCCTTCTCCTGTTTGATATGCTCCGGCTCGATGAATATGAACATCCGGAAGATATTTACGTCGCTGAAGCCCGTCTGGCGCATCTGCTCAGTATTGCATGGCGAACTGTTTTTTCAGAACAGAAAAAGCAGGCATCTGTGCAGGAAGCGGACAAAACGGTTTTTGCCAAAATCATCAATAATGCACAAGGATACATGCATTCTCATCTTTCGGAAAATATTGATATCGAACATGTTGCTGCTCAAATGAAAGTCAGCCGTTCCACTCTGGTCAGGGCTTTCAGACATTCCAGTGAACTCTCTTTCAATGAATATCTGCGTTCCATCAGAATGCAGGAAGCATACAGACTTTTGCGGGAAAAAACTTATAATCTTTCCGACTGTGCTGCACAATGCGGTTTTTCTGATCCGGCTTATTTTTCAAAAACATTCAAAAAATATTTCGGTTTTTCTCCTAAAGATTGCAAATGATCCGATTTTACTTATCTTGACCCGTTTTTCCTGTTTTGTGGTATTGATTTTTTTGTTTTTTTGTATATAATTATAACTAAGCATAAGTTTTCATTGATTTTCAACATTTAAAATAAAGGTAGAATCACTATGAACAAATGGGCAGAATACACTTTTCACTGGGATGATGCACCTCTGGATATTTCCCCTCTCTTTGCAGAAGAAGTACCCGCAGGAAAAAATGGTTTCATGAAATGTGAAGATGGTAAATTTGCATTTGAAAACGGAAAAGAAGCTAAATTCTGGGGCGTGCTGATCAATTCAGCTGCATGTTTCCCCCCGCATGAAGCGGCTGACAAGGTCGCACGCAGACTGGCTAAATTCGGGATCAACCTTGTCAGACTCCATCAGTTCGATGCCGATTGGGCTACTCCCAATATTTTCCAGTACGCCAAAGGAACTCTCTGCGATACGACCCGCAAACTCGATCCGGTCAGCCTCGACCGCCTGGATTATCTCATCCATGCCCTGAAAAAAGAGGGGATCTATATTTATATGGATCTGCTGGTGTACCGTACATTCAAGGAAGGGGACGGCTTGGAAAATGTTGCAGGACTCACTCCAAACGGGGCAAAACCCTATTCCATTTTCGATAAAGATCTGATCGCTCTTCAGAAAGAATATGCGGAACAGCTCCTGACCCACGTCAATCCTTATACCGGACTCCGTCTTGTGGATGACCCCGCAATGGCAATGGTGTTGATCACCAATGAAAACGATATGTTCAACACTCCGTTCCCGATCACTGCGGAACCCTATCGTTCCCGTCTTCTGGAGAGATACCGTCAGTGGGCGGCGGTCAACGAACCCGGATTGCAGATCCCCGATGATTTCGCTTTCGACTTCCGCAAAGATGCTCCCACAGAAAGCATCCTGCGTTTCTATCATGACGTACAGAAAGAATATTATTCGATCATGGATCAGTATCTCCGTGACCTCGGTGTGAAAGTGCCGATCTCCGGAAACAGCTGGGCGCGCGGACTGACACTTGTTTCCGCCTTGAGAGATATGGATTTCACCTGTGCCAATGTCTATTGGGATCTCTGGGGAAATCAGGGTTCCAATCTGCACCTTGCATCTCAGCGGAAAGAAGTCTTCGGAATGGTTCCCTCCAAAGTCCGTATGCAGGGAAAACCCCTCTTTATTACGGAATGGGATCAGGTCTGGCCCAACGAATGGCGTGCTGAATCTCCTCTCTTCATCGCATCCATGGGATGTTTTCAGGAATGGAGCGGAGCTTCTCTCCACACCTACCGGTACCGTTCCACTCCGGCAAACTGCATGGGCGGAACGATCCTGGGCGGTATCAGTTACCGTCAGAACTTTGAAACATTCATGGACCCCGCTAAATTCGGGCTCTTCTATGCGGCTTCGATCATGTTCCGCCGCGGCGATATCGCTCCCGCTAAGGAAACACAGGTCATCGAACTGAAAAAAGAAGATATTTACAGTCCCGTTCACGGCATGGCAAACCACAATCTCCCCAACGTGGAAGCTACTGCAAACTGCGAAAAACACAAAGTGGAAATCAGACTCCCCGGCAGCGAGATCCCCGCAAATGCGATCCGTCCCGATGATCTCGGACCCGCAGGCGATGATACCGATTCTGTCACCTCCGATACAGGGGAACTCTTCCGCAACTGGAAAGATGGTTTCGGCTGGATCGATACGCCCAAAACAAAATCCATCTACGGAAAATTCAAACCCGGTCAGACTGTCAAACTCAAAAATGCGGAAATCACTCTCAACGGCGGTTTCACAACTCTGACTCTTACTTCTCTTTCCGGTGAAGATCTGGAAAATGCCCGCCTGATCCTTGTCACCGCTGTCGGTCGTGCCGATAACACGGATGCTCAATACAACAAGGCTCACACCGAACGTATTTCGCTCGGTCACGGCCCTGTCCTCTTTGAAGTCACCGAGGCAACTGTCAAGATGAACAGCAATGTCAAAAACATGCGCCTCTGGAGCATTGATGCTGACGGTGCTTACACAGGAGAAGTTCCCTCGACCATGAAAGATGGTGTCAGAGAATTCCAGATCGGAGAAACATATCCCTCGATCTATTATCTGCTTTCAATTTAATTCAACAGAATAAAAATAAAAGGTGAAACATGAAAAAAATTTGTATCGCACTTATGGTCTTGAGTACAACGTTCCTCTTTGCAAAAGGAGACAACGTTAAAATCGGTTGGGGCAGAGAAGATATCACCCCGAAAGGTCCGGCAATGCTGGCTGGTCAGATGTCAAAACGTCTTTCCACCTCTGTGCTCGACCCCCTCAGCACGACCGCTCTGGCTCTTGAATCCGGAAAAACAAAAGTCATCATGATCTCTCTGGATAACGTCGGTTTCCGGGCTCCTCTGATGAATGCGATCCGCAAAAATGTGGCAAAAGCAACCGGTCTCAATGACATCCTCATCATCGGTTCCGCCACTCACACTCATACCGCTCCCCGTTACGGCGTGGTCATTCCCATCGGAAAGACTGCCAAAGACGTGGATGAAAAAGGAAAAGGCTACGGCTCCAACGGGATCGATGTCGCTGCCATCCGGAAAGAACATCCGGATTTCGTGGACAGCGAACAGTATTTTGATTTCCTCGTGGAAAAAATCTCTGCCGCTGCTCTCAATGCATGGAACAGCCGCAAACCCGGTAAGATCGCATACGGTCTCGGCAGTGCTGCCGTCGGTGAATGCCGCCGTCTTGTTGTGAAAAACAAAGGTGGTGTCATGTATGCCATGGAAGATGATCCCGCTGTCCTCAACGCAGAAGCACACGTTGACCACTCTCTCAACGTCCTTGCCACTTACACGCCCGCCGGAAAATTGACCGGTATGGTGCTCAACCTCGCTTGCCCCTCTCAGGTCAGCGAAGCTCTCAAAGTCGTTTCCGCCGACTTCTGGAATGAAGTCCGGGTCGATGTCGCAAAACGTTGGGGAAAAGATGTTTACATCCTCCCGCAGTGCAGCCCTGCAGGCGATCAGAGCCCCCACAAACTGATGAACCGCAGAGCGGATGAACGCATGATGCGCCTCCGCGGTCAGCTCAAAAAACCGGTCAAAGGATGGAAATGGGTCGATCGTGTTTATGACCTCGAATACGGCCTCGGACGCCGTCGCGAAATCGCACGCATGATCACCGCTTCTCTCGAAGATGTCCTCCCCACCATCGCAAAAACCGCAGAAAGCAAAATGGTCATGAAATCTTCTCAGAAAACCATTAACCTGCCGCCGCGTCTCATCACAAAACAGGAATACGAAGAAGCCAAGAAAGATATTGCAAAAATTCTGGAGATCCAGAAAAAAGAAAAAGTCGATCACAGCGGTTCCATCAACTGGCACAAACGCGTTATCACACGCTATGAAACACAGCAGAAGTTCATCCCCATGGAACTCAATGTCGTCCGTCTCGGTGATGTCGTCTTCGCTACCAATACCTATGAACTCTATCTCGATTACGGCGACCGCATCAAAGGACGCAGCAAAGCTGTCCAGTCCTTCCTCGTTCAGCTCGCCAGCGGAACCAGCACTTATCTGGCAAGCAAACGTTCCGGCACAACCGGATACGGCAGTGCTCCCGCAAGCGTTCTCATCAGCTATGAGGGCGGAGATACTCTCGTGGAAGAAACTGTCAAAGCAATCAATGAATTGTTTTGACTTCAATAGAAGGAAATACGAAAATGGCTGAAATCAAAATCGGTTGGGGCAGGGAGAATGTTACTCCCACAGGCCCTTGCATGGTCGCCGGACAGATGTCCAACCGTCTGGCTCTACAAATCCTGGATCAGCTCTATACCACTGCTCTGGCTTTGGAAGCTGATCAGACAAAAGTCATTATGATCTCTCTGGATGCTGTCTCTTTCCGGCAGAAACTGATGGAGGCGATCCGGGAAAAATTCGCCACCGTGACCGGTCTCAAAGATGTTCAGATCTTCGGTTCTGTCACGCATACTCATACCGCTCCGCAGTATGGAACTGTCATCCCGAAAGAAGAATGGATCATGAGTGAAAAATTCAGCTGCGAATGTCCCGGAAACCGTGGCGTTGACGTGGAAGAGATCCGGAAAAAACATCCGGATTTCGTGGACAGCGAACAGTATTTTGATTATCTCGTGGAAAAAATCACTGCCGCTGCCGTCAGTGCATGGAATGCACGTGCAAATGGGAAAATCGCATACGGAATGGGTACTGCCGTCGTCGGAGAATGCCGCCGCCTGGTCATGAAAGATAAAGGCGGGATCATGTATGCATTGGAAGATGATCCGGAAATGCTTCATGCAGAAGGACATGTTGACCATGCCCTCAATGTCCTCGCAACCTACAGCATGACAGGTGAGTTGACCGGTTTGGTGCTGAATGTGGCATGTCCCTCTCAGGTCAGTGAAGCTCTCAAAATCGTTTCCGCTGACTATTGGAACGAAGTCCGTGCAGAAGTCGGAGCCCGCTGGGGAAAAGATATTTATATCCTCCCGCAGTGCGGTGCCGCAGGCGATCAGAGCCCCCACAAGATCCTTACACGCAAAGCGGATGAACGTATGATGATGCTTCGCGGTCAGCAGAAAGATCATGTCGCAGGATGGAAATGGGGCGAACGTGTTTATGACCTCGAATACGGTCTGGCACGCCGCCGTGAGATCGCAAGAAGAATCGCTGTCGCTCTGGAAGATGTTCTCCCGGTCATCGCTCCGACTGCTGAAAGCGAGCCCGTATTCAAAGCATCCGCTCAGGTGATCGATCTGCCCGCACGCAAAATCACCGGAGAAGAAGCTGCAAATGCTCAGAAAGATGCTGATTTCCTCATCGAAAGAATGAAGCAGACAGGCTCAGAATTCTACGGCTCCATCAACTGGAATCTCGGCGTTGTCAAACGTTATAAAAATCCGTTGGATACTGTTCCCATGGAACTCAATGTCGTCCGCATCGGCGATGTGGCTTTCTCCACCAATTCCTATGAATTGTATCTCGATTACGGCGACCGCATCAAAGGACGCAGCAACGCTGTTCAGACGTTCCTCATGCAGCTCGCAAACGGGATGGGGTCATACCTGCCCACAAAACGTTCCGGCACAACCGGATATGGCAGCGTGCCCGCAAGCTGTATCGTCACCTATGACGGTGGCGACAAGCTCGTGGAGGAATCCGTCAAAGCGATCAACGCTCTCTTTGAATAAAATCAACAGCTGACATTCCGGAGTCCCTGTCACGCTCCGGAGTGTCTTGGGAAATTTGAACAAAACAGGAGATCAAAAGATCAATGTTCGGGTAACATATCAATGAAAAAAGCAATATTGCAATATTTTCAGCAAGATTGCAATATTGCCGAACTACTGTTTTTGTTGTATAGTAGTTATCCGGATAAATAACAGGAACAAAAGACTGTTGGATCAGTCTGAACAATGTAAACAGCAGAATCACAGTTTCAAGTCCGTTGTTTTATTGGCTGTGAACTCTTAACAAAAAGGAGAAAACAGAATAAGATTACAACCCGGTTGGATTCCATTTTCCAGTGTAACGACGCATAACATGTGTTATGTAAACTGGAAATAAGTACAAAATTATCTGTAAAAAGGAGATTATGATGAAACAAAAACAGAATATTTCAGCTCGCCCGCACAACATAACACATGTTATGCGCCGTTACTTTACATTGATAGAGCTCCTCGTAGTGATTGCTATCATTGCAATTCTTGCAGGGATGCTGCTTCCCGCATTGAACAAAGCCCGTGAAAAAGCACGCGCAGCCAACTGTGCCGCCAACCTGAAACAGCTGGGGACATGCTATGGTATGTACACCGTTGACTTTAATGATATCATGCCGATCCATGATGGTGTTACTCTCACTGATACTACAAAAGGAAAAAATGCGCAGAACATGTTCTTCCATTTCATTCCGTATATCGGAGCAACAGAAGGAAAAGCTCTTCCGAAAATCTATCATTGTCCTTCTGGAAGACAACTTACGAACGACGATCTTCTTATCAGAGGTAACTGGAAGGCAGCAGGTCTCCAGAAGAAATGCTATATTCCCAATCAGCAAACCTGCTATTGTTCAGGTGCCCCCGGCACTACCTGGTATCTTGTCCGCAAAATTACAAAAGTCAAAAATGTATCCACTCTGTGTGTAATGGCGGACAGAGATAAAGAAACATCTGCTGCTGCCAGCGGTACTACCAGTGTTTTCAACTGGGGAAATGCCACTTCAAGTAAATTTGTTGGCAGTCTGACTCATATCAGCAATACGAACCTGCTGATTGCGGATGGTCATGTGGAAGCCAAACGGATCGCTCCGGCTGAAAGAGGTGTGGCATCCGATACCTTCAAGAACATCTTCTATGTCAACGGTGTGGCTGGAAAGTGATCTGAAAGAAAGAATCTGACATGCAGAAATTGAAATACACTTTTTTGCTCTCTGCGCTCTCCATCTGCATGATGGCGGCTCCGGCAAAAAAACTGA
>JAGCNI010000039.1 GCA_017646015.1 Lentisphaeria bacterium
AAATACCGCATAAGTTCCGGTGTCAGAGGATTTCCTCCTTTTTTATCCAGAAGAAGTTTATCTTTTTCCGGCATGGGGAAATAGGGATAAATGTAAGGGAAGCGTTTGATGGTTATGCCGTCGATCACTTCACACTCAACATGATCCAAAGCGGCAGTGCAAATGATTTCCGGAGAAAGTCCTTGCGATTTCTGCTGCAATGCGATATTCCAGACGACACTTTCAGTCCCCCCCCATTCCGAAAAGGTAAAGCGGCGGACAATATGAGCGATTTTCATTGTTGGGTCCCCCGGTAGTAACTGAATTTCTGTATATAACGGTAAACAGGTGCATAGAAAAATTCTTTGCATCTCCTGTGTTTGACAAGATAGAGCCAATCCCGCACGGTTTCGGCAGCAATCGAGCGGAAACAATGCAGAAAACTCATGGGCTTTTTACCCATTTGTTTATCGGCAACGCCCTCGTTGAAAAACCTTTTTTTCACTTCTGACAAAGTGTAGTTGTGAGAGTGTTCCACAACGGCGTTTGAAACATAAAAGATCTTTGCATCATTATGTTTCACCCAATGGGCATCTTCTGAATATTGGATTTTCTCATCAAAGGGTTTTGCAACCAGATCCCGTTTCCGGAATCCGGAGGAAACCAGCGAAAAAAAGTTCCCCCACGTTACCGCGATCGAACCGTCCCCAAACGCCCGTTCATAATCTTTGCGGACCACATAAAACGCCTCTTTCCGGGGGATCTGGTTGCCGAAAACACAATCCACATTCCCGTCTTTCAGGGGCAAAGTGAGTTTTTTCAGATAATCACGGCTTTGGGGGATGGCATCACTGTTGTTGAAAACGATCGTTTCCCCCTTTGCCGCATTTACCATGTGATTCAAGGTTTTCCCCGGAACATATTTTCCTTCCGGAGGGGCGATCCGGCGGAGTTGGGGGAGCGCGGCAAGATACTCCGCCGTACCGTCGGTGGAGTGGTCATCGCAGGAAATGATTTCCATTTCCTCCTCCAGCTCCTGAGCAAGAAGCATTTCGACAGTTTGCCGGATATATTTTATATCGTTGTGAGAGCGCATCAATACAGAGATCATGCTTTTTTCTCCTGACAGCTTGCAACGGCTTCTTCAACAGTGGCATAAATATCGAACACCCGGTAAACTTTGGTGATATCCAGAACGATTTTCATATCGGCACTGACCCTTGCCAGCTTGATGACGGAATCATGTTCCAGAGCTTTCTGCGCCATTGCCAGAAGAGCATCCAGCCCGTAATTGTCGATATTGACCAGTTTTTCAAGATCGAGGACGATCGTTTCGCCTGCTTTCATCCTTTCGCTCAAAACATATTTGAAGTTTTCCGCACCGACTTGATCCAGAAACATCTGCACATGAGCAATGAGAACGCCGTCGATATATTCAAAACGCATTTCCATAATTTACGCCCTCCGCAGTTTTCCGGTAAATTTGTGGATGATCCTTTTGGCACGGATCTTTTCGGCGTGGTCGAACATCATATAATAGAGCGCCGGGAAATAGATCAGCACACCGGAAATCCCCGCCAGAACCAACAGGAAAAATTCATGGAGCTGTCCCCGCAGGAAATAATACTGCCAGTAACAGATCACACCTGTCAGCAACGCCAGCAATGCCGGTTCAAAGAGAGAAAACAAAAGCAGGACATGTTATTTCATGCCGGTCCGCCTGATCAGATGGGGCAGAATGAACC
>JAGCNI010000040.1 GCA_017646015.1 Lentisphaeria bacterium
CCACCATTATCTTTCATATAATAGTTAGCGGTCGGGAATTTTTCGTTGAAGTCGCCGGAGTACATTTTAGCAGCGAGACCGATCTGCTTCAGGTTGCTGACGCAGGAGATACGGCGTGCTTTTTCACGTGCACTGTTGAGGGCGGGGAGCAGCATACCTGCGAGGATTGCAATAATAGCAATAACCACAATAAGTACTATCTTAAATAAGTATCGGTGTTTTGAAGTGAAAAGAAAAGCATGTCCGATGCCATGCCAATATAATAAATATTAAAGAAGGAGAAAAAAGAAGATGAATGCGATTATTTATGCGCGACAGAGTTCAGGCAAAGATGATTATTCTGAATCGGTGGAAACCCAGTTGGAGAATTGCCGGAAACTGGCGGAACGGGAAACACTGAATGTGATCGGCTGTTACTTTGATTTGAACACCAGCGGGAAAACATATCCTGTGGGGGCTGAATCGGTTGCCGGACATGATACAGCTTTTCAAGAATGGTTCAAACAACAGACCGGAACAAAAATGTATCGCAGTGGTTTGGGGGAGGTGTTCAAGCATCTGAAAGAGGCAGATTTTATTATTGTAGATGAAATGACCCGCTTATACCGTCCGGTCACGCGTAGTTTTCTTGAATCATTTGTGAACCAGAAATTGACTGAGCACAGTGTACAGATCTTACAATGCAAAGGCGGCAAACTTGATCTGAAACAATTTGACCAGCAGTTGATCCAGATGTTGAAAAACCAGATCCAGGATGAAGCGATCGCAAATCAGAAGAAAAAATCCAAAGAGCAGTTCCGGAAAATGCGTGATGCTGGATTGCAATGCAACGGGGCAAAAATGTTCGGGATCCGTTATCTTGGCAACAGACAGTTGGAAGTGATCCCGGAATGTGCAGAAGTGATCCGCTTTATATATAATGAAATAGCCGCATACCGTCCTTACAGCGCAATTTTGCGTGATGTGAATCAGAAATTCCGGCATTGTTTTAAAAGATATTGTTATGAAACATCATTTTATTCGATTGCCCGGCAACCGATTTATTGTGGGTATCAATACAACTCCCGGCATGAGTTGATCCGGAATATTCAGATGACAGGGAAAGAGATCATTTCGTATGAATTGTGGGAAAAAGTTGGAAAAATTCTTGACAGCAAGAAGAAAAACCCTCCGGTTCGTGCTAAAAAACATTGGCTGCCTGTCAGCGGAATGATGTTTTGCGGACATTGCGGGGGAAAATTGACTTGTCAGATCGACCGGGGAAAACTGTTTTATCATTGCAATAAAGTCAATCTGACCAGAGAAAGAGAATGTTCCCAAAGCCGGATCCGTTTTCAGGGAAGCGAAAAATCCTGTGCTCTCTATGAAGCTCTTTATCCTGTATTATTATTCGGCTTGCGTCAACGGTTGGAGAAAAATCTGAATGCATTGCAGGAGAAAGATTCATTAAGGGAAATGGAAAATAAACTGGATATCATGAAAAATAAGGAACAGGAACTGTTTGAATTGTTTGTCAATGGAATCATTACCCGGGATCAGATGGAAGATATTTTGATCAAACACAAATCTGAACGTCAGATCCTTCAACTGAAAGTGCAGCATTTGAATGGAATCAATACCGGAGAATTGGAACATGAACGTGAAGTGATCCTGCCCGATTTATATGCCCGGATCAAATTGCGTGCTCTTGAGAATGGCGAATATGAACAGCTGCTCCGGGAAACGGTCCGTTCAATTACGGTATATGATCAGCATATCGTTCTTGATTTGATCGCAGGCGAATTGGTGATTCCCAGAAAAAAAGTCGGGAATCGGAAATCTTTTCCGGACTGGAAAATTCAAGATGACTGTTCAGAAGGAAAAAGTTTCTTCCATTTTGAGGAATATAGCAGTTTAGTCCGGATTTGTTACCGTTCCGGAAGAGAAAAAGTTCTTCTTAATGATAATAAAATAATATTTACGGAGGAATAATTTATATTTAAAAACAAATATTTACAAAAGGCATATTTTAGAACGGAGAAACCACGAGGAGCTCGATGAGAGTAAAGATTGTTTCTTTGCGTGTTTTCATGTTTTTCTCCATTTTTGTTTTGTTTTTTTGTGGCATTTGTGCCTGTTTTTGTTTTGTTATAAGTTTTTGTTGTCGGAAAGAGTTTTCGGTTCTTATCCTCCTCCTTTCTTCGTTTTCGTTAGTACCTTTCAATACGATTAAGTTTTGAAACTGTCATATTCTATCTGTTTATTATAATCATAAAAATGAAAATAGCAATAGCAAAAAGCAAATTTTTCAAACTTTTTTGGAAAAAAATGCAGTTTTTTTATGATTTTCAGCCATTTTGACAATATCTTAACAGAAAATCAGAGCCAAAAATCACATCAATTTGTCAGTCTGAATGTTGACAGAATGCATGTTTTTATGATTGATTGAACTGAAAATAAAACGAACGTTATGTGTAAGATACGGATTTTTTTATGCTTGAGAGAAAATAAAAAACCCCGCTCCCGAGAGAGCAGGGTTCTGCGTGTTGCGTTTCAGTCAGATTTGAATCGATCAGTCTGCGACTGCGGTGACGAGGAATACGTCGTCTTCTTCGACTTCATCTTCCATGGGAACCGGCTGTTGAGCATTGGACTGGGCGGTTGTGAGTTTAGCGTCAGCCTTTGCACAGCCTTTTTTGTTTCCGGGCATGGTGACATGTTCTTTTGCGGGGCATGAATCGGCACCATTTTTCGGGCATGGTTTGACTTCTTTGACTGCATAATGGGTTTTTGTGTCGGCTTTGACTGCGGCGGGATCATTCTGAACAGTCATGATCTGACCGCTTTTTTTGTCCTTGAAACATTCTTTTCCTTTACATTCATCAGTTGTCTTGCATGTTTTCAATGGTTTGGCACAATAGGTTTTTCCGTTGCTTGTTTTCCAGCATTTAGCGGTTGTGCAAGATTTTGTGGCAGAATTATCTGCCGGTTGGATATTGGCATCCCATACGGTAACGACGTAAAGGACTTCACCATCCGGAGTGGCGGCTTTCATCTGCTGATTTGTTTTTGCCGACGGACATGATTTTGATGTTCCTCCGCAACAGGATCCATCAGCGTGACATCCCATAGCCATTGTTACAGCAGCTGCACAGATTGCGGACATTGTGATTCTTGAGATCATAGTTCCCCCCTTTTTTCTGATATTCCAGATTTGTTCAGCAGTTCCGCCCCCTGCGGACCCTGCATTTTCTTTTTTTACAATACTTCTTCTGCGTGTGAAATCAAGAGTCCGGAGCGTGGAAAGATGCGTTATTTTCTGATGATGAAAAAAAGATTCGCGTGAGGAGTCCTTTATTCTATATAAGTTATAAGGTTTTTTCGAGGTCAGTATGTGTGGGATGAAAAAACGGGAAACATTTTCCCGGAGGAAAGTATTTCCCGTTTGTTTTTTTGAATGAAGCCGCTGAAGATCAGTTTTCAGTTGTCCGGATTTTTTCCTGCATGATTTGAATGGTGCAGTTCAAGGCTCCGGCATGAGCGGAGACAGCTTTGAGAGCATTCTGTCCGAGTTCCGAGCGGAGTTGCGGGTCGAGTGCGAGCGATGCGATCGTTTCCGGGAGGAGAGAATCATCTGCGATACTTCTGACTCCATTTTCTTCAGTAAGTGCATTGAAAGCCTGTTTGAAATTTCTCATTTCCGGACCTGTGACAATGGCTTTTCCGAGCATGGAAGGTTCGATCACGTTCTGTCCTTCATTATTGCCGCAGAAAGTTTTTCCCATCAGGACGATATCAGCGGCTTTGATGAATTTCATAAGTTCGCCTGTTGTATCTGCGAGAAGACATTCCACCTTATTCTGCAACGTTTTTCCGGATGTTTTTCTGTAATAGGAAATTCCGGCATCTGCGAGAGTATTTTCGATTTCAGAACCGCGTTCAGCGTGGCGGGGGACAATGACCAATTTCATGGAGGGAGCTTTTTTCTGAGCGGTCATAAATGCGTTGAGGATCATTTTTTCTTCCGGCGCATGGGTACTGCATGCAAGGACTGCGATGAAATTATCTCCGAAATATTGGTTCAGATCCATCGGGACAAGGTCGGCGGGCGGGACCTGGTCGAATTTGATGTTTCCGGTGACTTGGACATTGAGGTTCGGATCGATTGCGAGGAAACGTTCTTTATCCAAGTCTGTTTGAGCGCAGATCACATTGAACTGCCGGAGGAGCGGGGCGAAGAAACAACGGAAGCGTTGATAGCTTTTTGCTGAATGGTCTAAAATTCTGCCGTTTGCCAGAAAGAGTTTGATTCCTGCTTTAGCGGATTCATGGAGCAGATTTGGCCAAAGTTCTGTTTCAAAGATGACCAGAGCAGATGGTTTGATCATGCGGAGAGCTTTGCGAACAAACGGAGTGCAGTCGATGGGGCAGAAAAAGACTTCCACATTTTCAGGGACTTTGTTCCATGCGATCTCCTGAGCGGTAGTGGTCGTGGTGGAAAAGACAAATTTCTGAGAGGGATCTTTTTCGATCCATTTTTTCAGCATGGAAAGAGCGACATTTGTTTCTCCGACAGAAACGGCATGGAACCAGACAGCTCCCTCCATTTTCTGCAATGCATCTCTGCGTTCGCGGGAGAAGATGGCGAAACGTTCTGCGTAATTTTTTTTCCGTCCGGGACGCCGGATCAGTTTGATGATCAAACCGGGGAGGAAGAATAAAAATACCAATGGGAAAAGCAATCTGTAAAAAATCATAATCCAATCTGTTTCTTTTCTGAGTTTCAAGTTTATCGTGAATTGTTAATATAACCCGAATTGTCCTTATATTCAAATCGAAAAGAGGAAAAACACGATCAGATCAGCATAAACGGCTGAGCATAGAGTTTTTCGGTTGTTTTCGGATCTCTTGCGGTGAGACGCATGAATACATGATTTTTCTTATCCTCTTCCTTGACCGGGAATTCGATTTCTGTGGTGTAGAAATCTTCGACTACGCCCTGAGCGGAAGTGATCTGGTAGCTGACTTTCTGATTGCATTTTGCCCGGATGACGGAGCCGTCGAAACTGATATGTTCAAAACGGAGACCGTTTCCGAAGATCGCACCGTAAAAACGCCCCTGACGATAAGCACGGAGGCAGGATTCTGCGGTTCTTTCTTCCGGGAGGAGGATACATTTTCCGCGCCATTCCTGCATTGGGTGATCCTGCACAAAGAATCCGAAACATTGTCTGCCGGTTGCGAGGATATGATCCCATTCGACTTCACTGTTTTCACTGTGATAGAGCGAGGAGTTGTAGTTATAGACTTCGATTCCGAGGACTCTGGGGTCATAATCGAGCAGTTCATTGAGGAAAGCGAGGGGCATGTGTGACCAGTGCGGATGTGCGATCACGATTCCTCCGCCGTCCGGGATCATGAGTTCGCTGAAGATCTCATCAAATCCTTTCCGCCATGGGAGGGGACAGCCGAGATCGTAACCATGTTCGGAGAGACCGAATTGATATTGATTATCGAAATGTCCTGAAGTCAGTTTAGAACCGGGTGCACAGATATGCAGATAAACGCTGTAATCAGAAAACCAGTGATGTTCTGCGGCGGGAGCTTCCAGGAAATCCGGCGGCAGTTCCGGGGCGATGAGTTCCCCTTCCTCAGCGGGAAGTTTTGCAGCCTGTTCTTCCGACCATGAAGCCACTGTTTTGCGGATATCCAATTCTTCCCGGACGATTTTTCCATTCCGGATATATGCCGGTTGTTTGAGGCGGAATGTATTGGTTCTGATATTTTTCAGCGGATACCACGGGGTGGAAGGGTAATAATTGGAAAGAGTTGCAAATTCCAATCCTTCGTTGATGTATTTCTGCAGGACTTCGGGAGTGGTGCAATGCATGTGGGTACATCCAGTGACATAGGAGACAGTATCCCAGTTGACATTCTGATACGGGTTCGGATTTCTTTGAGCAGTTATATGATTCATGATCGGCAGTTTCCTGTTTATGTTTGTTATCTCTTAATAATATACAGCCTCCGGAGTTCAATACAACTGATTTACGGATGAATTTTTCCAGAAAATGCAGCAGCCGCGCAGGAGAAAACATTTTTTTTGAATAAAAAACAAAAAAAATTAGGAAAACCTAATTGATTTTCGAAAGAAGTAGCGTTATATTATAACAAAAGGAAAAGAGAGAAATTATATTTCTTGTGTATTATGCGTTGCGGATCGGATGTTAGCTGCGACAAATAATATAGCGGGAAATATCCATAGCAGGAGGAAAATACAATGAAAAACAGGAAATGTACCTGCGGATGCGGGAATGAAACATGGAAAATCCGGGATTGTTATGTTGCGTTGGGCCAGGAACTGACCCTTGCAGAACTTCCGGTTGGGGCGAGAGCCACGATCGTGAAAGTGATGCCGGAGATGCGCGGACGGAAAAAGTTTGCCGATGTGGGTCTTGTTCCGGGAACAGAATTGCAGATGGAGGCACATGCTCCGTTTGGCGGATTGCTCCGTGTGAAACTGTTGGAAACCAGTATGGCATTGCACCGTGAAGATGCGGTCAATATTGTTTTGAGAGCACCCGGAGGTGCATGATGAATAACAGATCGTATAAAATTGCTTTGGCGGGGAATCCGAATTGCGGGAAAACTTCCATTTTCAACGCATTGACCGGAGCCCGTCAGCATGTGGGGAACTATCCCGGTGTGACCGTAGAAAGTAAATCCGGGCATTTTACTCTGAACGGCAGTGATATTGAATTGATCGATTTGCCGGGCGTATATTCACTTTCATCGAGTTCTCCGGAAGAGGATGTTGTTTTTCAGGAGTTGACCAAACCGGGGATCGACCTGATCGTGAATGTGGTGGATTCCACGATCCCGCAGCGTAGTCTGTATCTGACAACTCAGTTGGCGGAACTTCATATTCCCATGCTGTTGACATTCAACATGACGGATGATGCCAAACGCAAGGGGTTGAAATATGATATACCGAAACTGGAAAAATATTTCGGATCTCCGATCGTACAGACTGTTGCCAATTCCGCATCCGGAGTGCAGCCGTTGCTGAATCAGTTGGCAAAGACACTTTCCGAACTGGAAGATCACGGGATCCCCATGCTCAGTTATGGTGCGGATATTGACGATGCGATCAATGCTGTTGCAGAAAAAATCGATCAGCTGGATGTGATTCGCTACAAACATATTCCGTCCCGTTTTTTTGCGATCAAACTGCTTGAACATGATACCTCTGCGATGCGGATCCGGGAATTTCTGCCGGTTGCGGATGAAGTGGAAAGTCAAATCAAACATCTCTGGGATAAACATGCGATCGAAGCTGATACATTCATGGCGGACCGTCGTTATGCGATGCTTGCGGGAGCCTGCCGTGAAACGATCACTTCATCCCATGCCAAACGGCGTGAGATTTCGGATAAGATCGATGCTGTCATGACCAATAAATTTCTGGGTTTTCCGTTGTTTCTTGTAATCATGTACGCCACATTCTGGTTTACATTTACCTGTGCGGAGCCGCTGATGGGATATATTGAAACCTTTTTCAACTGGTTCGGTGATACAGTCAAAGAGCTTTGGAATCCGGAGACATTGCCGTATCTCCGCACCCTTGTGACCGACGGGATCATTGCCGGGGTGGGTGGTGTGATCGTATTTCTGCCGAATATCCTGTTTCTGTTTTTTGCGATCGCCATGCTGGAGGATTCCGGTTATATGGCGCGTGCAGCATTTGTGATGGATGGAGTGATGCGTAAATTCGGTTTGCAGGGACGTTCTTTTGTGCCGCTGGTGCTCGGGTTCGGCTGTACCGTTCCGGCGATCATGGCGACACGCACGATTGAATCGGAACGGGACCGGACTGTTACGATCATGGTATTGCCGCTGATGAGCTGCGGAGCGCGTCTTCCGATCTATGCGTTGATCATTCCGGCATTTTTTGCGGCACGTTATCAGGCATTCACCATGTGGCTGATCTATCTGATCGGGATCGCAGTGGCACTGGTTGCGGCACGGATCATGAAAGCCACTCTGTTCAAAGGAGATGGCGAAGTGTATCTGATGGAACTGCCGCCTTACCGTATGCCGACTTTCAAAAGTCTGATGCTTCACATGTGGGATCGCGGACGGATGTATCTTCAGAAAGCGGGGACTGTGATCCTGGCGACCAGTATTATTCTGTATATCTGCAATACTTTCCCGGAAAAGAAAGTGTTTTCACAGAATTATGATGTGAAAATTGAACAGCTCAAAAAAATGCAAGTTCAGAAAGAGGCTCAGCAGAGTGTAGAATCCGTACAGAAATTGGATGATGAAATCACCGTATTGAAAAATGCACGACTTGCGGAGAAGATGGAATATACGATCTCCGGACGTATCGGAAAGATCCTGGAACCGGTATTCAGACCTCTCGGTTTTGACTGGCGTGTATCGACTGCTTTGATCGGTGCGCTGGCGGCGAAAGAGGTGTTTGTATCACAGATGGGGATCCTGTATGCCGAGGGTGATGAAGTTGATGAGGAATCGGCGACACTCCGCGAGAAGATGGTGAAGAATTATACTCCGCTTCAGGCGTTCTGCATCATGCTGTTCTGTCTGCTTTCGATTCCGTGTCTTGCCACACTGGTGATCATCCGTCGTGAATTGAATTCCTGGAAAATGGCATTTATCGAGGCTGGAGCATTGTTCCTTCTGGCGTATATATCCACTTTCATCGTATTCCAGCTTGGAACATTACTCAAGATCGGGACACAACTGTTGGGTTGAGTTCCTGAGTGAAAAAAATCAACTGCCGGAAGATTTTCAAAGATCTTCCGGCTTTTTCATTGCCGGAAATTGAAAAGCGTTCCGGCAGGATGTAGATTACATGGCTTTTAAAATAGGGAAAGGAATATACCGATGAAAGTGGACAGTTCATATTGGAAAAAGCTGTGGATACTTTTTTTCACCTTTGCGAAGATCGCGGCATTGGTCGTGGGCGGCGGATATGCCATTCTGCCGGTCGTGGAAGAAACGTTTGCGAAGAAATACAAATGGTTGACTTCCGATGAATTGCTGGATATGATGGGATTGGTTCAGACGATTCCGGGGATCATAGCCTGCAATTCTGCGGTATATATCGGCATGAAGATCGCAGGGATCGGCGGTGTGCTTGCGGCAGCGTTCGGGGTGTGTCTGCCTTCGGTGGTGATCATTCTGATCATTGCAGCTTTCTTTCCGCATTTGAATCCATCTGATCCCTGGCTGCTCGGAGCATTTACCGGAGTGCGTGCGTGTATTACCGGATTGATCATTCTGACAGCGTTGCGGATGGCTGGAAAAGTATTGAAAGGCTGGTTTGCGATTTTGATCGCTCTCGGTGTTTTTGCACTGGTTATGGCGGGGATCAGTCCTGTATATGCCGTATTGGGGGCGATGCCGTTGGGGATCGTGTATGCCTGTTGGAAACGTGCGGCGGACAAACGGATCCGTGAAGCGGGAGGGATACAGAAATGAATATATTCACGTTGAGTTTTCTTTTTATGCGCTTCGGGTGTGTCAGTTTCGGCGGCGGCTATGTGCTTGTGCCGCTGATTATTGCTGAGCTGATTGAAAAGCGCGGACTTCTGACTCTTTCTCAATTCGGAAATCTGATTTCGATCGCGCAAGTGACTCCGGGACCTGTGGGGATCAATACTGCTACGTATGTTGGCTATCTGCACAGCGGAGTTTCCGGCGGGATCCTGGCGAGTATCGGATTGATCATTCCTTCGCTTGTGATCGGAACTCTGGCGGTGACATTTATCAATCGCTGGAAAGATTCGATTGCCGTGAAAGGAGTCATGCAGGGAGTCCGCCCTGCCGCACTGGGACTTCTCTTTTTTGCTGTATTCCAGTTTCTCGGGATGTCTGTTTTTACCACTCCCATTCCGTGGAAGAATATTTTTCAGACATTGACCGGAGCCGGAAGCGGAATTCCTGCGGATTTCCGTCTTTCCATCGGCGGACTTGTGATTTGCTGTGTTTCGATTCTTCTGATGTGGAAGACCAAAATCTCCACAACGCTCCTGATCATTCTTTCTGCCGTGGCAGGAGCGTTGATCTGCCGTTGAAAAAATTTCAGGCAAGTGGAAGATTTTTGTCGATTCCGGTGATCCGGTCATGATATTCCACTGCCGGGGAGAGGGGAAATTTTTTCCCGAATGAAGCCAACAATCTGCAAACTGCAAAATCGCCGGAACGGGTCTGATATTCTTCTGTCCATGATTTGATGATTTTTTCTGTTTCCGGTTCATACGGGAAACGGAGTTTTATCAATGTTTTCATGTGTATTCGTGCCGGTTTGGGTGTCAGACGGGCGCGGCAGCAGTTTTGTTTTATACACAATGCTTCATAAAGAGAATCGACTTTGAATTTTTTGCAAAGCTGTTTGAATCGTGGTGTTTTCAGAGTGTCTGCGGCGTTCAACGAAACGAGCAGACGGATTCCTCTTGCTGTTTCATAGACTCTGAATCCGATGTTTTCATATTCCGGTTCGAGGGATGTTTTTCCGATCAGTTTCAGGATCCTCTTTTTCATATCGGGAATTTTTCTGCCGAATATCTGAGCGAAGAATTCTCCGAAAGTCAACGGAAGATGATCGATATCCAGAAAGAGGAGTTCATCGGAATTCAGCACGAGTGCGCCATAACGATTTCTTGTGATGATATTATGTTCATCCAGAGACTCACAGAGTTCTTCACAAATGGTTGCTTCATATGCTGTCGGGTCGGAAGCGAAAAGTTCGTTTCTTTTCTGTTCGATCTCTTCCTGAGAGAACGGTTTTTCCTGAATGGCATCTTCCGCGTACTTTCCGACAAGAGCAATTTTGATTTTCAGAATATTTTCTGCGTGTTCATACGATTCATTGGATCCGGCTTTGAGATGATAAACCGTATTGTAGAGCGTGATATCTTTTCTGACCCAGTAACGGAAGATTTTCATAAGCTGTATTCTCCTATTAAAAGTGTTGATTTATTTTTCAATATAACAAAATATTTTTCAAAGTAAAGTAGATAAATCTGATTTTTTCAGAAATAAAAGCAATTTTTTACTCCGGGAAAAATGGCGAAATGTTCTTTTTTGCTAACATTTTGCTTTTCTGTGCTATTTACAAAAAAGGGGTTTTACGGTATAATAACAGAGAAAAAACATGGATCATGCGTACTGTAAATATTTTTTTTGATAAAGAAAAAAAGAGGAGAGTGAGAGAAAGTGTTTCAGGTTGGTTCAGCAGAAGAAATATTGAGAGTTCCGCTGTTTGCAGAACTCTATGGATATGGACCATTTCATGGCAGAAGAAATATCGGAGTCCATGATCTTTTGTATTGCCGTGCATTTTTCTTTCGTGATGACAATGGCGGCAGAGCGATGATCATTTACAGCGATGTCTGTACTATGCCGGATTCTTATGCGCGTGAAATGCGAGAAAAAATTTCACAAACAACCGGGATCTCACCTGATTGCATTGCCCTGGTTGCAACCCATACCCACAGCGGACCATGTCTGGGGAATGGCGGCATCGGTTGGGGAGAACCGGATCAGACATTTCAGGAAAATTGGAAACATCTTGTTCCGGAACTTGCCCTGAAAGCAGTCGTTTCTGCGGAAAATATCCGTTGCGTGGAAACCGGGAAAGCGGAGTTGTCGGGGAAATTGGGATACAACCGGGTGGAGCCGGAGAAAAATATTACTGATGATACGATTCGCTGGGCTCGTTTTCTGCGTGAGGATGGCAGTTGTAAACTGTTGCTGCACAATCTCGGATTGCATGGAACTACGATGAATGGCGAGTATGCTGCACTTGTTTCTTCCGATTGGATGGGGGTTGTCAACCGCATGATCGTGGATGAAAAACTGGCAGAAATGCCGTTGTATCTGCAGGGAGCCAGCGGAGATGTGAATCCGGATACGACCTGTGGTGATTTGCAGAATGATCAGGGTGCGGAAGTCGTGGCATCCCGCTATGTGAAGGATTTGAAAAAAAGTTTGTCAGAGGGAGGGAAAAAGATAACCGATCTGGCAATTCGCGGTATTTTGCGTACAATGGAATTTCCGGTTGTTGTGCAGACAACAGAAGAGCTGAAACGTGATGAAGCTGCATATCGTGAGATTCGGAAATATCATGCGGATCGTTTGAGAGAGATGTGTATCCTCCGTGAATTGGGGCATGATTTCCGTTCGTTCCATGATCTTCAGGTGATCCGTATTGGCGGACTGAGTTTTTTCTTTATTCCCGGAGAATATTTTGTGGAGGACGGTAACGCATTGATGAAACGTTCCGGCGGTGAAAATTGTTTTATAGCAACAGTTGCCAATGGAAATGGAGCCTATTATCCCTCGGCAGCAGATATGAAACGGTATCCTGATATTGCCAGTTATCACCGTTGTCAGGATAAACATGCTTTCGGATTTTATGAAATTTACGGCTATCCCTGCCGTCATACATTCAAATATCAGGATCACATTGCCGCATTTGTAGCAGATAACCTTATTACATTGGAGGAATTGATATGAACACACTTGCTTTTCATGGAGGAAAACCTGTTTTTGAGCCGGAAGAACTGGATCGTCTTCTGCCGCCGTGGCCGCCGCATCTGCCGGAAACGGAAGAAAAACTTCTTTCGATCTACCGGAGTGGAAAATGGGGGCTTTGCGGTGAATACGAAAAGAAACTCATGGAAGAGTTTGCTGCGTATCAGGATACCAAACATTGTATCTGGATGTGTAACGGCACAACAACTCTGGAATGTGCTCTGCTGGCATTGGGAGTCGGTCCCGGCGATGAAGTTATTGTCCCCGGGGTGACCTGGGTCGCTACTGCTCAGGCTGTTCAGTATGTCGGCGCAACACCGGTGATCGTGGATATCGATCCGGATACACTCTGTATTGATCCTGAAAAAGTGCGTGAGGCGATCACACCCCGCACCCGTGCGATCATTCCGGTCCATCTCTATTCTGCAATTGCGGATATGGATGCGATCAATGCGATCGCAAAAGAATATGGGATCCATGTCCTGGAAGACTGTGCACATGCTCACGGAACAAAACAGCATGGTAAAGGGGTCGGTTCTCTGAGTTCATTCGGCAGTTTTTCTTTCCAGTTGAGCAAACTGATGACCGCCGGGGAAGGGGGGTGCCTGACGACCAATGATGATCATCTGGCTGATCTCGCATTCCGTCTCAGTCATATCGGTAATTCCCGCTTGTTCCCGCAGGAACCGCTGCCGGTCGATTTGGAATGTCATCAGTATCGTTTTACTGAATTTCAGGCGGCGATCATTTATGACCAGCATCAGCATCAGGATGAGTACCGTGCGAAACGTCAGGCAGGCGCAAAACTGGTCATTGAATATATCAAAGATATTCCCTGTGTCAAAATGCAGAAATCATCTTACGAAGATGATGACCGTGATTATTATTTCTTCACCTTCCTGCTTCAGAAAGCGTTTTTGAAAGAAGGGCTTACCCGTGAGCAAGTTCTGGCAATGATCCGTGCGGAAGGGATCCTGCTCGGTGTCGGCTGGGGATGTCCGCTGTATAAGAGTCTTGCATGGAACTCCTCCGAAGGGAAATATATCAAACACAATACAGATGTTTGTGAAGATGTGATGTATAACCGTTTGATGGCAATTTCACACCGTGTTCTGCTGGCGGAACAGTCTGTTGTGGAACGTTGGGCAGAGGCTTTGCGTAAAGTCATGCTTGCCTGCACCAAATAAAAATAAGGATGTGCTGAGATGAAAAACCAACTGGGTGTTGCCGATTACGGTATGGATGTCTGGTACGGCGGAAATTTCAATCTGAGACAGCGTTTGGAACTGCTCCGTGACTGCGGGATCGGAGGGATCGAATGGCTGAAAGGCTCAAGTATGTCTGAGGCCGTTCAGAATGCTGCGGAATTTCACCGTATGGGAATGGATTTTGCCTCCTGCAATATGAGCAATGTGGAACTGACTATGAAATGTGCATGTGCATTCGGCAAAAAATATGTCTGGATCACGATTCCAGCCGGACGGGATGTGCCGTTTGAAGATTACTGCCGCAGAGCCAATGCATTTGTGGAGGCCGCAAAATATTATGGTTTGAAAGCGGCTCTCCATAATCATCTCGGAACAAGGGTGGAGTCACCACAGGAACTGGATGATTTCATGAAAGCGGTCCCCGGAGCATCTCTTCTGCTGGATATCGCACATCTTCATGCCGCAGACGGGGATTGCGTGGAAGTGATCCGGAAATATCATGACCGTCTTGCCGCAGTTCATTTCAAAGATATCTATTACAAAGACAAAAGTATCGGTCTTGACAAGTGGGGGCAGCGTCTCCGTTTCTGTGAGCTTGGAGGCGGGAATGCCGGGATGGATATGGAAAAGATTGCAAATGAATTGCAGAAGTTTAATTATGATAAATGGATCCTGATCGAACATGATACTCATTTGCGTGCTCCGGAAATCGATCTCAAAAAGAGTGCTGATCTTCTGAAAGAACTGTTCAAATAAGAAATAGAACCGTATCTGATTTGATCCTGCAAAACTGTTTGAAATCCAGTTTTGCAGGATTTTTTTATATCTTGGACTTATTGAATTTTTAATTGTATTATCTTAATCTTCATCGGTCTCATCGGGAATGATTTCATCGATGAAAATCGTGTTGTCTGTGATACGTTTTTTTCTGTATTCCAGGGGAGAAACTCCGGCGAATTTTTTGAAGGAACGGGAGAAATCCATGAGTGAATCATAGTGACAGTTGAAAGCGATTTCCTTGATTCTCATATTTGTCATGGAAAGGAGTTCCGCTGCCCGTGTCATTTTCTGATTCCGCAGATATTGTGCGGGCGGGAGTTTATGTTCCTGCCGGAATAATCTTCTGAAATGCTGATAGGTTATGCCCTGTTTTTTCGCCCATGCGCGGAGGTTGTATTTCTGGAAAGGATCTTTCCGCATATCATTGGCGAGCAGAGTGACTTTGTAGGGGTCATTTTCCGGGGTGATCGTTTTTCTCAATGAGCATACGATCTCTGCTACGATGGAGATGAAATTCTGATACATTTCCGGTTGATAATAGTTCGGATCGAGGCGGAATAATTTGACCTGCTCGAAAAAGATCTCCGATATTTTATCCGGATTGTTCGGTGTGACATATCCCTGCGGACAGAGTTCATTCAGGTGTTCGATCATCTGATCCGTTTTTTCGCCATTGCAGTCACTGTAAAGATGTTCATAGGGTTGTTTGCATTTTCTATCGAGGATGAAGCTGTATATTTCACCTTTTTTCAACCAGAACAGGACGGGAGCCTTGAGGCATGCCACATGATCTTGATGTTTCAGGAAAACCTGCCCGTTTCTGATAAATTCTACAGAGTTTGCATGCGGTTTGAAATTCAGTTGATCCGAGTTGCAGAAACGATGGATGCACATACGGAAATTAAGATCATCAAAACAATTCATAATCATTCTCCTTTTATAAGAAATATGGCACTTTTTCCGGAAAAGACAAGTCCAATATTCATGGAAATATGAGGAAATATTCCTTTTTGATAATATTTTACTCATTTTTGTTATTTACATTTTCCGGGTTTTGTTGTAAAATATTACCAGAAAATAGGAGTTATTTTTCAAAAATAGTGATTTTGTTAAAAACGGGAGGTGCAGAAAGAGCTTTTGGAAGGAGTTATGGAGAACGTCAGGATACAGAGCGGCTGGGGAGCCGCAGAGGTTTTTAAGAGAAAATAAAAAACAGGAGATGGATATGATGAAAAAAGAGAATAAACATGTGATTCAAATTCGTAAAGGCTTTACTTTAATAGAGCTCCTCGTTGTGATTGCTATTATTGCAATTCTTGCAGGGATGCTGTTGCCGGCTTTGCAGCGGGCACGTGATAAAGCCAAGGGGATCAGCTGTACCAATAATATGAAAATGGTCGGAACCGGGATCCTGATGTATTCCAATGACTGGCAGGAATGGATTCTGCCGGCTAAAATGCCGCATCCGGACGGGGACGGGAGCAATCTTACCATTCGCTACAATCAGTACTGGTTTATGATCCTTGTCAATCATAACTATGGATTGTCCTACAAACCTTTTGAAATGAAAGGTCCGTTCATCTGTCCGACAGAAAAGATCGGGCTTGCCCATAATGACAAGTTGAAGTTTGAATATACCCACTACACGGTCAATCGGGTTCTTGCCGGATATGTTCCGAACGGAACCAACCGTGCGACCATCTACCGTAAGATGTCCAATCTTGTCAAACCGAGTGATGCCATGTATATGATGGACGGTTGGTTCCGGGATGAGGGGCATGCCTCTGTCGGAGGAGCGATCGCATTCCGTCATGAAGGTGGTGAAATGCGCAGTGAAACACTCTCCCGTTATTCTCCCGATTCCAATAAACCGTTTTTCAACAGCCGGAAAGCTCACATGTTCATGATGAGCGGGAATGTGAAAGATATGACTTATTCCGAAGTGCGTTCTACTGCTTTCAGTCCGGAAGCGAAAGCATGGAATGCGCCGAGTATGTATGAAGCAGTATTCTGCAATGGATTCAAATTGTAAGAAGAGAAAAGAGTCAGGAAGGATTTTTTATGTTGAAACGTGTTTTTGCTGTATTGTTGTTGGCGGGACTGTGTTTTCAGGTTTTTGCACAGCAGAAAACAACAGCATTTTCTGCCACTCTGGATTCCACCTGGTGGTTCAATATCAAGAACAAAAAAGTCAACAAAGTGCATTATTCAAAAGATGGGTACAATGGCGACTCTGCAATGGTGCTCACCAATGGGGAAGCCGGTTGGAATATTTATGCGGGATACCGTCAGGGACAGAATGTCAAAGAAGGCGATATGTTTTCTGCCAGTGTAATGATCCGCGGTAAAGGCAGAGCCGGATTGTTTGTGAAATTCTATGACGCTGCCGGCAAAGAGGTTGCAGGTAAAGGCGTGACCAAACACATTTATCAGTTTGCCACTGCTGAATGGAAACCGATGCAGTTGAAGTTCCGTACTCCGAAAGATGTTGTGAAAATCACGCTTGCTGTACGTACAATCGGCGAGCCCGGTGCGATCAGTTTCAGTGATTTGAAAATCGGTATTGAGTCCGGACTGGTTTTGAAAAACGAGAAGATCACCGCTGTTTTTGATCCTGTCAAAGGGGCGATGATCAATTCTCTGATTCTTGCGGAAAATGGATTTGATTTCACCCGCAAGGATCTTGTACTGGAACCCGGCGGTCTCTGCCGGGATATTGTTCCCGGTCATCAGACACCGGGAGTTTTCAGTAAAGAATACTACACTGCCACAGTTCTTGAACCGGGTCGCCGGATCCGGTTTTCAAGACTCAATCCATCCGGAGCATTGAGTGGACTCAAGCTGGATAAAGAGTTCTCTCTTGCTCCCAGAGCCACTGAAATCAAAGTTACAGCTTCTTTTACCAATACCGGGAAAAATCCGATTACTACATCCTATCGTATCCACAATATTATCTCCAATGCGAATGGTACTTTTTCATGGCCTTTGAACGACTGGGTCCAGGTTTTTAAATATGATTCTGCAGACCCATACGGAATTTATAAAATCACAGCCGCTCCGATCCGTGCCGGCTGGTTCGCAAGAACATATGAAAAAATCAATAAAACTCTGCTGCTTCAGTTCACTTCCACCGAGGCGGACAAGGGATATGTTTATCTGACCAAGACATATAATACCTTTGAATTATATTATAAAGATTTTACACTTGAACCTGCTGAAACCCGCAAATATCACTATTCTCTCTCAATCATTCCGATGACCGGAAAAGAACATTATACTGATGAATACGGTAAAAAACAGCCTGTTCAGAAAATTGTCCTGAAAAAACTGCCGAAGGTTCCAGCACAGCAGAGCGCATTGCCGGAAAAATACCGGAATCATTTCCCGTTTTCTGTCCGCTTGGGACACTACTATCGCGGTGTCCGCAGCGGTGGTGCTCCGCAGGGACAATGGAATCGGGATCTTGTGTTTGAGAACACCAAAGCAGCAATCGACAACTATTGCAATGCGGTTTACAGTTGGAACATCGGTGTGATCAGCAAGATCAATAAGGATGGTAAAAATGTATATGGTGAACTCCTGCGCCGTCTGGATGCAACATATTCCGATATTCAACATGTCTGCAAGAAAAGTGACATTGAAATCACGCCTGAATTTATGAAATCTGTTCCCGCACGTATGAAAAAATTCCGGGATAAAGATATCCGCAAATTCATGGAAAATTACAATGACCGTCTTCTGGGGATTTATACTGCAGACGAGATCGAGGGGCAGAATGCGGAAACGATGATCTATCTGCACAATGAACTTTCCAAACTTCTGCCGAAAGATGTGCTTCCTTTCCCGTATCTGATGATCACTGGTGAACCGTTGATTCCGTATCTGCCGATTTTCCTGATGGATTCTTATCCGATGCATCTGGATGTGCACGGCGGTCGTAATCCCTGGGCGATTTATACTACATTCAAACGTTTGGTTCAGGTTGCAGGAAAAGACAAACCTGTCTGGTTCATGCCGCAGGGATTCGGGAGCAGCAACGGCGGTTATGTGATGCCGAATGATGCGGAAACAAAATTGATGTTGAATCTTTCTGTTGCCGCCGGTGTCAAAGGGATCGTTTATTACGGTATGATGAGTCACGGCTGGCCGTGGGTTTTCAAAGGGTATGATGATATTTCCGCATTTGGTGTTGCCGGACAATATACATCCTGTTGGAAAGCGATCGGTTCTGTTGCCCGTCAGTTGGGGGGAGTTGGTACTGTGGTCGCACGTTCTTATCCCGGTCCGTTGCCTGCCGGAATCAAGATCAATACCAGAACTTTCAACTCGGACAAGTTCAATACTGTCAAACAGCTCTACCGGGGCCCTGCTGTCAGTATTGATGCGCTGAAGACACCGGAGGGTACACTTCTGTGTGTTGTCAACCGCAATGTTTATGAACCGGAAACAGCAGAAATCTTTTTTGGCGGCAACAAGACTCTGGATGTCGCTTCCATGAAGATTTTTGATGGCGGCAGCCGTAAGTTTACCTTGCAGCCCGGAGATGCCTGCTATTATTTTGTCGGCAAAGATCCTGCTCCGATACGTGATGAAATCTTCCGTGGAATGTTTATCCGTGAACGTGCACGTTATCGTCTTTTTCTGGATCAGGCAGTTATCAACGGAATCAAATATACAGAAGCAGACTTCTCCAAATACACTCCGGAACAGGCATACAATCAGCTCTTGTCTGAATTTGCATCCCTGCGGAAAAAAGTGGATTCCTCTGTTCTCGGACGTTGTCTGAAAGCAATGGAACAGGCAAAACTCAATCTTTATCCGATTGATGAACTCTTTGCCAAAAACCTGAATATCGTGGTTTCTGAATCCATGCGGAAACACAGACATTATCCGCCTCATGAAGATCCGGAAGTTCAGAAATCCCGTGATGCTCTTTACAAAGCATTCTTCCGTTTGAATTATTTCAATCTGGCGATTGCCGACGGTAAAGCTGCAAAGATCGTGGATGAACTCGAAAAATTTGCCGCAGAAACGGTTGTGATCAATAAGGATGCGTGCGAAATGATCCGGAAGCGTCAGTCCGCCGGAAAATGAACTTCAATGCAATGCGGGACATTCCGAATGTCCCGTCTGCTTCAGAGCTTGTTTCAGAGAGTTTTCCGACTTGAAAGACAGATTCTTCCGAATCAGTGCAAATCGCTTTGGAGAACTGCGGATCGCATCGGCTGCAAGCGGGAAACTGACTGAAACATCACTTTGATCATCAGGAAAAAAGATGTTCGGATAATTATTGCTGAGCTTTTTCTATACTGGTTATGATGTCATAACCAGTATAATTATTTTACAGGGTTGATTTCAGAGTGAAATGAGATAGAGTTCCAATCGTTCTGTGAATTTACCAAAGAAATTTTTTGTATCGTTCACAATCATATTGCGCTGTATTGCATGCCTGTTGATACTGGTTATGATGTCATAACCAGTATAATTATTTTACAGGGTTGATTTCAGAGTGAAATGAGATAGAGTTCCAATCG